>DASXSL010000074.1:0-9264 GCA_036506035.1 Gemmatimonadaceae bacterium | reverse complement strand
GCCGTCGAGCTCTTCGCAGATCCGCAGTTGTCGCGGCTCCATCTTGGTGGTGCCGGCCTCGATTTTCGCGAAGCTCAAAACATCATCTATCAATCCCAACAGATGTTGCTCGCTGCGCTGAATTCGCGCGACTGCCTCATTCTGCTCGCGATTCAAGGGTCCGGGTACGCCCTCGGCCAGCAGCTCGGCGTATCCGGCAATCGCGTTTAGTGGAGTACGCAGCTCGTGACTCATCACCGCCAGAAACTCGGCCTTGGCCTCATTGGCGGCCGCCGCAATTCTGTGTGCCACCTTCAGCTCGCGCGTCGCTCGCTCGCGCTCGGCGGTCGACGCGCCAAGAACGAGGAACGTCGAGGCTGTTACACCCAAAAAGGTTTGCAACCCGAGAAGACTGGCATGGAGCGTCGGCACAACGAATGGGCCATGGCCGGTTGCCGTTCCAGCAATCGCGATGACGGAGACAATGAATGACGTGGAGACGGCACCGTGCAATCCAAACCTTACCGCTGCCCAGATCAGAAAGGGAAACAAGACGTAGGCGCGGCCCAATGGACCGCCGAAGCCGGTGGGGGTTTTGAAGAAAATGGTGATGCTCACGGCGATGACGCCGATCGTGAGAGCTGCCGCTTCGAGCAACCGCCGATCCGATGGCAGCGCGCGTCGCGTCATCCACACCAGAATTGGCGGGGCCACCAGCACCATGCCGATCGCATCGCCGAGCCACCAGGCGCGCCAGGCGTCCACTACCTGCGCGCGCGGCGCAATGCCACTCAAATGCAGTGTCATCACACCGATGGTCGCGCTGACCACTGTCGAAAGCGTGGCGGCAAGCAGAATGAGGCCGATCGCATCCACCACGCGATCGATCGCCAGGTGGAAGTTCATGAGTCGCATCAACGCGTACGTGGCGAGCATCGCCTCGAGCGTATTGCCGACGCCGATCCCGGCGGCTGTGAGTAGCGGCGCGCCGGTGAGAACGTTGGCAACGAAGGCGCCAATGAAGATGCCCGGCCAGAGCGCGAACCCGCCCAGCAGCAGGGCGGCCAGAGCAATTCCACTAGGCGGCCAGACCAACGCTGCGAAGCCCGAGATCGCGTCGAGCTTCAGCCCTGGTCTCGCGGCGAGGACGTACAGTGCAGCAATTACAACGATCTTCCCCGCCAACTTGAGTTGCGAGGATCCCGGTATCACTGGGCGATGCGATCCTGGACGAGTGCCAGCGCTTCGTCCTCAGGACGCCCCGTGCATCGCCCCTCGCGCATTCGCCATAGTGCTCCAGCGAGGGAAATATTTTCGTCGACCGCCTGCGCGCGCGTGACGACGCCAGCTGGATTGACGAGACTGCGCGCCACTGAGTCGAGCGCGGCAGCAACTTGAGGAGCCTCGACGTCAAGGCACTTGTGGGCTGACTTGATGGTCATCTGCACCAGTTGCCTGCTCCGACGCACCTGCTCATCGAGGCCGAGTCCGCGCTGGGTTGGATCGATGGCGATGACGCTGTCTGCCAGCTTGATGGTGTGGACGATCGAGCTGTCGTCGGGCGAGATCCGCTGCGCGGCCAGGAAGTCGTTGCGCGCCACCGGATAGTTGCCCATCGCCAGCGCGGCGCGACCGAGCCCGACGTAGGCGTCGGCGTCGCGTGGATTCTTGCGCAACAGATCCCGGTAGATGTCGCTCGCTTTCGCCGGCGAGCCGGCCAGCACGAAAAAGTTCGCGACTTTCTTCCGAAGAACAGTGTCTTCGGGCGATTCGTCCTCGATTGGCAGCAGCTCGGCGAGTAATTCCTGCTTCGCTCCCGTCTGAGCGAGTAGATCGATCAGCTCGAAGCGGGCGATGGCGCGGCTGCGGGCGGCATCGCCGGGCCAGATCCCGTAAATCGCGCGGTGGTAATACGACTTTGCCTCGTCGATCCGGCCTTGCTTCGCCAGTACGCGTGCCATCGCCAGATTCGCGGCGCCATCCGTGGCGTCGCGCTCGAGCAACGGAAGCAGCATCTGCTCAGCGTCGTTTGCTCTGCCATGGGCGAGTACCGCCTGCGCCAGGGCGACCGTGTAGACCGCTCGCTCGTGATCGAGCGTGGCGGCGGTGCGGAGGTGCTCGATTGCGTCATCGAGACGCTTGTGCGCAATAAGATTCACGCCGACACGGTACTCTTCGGCGGCAGTGGTGCGCGTTGCTTCGCGATCCACGCGTGCGAGCGCGGTGTCAGCGACGATCAGCAAAACAATAGCGGCCAGCGTGAGCGTCAGAGTAAGGACGAACTCGGACGCCGTCGCGGTCGGCGGGGGCGGTGGCTCCTGCGCGACTGGATCGGTCACTACTTGATGACTCCCACTCCATGTGCAGGCGTCACTCTGCGCGGATCGACACCGTACGCCTGCAGGACATCGGCAAGCGTCACTACGCCAATCAACATCCTGGCATTCGCTCGGCTAACCACCGGCAAGACGTTATGCCCGGTGTCTCCCATGCGCGCAAGAGCGAGGCCGAGCGGCTGGTCGCTGTGCACGTGGGGGATGATCGCATTTCCGTCGACGCTCGGGCCGCGCGCTCTCTTCATTATGGTAGCGATGGTGACGGGACGCTGCGATCCCCTCGTGGCGTCGCGGATGTCGCTCACCCTCACCATACCGAGCAGACCTTCCTCATCGCTGACCGGCCACGACTCCAGATCGGAGTTGTCGATCAGCTCGGCGGCTTCATCGACCTTCATCTCGAGGGTGAATGGCAGGGGCGGGGTGCGAATCGCTGACGTCACCCACAGCGCGGTAGCAGTGCGGAACGGCCCGCGTGGCAGGTGCAGTCCGTCCTGATGCGCGAGCGCCTCGTAGATCGGCTCGCGTTGCAGCTTCTGCGAAATGAAGAATGCAATCAGGTTCGAGATCATCAGTGGCACGATGATGGTGTAGTCGCGCGTCAACTCGAAGATCATGATCACCGACGTGAGCGGTGTCCTGATGATTCCGGCGAATGCCGCGCCCATGCCAACCAGCGCGTAGGCGCCAGGGCCGGCGGTCGAAGCGGGGAAGACGAGATGCGCGACACCGCCCACGGACGCTCCAATCATCGCACCGATGAAGAGGCTCGGTCCGAAAATGCCGCCAGCGTTGCCAGATGCGTAGGCGACGGCGGTGGCGATGATTTTCAGGATGGCGAGGATGAGAACTGCGCGGAGAATCACATCGCCATTGAGAACTCTCTCGACCTGGTCGTAGCCGACGCCTAGCACCTGCGGCACGAAGAAGCCGAGTATGCCGACGGTTAGTCCGCCGGCGACTGGCTGGAACCACAGTGTCGAATTGGGCAGCCGCAGGAATCGCTCGCGCAAATAAAGCAGCAGCTTCACGAATCCCACCGACGCAAAGCCGCCGACGACGCCGAGCACGACGTAGATGCCCAGCTCACCGGGGCTGACGAGATTGTATCCGGCGACGTGGAAGAGTGGACTGTCGCCGAGCACCAGGTGCAACACCATCCACGCCGTCGCCGACGCCAGGACGACAGATCCGAGCACCGGTGCATGCAGGTCGCCCATGATTTCTTCGAGCGTGAAGAGCACCGCGGCGATCGGGGTGTTGAACGCGGCGGAGAGCGCTGCAGCTCCGCCAACTGGGATCAGCCACTTCACCTGCGACCTACTCAGCCCCAGGCGGCGAGCGATGACGGAGGCGAGTCCAGCTCCGATGTAGACCGACGGTCCTTCGCGACCGAGGGGTACGCCGCTGGCGAGCGAAGTCGAGCAGCAGATGAATTTTCCGAGGACCGAGCGGAGCGAGATGCGTCCGTCGTGAATGAAAACCGCGGCGCGGGTCTGTGGAATTCCGCTGCCGCGGGCGAGGGGGAAATAGCGATAGAGAAGGTAGCCGGTGAGGAGCGAGCCGAGGGTGGGGACGAGAATTCGTCGCCAACCCAAACCGCCGGCCGGGTACATGTGAGCGGCGAGTCGTCCGGTGAGGAGGATGAAGGCGACAACGACGAGTCCGACGAGCGCGCCAATGAAGAGACTCAACACAAGTGACAGTCTGTCTTCCTTGCGTCGGAGATCTTCAACTAGCCCAACAATGCGCTTCGGAAGTCGCGGAAGCCTGAGGCGGCGCATTGAGAAAAACTAAGCGCTCACACCGCGAATGGCAGGCGCGCCGAGGGACAGCTCAGCCTGATGTTTGTAGTTGTCGCGCGTTATCAGGGCCGCGCCGGTTGCCAATCGCTGAGCGGATAGAATCCGTTGCGGATCCAGACGTCGTTGGGGACGGCTTTGGCGAGGGTGAATTCCTGAACGAGGTACTCGTCGGGAAGCGCGTTATGTCCCTGCCAGTCGGGAAAGTCAGCCGCCTCCAGTCCTTCGCGGATGATGTGAGCGATGAACGCGACGGCTCCAACAGAGGGAAGCGCCCCCTGAAATTCACGCGACATCTGCGATGGTTTCAGAGGGCCGACCTTGGTGATCATGGGGATTGTGAGCGTGACGGTGGACATTCGTCGTGAGGCGTTTCCGGTTGCGTAATTGGCTGGAAGAAGAGCAAGCCTTCTCGAGAAAATCTACCTCTCGGATTCTTGCACGGGACGATATTTTAGAGCATGCGACGATCAACAGCGATCTATCACCTAATCGCCCTCGTCTGCTCCGGCTGCAACCTTCTGAGCGGCAGGTGCACCTACGAGATCCGCTCGCTGGAAGCATCCGGTGTTTTCCAGCAAAATGCCTCGACGCTCGCGGATGCACGGATCACGCTCTCGGAACAGCGAGGTTCGCTGCAGGGCCAATCGATTTCCTGGCTGGTGACAAGCACCGATCTCAAGGGACACGTGACAGCGGCAGCATTCAAGGATTCGTCCAATCCGTCGCAGGTTCTGCTGGCGCTGCCGGTGGCGAGCGCCGATCGCCCCGAGATCACTCAGGGCGCAACCGGATCTGGCGATGGCGCAAACCTCGGCGGATTCCATGACATCATCGCGGCCGGCCGCGGTGTGATCGAGCTGCAGACGGACATACCGTCGCAGCCAACCGTTACGATCCAGCTCATACCGACTACGGTGAGCGATTGGGTTCGACCCTACTGCTCGTAACGCTTACACCGCGTTCGAGCAAAAAAAGGAGCCCGGCGGAAGAGCCGGGCTCTTTAACCAGCGGGTAAAGCCTCAGCCGTTGCGTGTCTTGGTGACATTCACCGTGTGACCGCAGAACGATCCGGTGATCGTTACAGTCTTGGTCGACGGATCGTACGATGAAGTGATGTCGACGTCGCAGGTTCCCGATCCACCGGTGCGCGCCCAGGTGAAGCTGCCCTTGTGCGTCTGAGTCTGCAGTCCGGACAATGCGCCATTTACGATGTTCAGATGACCGGTGTACTTGAGATTCGGATTTCCGTTGATCGTGAGCACTCCGTCTCTCGTATCGAAGGCGCAATTGGTGTCGGTTCTCGTTGCATTTGCGTCGACGGTGAGATTGTGCGCGGTGCGGTCTCCGGTGCCGACGACGCTTCCTTCGATCACCACCTGTCCGCCGCGCGGGCATTGCTTGGTGACAGTGAAGGTAGTGTTGATCGGAAAGGGTGCGGTGGCGACTGCTGCGGAGCCTCCGCTTCCATCAACACCGATCGAGAACGACGCACCAGGTCCGAAATCGGTCGGGCTTAGCGTTGCAACACCATCCATGTCGGCGGCGAGCTGGTTTGCATCGGCCTGACTGATGCTACTGTTCAAACCGGTGGAATCACTGCACGCAGCGGCGGCGAGAATGAGCGCGCCACAAACCAGGTAGGATTGTTTGCGCATTGAATTACTCCGGGGTGGAGAGGTTTAGCGATTAGACGGCGACTGAAGCGCTGCCGTTAATGAGACCGCAGCAATCCAGCGCCGGGTCACGCTAAGATTTGGTACAGGCCCGCCCTACCCGAAGGTTCCCCGATTTTGGAGGCTTAACATCGATGCAGCTATTGGTCATCAGGCACGCGACGGCAGAGGACGCCGCACCCGACGGCGACGACGCTAGCAGATCGCTCACGAGCGCCGGCAAGAAGGAGATGAAGGAAGTCGCCGCCGGGCTCAAAGAGATCGTTGAATCCATTGACGCAATCGGTGCGAGTCCGCTGGTGCGAGCGCAGCAGACAGCTGAAATCGTGGCGAAGGCATACGGTGATGTACCGATCGATACCGTCGACGCCCTTCGACCTGGCAGCGATCCGTCCGCACTCGTCGAATGGTTGGGTCACCAGGAGTCGGCCGAGGTAGTCGCGATCGTCGGACACGAGCCGCACCTCGGCATGTTGGTAACCTGGTTCATGACGGGATCGACCGATTCGAGAGTCGCGTTGAGCAAAGGCGGTGCTGCGCTTCTCGAGTTTTCTTCTCGTGTGTCATCAGGCGGCGGAGTACTCGACTGGCTTCTGAAGCGATCACAGCTGCGTCAGCTCGGAAAGTGACAGTGCGTTGCCGATCTGGAATTCCGCGCGGACGCTTTCAGACCTTCATGGTCGGAACCGCATACCATAGAACTGCGCAGAAATGCGCCATGCTTCCCGCGAGCACGAACAAATGCCACACTGCGTGGCGATACCGTCGCCGCTCGTCGCTGACGTAAAACAAAACTCCCAGCGTATAGAACAACCCACCCGCGACCAGCCAGGCAATTCCCCGCGGCCCGACGTTGAGAAGGAGCGGGCGCAGCGCGACAATCGCCAACCACCCCATGCCGAGGTAAACAGCGGTCGAGAGCATCGGCAGCCGCGCGCCGAAAGCGCCCTTCAGCGCAACGCCAGCGATGGCCAGCCCCCACACGATGGCGAACAGTGTCCAGCCCCACGGCCCGCGCAGCGTGATGAGAGTGAACGGAGTGTAGGTGCCGGCGATGAGGAGGTAGATCGCAGCGTGATCGAGACGGCGGAAAACCTCCTTCGCCTTCGACGCACGAATAGCGTGATACAACGTCGACGATGTGAAGAGCAGCAACAATGTCGTCGCGTAAATCGCGGAGGAAACGATGCGCCACCAATCCCCGCTGGCGACGGAAACGACCACGAGCGCCGGCCCGAGGATAAGCGCGAGCACGACACCGAGTCCATGGGTGAGGCTATTGGCGAGCTCCTCGCCCGGTGATTGCGCGCGCGACGGCGGCTTCGTAGCCGGAGAGTCGGCCCTCGAATTCGCTTTCCTTACCATCAGCGGGGGAGTGTCTCCGTCCCCTGCATCGCCTGCGCAATTGCCTGAAACCACGGCGTGCGACGGATCGAGTCGAGATCGGGATCGCTCGCAATCGATTCCTTGTGACCAAATCCGTTCATCACGGCTTTCTCGAGATAGCCGAGCGCTTCCTCGCGTTTGTCGATGAGCGCGTGCAGACAGGCGACGTTGTATAGGACAAGCGGATCTTCCGGCTCGATTGCCAGTGACTTCATCGCGAACTCGAGCGCGCGAGGGATATTGCCGAGCTTCGCCAGAGTGGTGGCGCCGAGATTGTACGCGCGTACATCGTCCGGATTCAGATCGAGGCGCTGCTCGATTAGTTTTACAGCGCGGCGGCGCGCGGCGGTTGCTTCAGCCTGCATCCCGATCGCTGCATATGCACCGGCGAGAAACGCGGGGGCCTGAAAATCTTCCGGCTGCAGCTGCGACGCGCGCTCGAGCAGCTTCGCCGCTTCGGCATACTCGCCCTGAAATTTCTTGGCACGGCCGTAAAAGTAGAAAGCATCGAAGAGCTTCGGGTCGAGCTTGATGGCCGTCTCGAACTCGAGATTCGCATCTTCGGCGTGCTCGCCGAGCCGGAGCGCAATTGCGCGCGCCAGATGCGCCTCGGCGAGCTCCGGTGCGAGCTCGAGTGCCTTCCAGCTGGCGACATCCGCTTGGACCGAGTTTACCGGTCGCCGGTCGAAGTAGGTGTATAGAAGGGAAGAGGCGACGGCAATCCCAGCATAAGCCAGCGCATAATTCGGGTCGATCTCGATTGCCTTCTCGAACATCTGCACCGAATACTCCAGCGTTTTCCTCCGATGCTGATGGATGAATTTGCGGCCGCGGAGATAGTAGTCGTAGGCATTTACATCGAGTGAGCGCAGCTTCTCCATCGCCAGCTTCTCATCCTCACTCAGGATCACACGCAACGCTTTGACGATCGCGGCGGAAATGTCTTCCTGAATGGCGAAGATGTCGGCCATCTCGCGGTCGTACTGCTCTGACCAGAGATGATATCCATCGGCGACGTTCACGAGCTGAGCGGTGATGCGCACCTTGTTGCCCGCCTTCCGGACGCTGCCCTCGAGAACGGTCGAGACTTTCAGCTTGCGCCCGATCTCGCAGATGTCTTCGCTCTTCGATTTGAACGCGAACGACGATGTGCGTGACGCCACGCGCAGAGACTGAATCTTGGTGAGCGCGTTGATGATCTCCTCGGCTATTCCATCGGCGAAGTACTCGTTCTCCGTCTCCGGGCTCATGTTCGCGAACGGCAGCACCGCGACCGATTTGGCCGCAGACACTGTCGGTCGGGGAGTGGTGTGGATGACGATCGGAGCGGCAGCAGTCCCCGAGCCGACTGCCTGCGCGAACAAAGCGATGTTCGGATAGCGCGTCTCGGGATCGGGAGAGATTGCTTTGGTGAGTGCGGCCTCGATCGATGCCGGCACATCTTCGCGCAGCTGCCTGATTGGTGTCGGCGTCTCGCTGAATCGCTTGCCGAATGACTCGACGTCCGGCCCTCTGCTGAAGGGGCGTTCACCGGCGAGCATCTCGTAAAGCACGACGGCGAGGCTGTACTGATCGGCGCGACCGTCGACTTGCCCGGCGCCCGCCGCCTGCTCCGGACTCACGTAGGCCGGAGTCCCGAACAGCGCACCGCTCAAAGTGATGCTCTGCTCGCCGGTGTCGAGCACCGTCTTGGCGATGCCGAAGTCCATCACCATTGCCTCACCCTCGTACATCATCACGTTCTCGGGTTTGATGTCGCGGTGGACGACGTTCTGGCGGTGGGCGTAATCGAGCGCAGATGCGATCGAGAGAGTATGACGAACCGCTTCGTCGACTGGCAGCTGGTTTTCGCGCTCGAGTCTTTCACGTAGCGACTCGCCTTCGACGTAGGGCATCACGTAGTACAGAAATCCTTCGACCTCACCGGAATCGAAGAGGGGAAGAATGTGCGGATGATTGAGACGTGCGACAACTTTGATCTCGCGGAGAAACCGCTCCGGCCCCACCGACTCGGCGAGTCCCGGATGCAGAACCTTCAGTGCGACGACGCGCTCGTGTTTGCTGTCCTGCGCGAGGCAGACGGTG
>DASXSL010000073.1:0-7652 GCA_036506035.1 Gemmatimonadaceae bacterium | reverse complement strand
TTGACGCGCGCCGGAGCAGTGGTAATGCCAGCCGCGCCGGGCTTCTATCATCGGCCCAAAGAGATCTCCGACTTGGTCGATTTTATGGTGGCGAGAATGCTAGATCACCTCGGAGTGGAGCAGAACATGGTATCCCGCTGGCTAGGAGAACCTCGGGACTAACCATCATTGCCGCGGCTTGTACCGGGCGGTCTCTTTGTGACAAGCATTCCGGGTAGGCGCAATGAAAACTGTGTCGTCAGTCGTTGTCTTTTCAGGCCTGCTTAGCGCGCTCGCGGCATGCAACCCGTTTGCACCAAATCAGTCCGTCGTCCTCGACGTCACGAAGCTCGACGCCCCGGCGACAATAGCGAGCGGCGATGCACTCACGGTAACGCTGACGGTCACCGTGGGAGGATGTAAGAGCTTCGATCACATTGCGGTCTCACGAGATCTATCGGGTGCCTCATTCACAGCGTGGGGTCGGGACGCGGCCAAAGGGCGCACTGACATCGTGTGCCCTCAGGACATCAGGTACGAGCCGCACTCGTATACGCTGCTTCCGCCCTATCGCAACCCGTTCACGCTCCAGGTCCAACGCGGAAGACTGGCCCCGCTCACGACCACTGTGCAGGTTCAGTAAGCCGAGCGGACGAGACAGGTCAGCTGACCTGCGTCGTCCTTTTCATCTCGTTGGGGAATCTGCGAAACCAGGACGATAGCAACAAGAGCTCGTCGATCTCGTGCGTCGGCACCTGAGCGGTCGTCGAGACCGGCTGTGAGAAGATGTCCTCGACGAGTTGTTTCATGGTGCGCCGATCCTTGGACGATTTCGGCTTCGCCAGCTCGGCGCGTACGACTCCGCGACGAATGAGATAGACCTTATCCTCGCCTTCATGACCGGGGACGGTGTAAACGAAAGAGAGGTTCTCGACGGCGAAACGCAGCCGGCCGAATTGCGCACGTAGTGCTTCAAGTCGCTCGAGCTTGTCACGATAAACCGCCGCGCGCTCAAACTGCAATTCCGCGCTCAATCGCTCCATCTGCGTCCGCAGCATGTTGATCGGGCCATCGTCGGATCCGTCGAGGAACGCTCGCGCGAGCGCGACTCGTTCGTTGTACTGCGACTCCGAGCAGCCACCGACGCAGGGGCCGAGACACTTTCCGATCTCATGACGGATGCAGCCCGGCGTGCGCGCCAGCTGGAACAACTCGGTCTGATCGCTGAAAAACATCTTGAGGTCGGCGCGGCAATCGCGAAGCATTAGCGCGTCGTTTAGTTCACGCAAAGCCTCATCCACGCGTTGCGCACCCATGAACGGGCCGTAGTAAATGTCAGCATCCTCACCCGTCGGTCCGCGCACTACGATCAGTTTGGGCGCCGGCGCTTTCGTCAGCTTGATAAACGCGTAATTCCGTCCATCGCGCTTCATCGCCACGTTGTAACGCGGACGGAAGCGCTTGATCATCCGCAGCTCCTGCAGCAGCGCGGCGAACTCGCTCGGCGTGTAGTCCCATTCGATCGACTCGGCTGACCGGAGAATCCGAGCACCTTTCTCTTCGGGATAGGCGCAGCGGAAATAACTGAGGAGCCGCGACCGGACCCGCTTCGATTTGCCGACGTACAAAACCTCGCCGTCGCTCGACAGCATGCGGTAAACGCCGGGCCTGTCGGCCGCGGCATCGCGGACGTTCGATTTCATCATCGCCAGCTGCGCGTCGCTCGTCGGCAGGTTCTCGAGCCGTGGAGTGCCGCGGATCATGTCAGTGCTGGCACTTCACGCACATCGTCGTTGCACGTCCATCGACAGCATGCGTCGACACCAGCTTCGATCCACATCGTCGGCAGGGAAGCCCGCCACGACCATAGACATCGAGCTTCTCGACAAAGCCGCCACGTTGCCCGCGAGCGTCGCGGTAATCACGGAAGCTGGTGCCGCGGGCCTCGATGGCCTCGCGCAAAACGTCGACGATGGAATCGCGAAGAAGCGACGCTTGCTCGAGCGAAATCGAAGCGGCGGGACGCGACGGATCGATGCGCGCGCGCCAGAGCGCTTCGTTTGCGTAGATGTTGCCGATGCCTGCGATCTTTCGCTGCTCCATTAGGACTTTCTTGACGGGCTGACTCGTCGAGCGAAGAACCGCCGATAGATGCGCGGCGGTGAACGCACGGTCAAGAGGCTCGATGCCCAGTTTGCTCGAGTACTCCTCGAAACGATTCGCATCCATCAGCGCAACAGTGCCGAGTCGCCGCACGTCCGCGTAATGCAAAGCTCGACCGTCATCCAGCTCGAGCCGCAAGGTTGAATAGTCGAGCTCGGCGCCGTGAAAATTCCCATCGTCGATCAGGAGAGCGCCGGTGAAGCGCGGCTGTACGACGAGGCGATCCCCTGTGTCCAGATCGATTACGACCAGCTTGGCGCGTCGCCAGCTGCGGAGGATGGTCGCGTCATGGAGGCGCCTGGCAAGGGAGCGCGGATTCACTTCGCGCAACACGTCCCGCTTTCTTACCGAGACCTTTTTTATTTTGCGCCCGCGGATCGCACCGTCGAGATCGCGTGCGATCGTCTCCGTCTCAGGTAACTCGGGCATCGCGTGTCAGCTCACGCCAACCGATGTCCCGTCGAAACTGTTTGCCCTCGAACGAAATCTGCTCGGCGTAGTTTCGGGACAGCTCGGCTGCTTCCTGCAGCTCCGACGCGACTGCAGTCACGGCGAGCACGCGCCCGCCGGCAGTCACCAATTCATTGGTGGCTGGGTCGCGAGCGGTACCGGCATGAAAGACTTCGACGCCCTCCTGCGGCGGCGGCAGCTGAATCACATCGCCGGTTCTCACCTTGTCGGGATATCCGGCAGCAGCAAGCACTGTCGTCACCGAAGAAAGCGGCTTCCAGTCAGGGCGCCGCGCCCGGCTCAGCGAGCCTCCGCCAGCCACGGCGGCTATCACCTCGAGCAATGACGAGTCCATCAACGGCATCAGCGCCTGTGTCTCGGGATCACCGAAGCGGCAATTGAACTCGACGACCTTTGGTCCGTCGTCAGTGATCATGAGCCCCGCGTAAAGAAGTCCCTTGAACGGATATCCTGCTTCACGCATGGCTGCCAGCGTTGGCCGGATGATCTCTGACATCACGCGCGACGTCAGCTCCGGTGTGGCCAGGGAGGTCGGCGCATACGCGCCCATGCCTCCGGTGTTGGGCCCGAAATCGCCTTGCAGCAGTCGCTTGTGGTCCTGTGCGGCGAGCAATGGCAGCGCCTGGTATCCATCGGTGATGGCGAAGAACGAGAGCTCCTCGCCTTCCATGAATTCTTCGATCAGAATTTCGCGACCGGCGTTTCCGAATACCCGATCGCTCAACATGGCGTCGATCGCGCGCTCGGCCTCGGCCGTGCTTTGTGCAACGACGACGCCTTTCCCCGCAGCGAGGCCCGATGCCTTGATCACCACCGGCGACGAGAACTGTGCGAGAGCAGCCTTGGCGTCCCTGGAATCGCTGTGCTGGGTGGCTCGTGCCGTGGGTATTCCCGACTTGACCATCAGGTCCTTCGCGAACCGCTTCGATGTCTCGATGCGCGCGGCTTCGCGAGTCGGTCCGAAAATCGGAAGCCCGCGGGATTGAAACAGGTTCACGATTCCCGCTTCGAGTGGCTGCTCCGGTCCCACCAGCGTCAGGTCAACGAACTCGTCTTCGGCGAGATGAGCCAGCTCTTTGTGCTTGTCGACGGTGATCGGGAAACACCGCGCGAAGGAGGCAATTCCCGGATTACCGGGCGCGGCGATCAGCTCGAGGACCGGGTCGTCGCGGCACAGCTTCCAGGCCAGGGCGTGCTCTCTGCCGCCACCCCCGACGATCAATACTTTCATGCGAACGCTTGCTCGAGGTCCGCGATCAGGTCTCCGACATCCTCGACACCGCAGGACAGCCGCAGCAGGTCATCACTCAAGCCGAGCGCTGCGCGACGCTCGGGTGGAACGGAAGCATGTGTCATCGATGCAGGGTGACTGATCAGACTTTCGACTCCGCCGAGTGATTCCGCGAAAGAAAAGACACGCACGCGCTCCAATACCCTCGCCGCATTTTCCTTGCTGCCGGTGAGCACCGATATCATTCCGCCAAAGCCCTTCATTTGACGCTTTGCCAGCTCGTGCTGGGGATGCGATGGCAGACCGGGATATATGACGTTCTTGTGTCCCAACTTGTCCGCAAGCCATGAGGCAATCTTGCGGCCATTCTCGTCGTGACGCGGCATCCTCAAGTGCAGCGTCTTCGTACCGCGCAATACCAGCCAGGCATCGAAGGGCCCAGGCACCGCTCCCGAAGTGTTGAGGATGAACTGCAGGCGCTCGGCGAGATCGTCGTCGCGGACAACTACTATTCCCCCGACCATGTCGCTGTGGCCGTTCAGGTACTTGGTGCTCGAGTGATACACGATGTCGGCGCCGTACTCGAATGGGCGTTGGAAGTAGGGAGACGCGAAGGTGTTGTCGACGATGAACAAAACGTCCCTGCGTTTGGCGATCTCACCGACAGCACTCAGATCGGTGATTCGCATCATCGGATTGGTCGGCGTCTCCATCATGATCGCGACCGTGTTTTTCTCGATTGCGTCCTCGACGTTCTGGGGGTCTCTACTATCGACGTAAGTAAAGCACAGCCCAAAATTTCTCAGGATCTTATCGAACAGCCGGAAAGTGCCGCCGTAACTGCTCTCCCCGGCGATGATGTGGTCGCCCGACTTGAACAGCTTCATGATAGAATCAGTGGCGCCCATGCCGCTGCTGAAGGCGAATCCATGCCTGCCGCCCTCGAGCGCGGCGACATTTCTCTCCAGCGCTTCGCGCGTCGGATTTCTTCCACGCGCGTATTCGTAACCCTTGTTCTTTCCCAGACCCTCCTGCACGTAGGTCGACGTGGTGTAAATCGGCGTCATTATGGCGCCGGATAGCAGGTCGGGCCGCTGTCCCGCATGAATGGCGCGGGTGCCAAACGATGCATTCAGATCTTCATCAAAGATGCGAGTCATGCGCCTTTCACAATGAAGGGGATGATGGAGGAAGTTAACCAATCGTGGCCCTCGGATGCTCCGTCGCGGGCACTCGGGCGCGAGTAAATTATCCGCTATCGGTCAACGCAATCAGAGAAACAACAGGACGACGGCGAATGGCCTATGAGGGATTGATGGTCAGCGTCTCCGGCGTGCGAGGACGCGTCGGGGAGGCGCTGACGCCGGAAGTCGTTGCGAAATTCGCGGCGGGGTTCGGCGCCTGGACGCTGGCGCGCGCCGGTGGCAAGGCGCGGATCGTCGTTGGCCGTGACAGTCGCGTCTCGGGGCCAATGTTTCAGGCGGTGGTGCACAGCGCGTTACAATCGGTTGGTTGTGATGTGATCGACGTCGGAATGGTGCCGACGCCGACGGTGCAGCTTGCGGTCGAACATCATCACGCTGCGGGTGGACTCGCCATAACTGCCAGTCACAATCCCATCGAATGGAACGCCCTGAAGTTCATTGGACCTTCGGGGCTTTTTCTCGATGGGGCCGAGGGCGCTGAGATGCGAAAGGTCGTCGACGGCAACATTCCGCGCGCGACCTGGGACAAGCTCGGCACGGTGACGCAGGACAAGGACGCCGCGCGCGAGCACATCGAAAAGATCCTCGCGCTTCCGTTCCTCGATGTCGAGGGAATCCGCAAGAAGGGATTTCGGGTTGGCCTCGACTGCGTGCGCGGTGCGGGCGGCAGCTTCATGCCCATTCTGCTCGAGCTGCTTGGTTGCAAGCTCGCCACGATCAACATGGAGCCTGACGGACGCTTCCCGCGTTCCCCAGAGCCCGTCGCCGAGAACCTGGGTGAGCTGCAGAAGCTCGTGCAGGATTCGCATTGCGACATCGGCATGGCGGTCGACCCCGATGTCGACCGCCTCGCCCTCGTTTCTGATGAAGGCGTCGCGATCGGTGAGGACTACACCCTTGCCCTGGCTGCGAAAGAAGTGCTGAAGCACCGGAAGGGCGTCGTCGTCACCAATCTCTCGACCAGCCGGATCGTCGATGACATCGCGGCTGAAGCGGGTACGCGGGTAATCCGCGCCCCAGTGGGTGAAGTCAACGTGGCGGTCAAGATGCGAGCCGAGAAAGCGCCGATCGGCGGCGAGGGCAACGGCGGCGTCATTCTCTCTGAGCTCCACCTTGGGCGGGACGCACCGGTGGGTGCGGCGCTGATGCTACAATTGCTGCTGGAGGAAGGCAAACCGCTCTCGAAGATCGTCGCCATGTACCCGCGGTACATTATCGTTAAGGACAAGCTGGATCGCCCGGATGCGCCGCTCGACGCTGTCTATCAGGCTCTACGAAGGGAATTCAGCGACGCCGAGGTCGATACCCAGGATGGTCTCCGGCTGACGTGGCCGGACCGCTGGGTGCACATCCGGCCTTCTGGAACGGAACCAATTGTGCGAGTAATAGCAGAAGCGCCAAGCGCCGAGGCAGCGGAGAAGCTGGTCCGCGACTGCCGTAAGCCGGTCGAGGCGCTGGCTCGATAGAGACACAGTCAACCAAAGATCTTTATGTGTGGAATCATCGGTTATATCGGAATGCGTGACGCGACGCCCCTGCTTATCGAGGGGCTCAAACGCATGGAGTACCGCGGGTACGATTCCGCTGGCGTGGCGGTGATGAACGGCGCAGGTGTCGAAACTCGCAAAGCCGCGGGCAAGATCTCCGAGCTGGAGCGCGCCTTGGCGACGAGCCCGGTCGACGGCGATCTGGGCATCGGCCACACTCGTTGGGCCACCCATGGCGTTCCCAACGAGTGCAACGCGCACCCCCACATAGACTGCAAGGGTGAGATCGCCGTCGTTCACAATGGCATCATCGAGAACTCCGGCACGCTTAAGCAGGGACTGCAGGCGCGCGGGCACCGCTTCGCGTCCGAGACGGATACCGAAGTCATCGCACACCTCATCGAGGAAGCCTTCGACGGAAACCTCGAGGACGCGGTGATCGAAGCGCTATGGCAGATCGAAGGGACGTACGGGATAGCCGTCGTCTCCAGCAAGGATCGCAACAAGATCGTGGCGGCCAGAAAGGGCAGCCCGCTTTTGATCGGGCTCGGCGACGGCGAGTACTACGTCGCCAGCGATGTGTCGGCCATTCTGTCGCACACGCGGGAGGTAGTGTACCTCGACGACGGAGACGTGGCGGTGCTCACCCGCGACGGATACACCGTCCTCAATCAGCGGGCGCAGGAGCTGGAGCGTCGGGTCAGCAAGATCGACTGGGATCTGGACCAGATCGAGCGCGGCGGCTTCCCGCACTTCATGCTCAAGGAGATTTTCGAGCAGCCGGCGACGGTCGAGAACTGCATGCGCGGCCGCCTGCTGCCGGATCAGGGCACCTCCAAGCTCGGCGGTCTGAACATGACCGACGAGGAGCTGCTCAGATTCGACAATATTCTCATCACCGCCTGTGGAACGAGCTGGCACTCGGCGCTGATCGGGGAGCACATGTTGGAGAGCCTCGCTCGCATTCCGGTCGAAGTCGAGTACGCGTCCGAGCTGCGCTATCGCAATCCGATCGTCACCGACAAGACGCTGTGCATCGTCATCTCACAGTCGGGAGAGACTGCTGACACGCTGGCGGCGATGCGTGAGGCCAAGGCGCGCGGCGCACGCACCTAC
>DASXSL010000072.1:0-18112 GCA_036506035.1 Gemmatimonadaceae bacterium | reverse complement strand
ATCGCACGCCGGTAGCAACCTTCTTCTCGACCGATTCCTTCAGCGTTGGGGCAACAGTCACACTCGACGACCAGGCGGCGCATCACATCCGGGTGGCGAGGGTTGGCGTCGGTGAGTGTATCGCCTTGCGTGACGGTGCGGGGAAGGGCGCCATCGGAGTCCTCGTGAAGGCGACAAAGAGCTCGGCGCTCGTCGACGTGAGCGAGATCAGCGAGATACCCAAACCGGCACCGATCCATCTGCTCGCGCCCGTGGCGGATCGAGACCGCATGTTGTGGCTCGCCGAGAAGGTGATGGAGCTTGGTGTCAGCAGTTGGCGTCCCGTGGTCTGGCGCCGATCCAAGAGCGTGTCACCGCGCGGTGAAGGAGCGACGTTTCAAACGAAGGTAAGAACGCGGATGATCTCAGCGCTGCTGCAGAGCGACGGAGGCTGGCTGCCGGACATTTTCCCCGAAGCGACGATCGATCGCGCGATTGCAGCGGCCCCTCTTGGTACCAGAGTGTTGTTGGCGCAGGACGGGGAGCCGATGGCGGGCGTGCCGATGCGCGCTCCCGTTACTATTGCGCTGGGTCCGGAGGGCGGGATGGAATCGACAGAACGCGACAGCTTTATCGGCGCGGCGTTTCTCCCTGTGAAGCTGACGCAAAGCACGCTACGTTTTGAGACCGCCGGCGTGGCTGGAGTCGCGGTCGCCGCCGCATCGCTGGCGCTGTCGAGGCAGTCGAATGGCTGAGACGCTGGCACTGTCGGAGCACTCGAATGGCTGAAACTCAAGCTTGCATCTTCTGCCGAATCGGGCGCGGTGAGCTCCCCGCCAAGATGATCGTCAACAACAAGGAGATGTTCGCCTTTCGCGACATCAATCCGCAGGCACCCACCCACATCCTGATCGTTCCCAAGAAGCACATCGCGTCGTTGGACGATTTGAGCGACCCTGATCTGATCGGCCGGATGATGATTTTGGCCGCGGCACTCGCCCGTCAGGAGGGCATCGCCAAGAGCGGGTATCGCACCGTGGTCAACACCGGCAAAGACGGCGGCCAGAGCGTGGACCACCTTCACATCCATCTGCTAGGCGGCCGCCACCTGACCTGGCCGCCCGGATAGCTTCACCAGCCGGCGCGAGATCTCAGAGCGACGAGGACCCGCTCCGCCGTACCGGCACAGGTAGTCAGACGTTACCAAGGCGCAAGCCAACTCGCCCTAAGAAAGCAGCGCGTTTTGCTTGACCCAAGTATCTGCGCCGTCTAACTTTACAAGTCTGGCCTAAACCGGCGATTGGATTCGCCAAGAAGGGGGGAAGTAGAATTTGTCGGAAGTGATAATCCATGACGACGAGAACTTTGAGCGCGCGCTAAAACGCTTCAAGAAGAAGTGCGAAAAAGCGGGCATACTCTCCGATCTCCGCAAGCATCGTCACTACGAGAAGCCGAGCGAGCGCCGGAAGCGCAAGCTGAACACGGCGATGCGTAAGAACCGCCGCACCCGCCACGTCTAGGGAATGTCAGCGCTGCTCGCCCGGTTACAGGGCGATCTCAATTCCGCTCGCAAATCCCAGGACAAGGCCGGCACGCTGCTCCTCGGCACCGTGCTCTCCGAGGTCAAGAACAAGAAGATCGAGCTCAGGCGCGATCCCACCGACGCCGATGTGATCGACGTCCTCCGCAAATCGATCAAGCGCAGACGCGAATCGGTGGAGATGTACAAGAAGGGCAACCGCAGCGATCTTGCAGACAAGGAATCAGCCGAGGCGGCTGCGCTCGAGAAATATCTTCCCGCTCAGGTTAGTGAGGACGAGCTTCGCGCAGCGGTGAAGGCAGCAATTGCCAGCGGCGCGAATCAGATTGGAGCAGTCATGGGAAAAGTTCTTCCCCAATTCAAAGGTCGGGCTGACGGCGCAGCGATCAACGCCATCGCTCGAGAGGAGCTAGGCAAGCAGGGGTGAGAACCTTCGGTCGAATTTCAAGACCCGAGCTCGCGAACAACATCGCAAGCTCGGGTTTTGTTATTCCAGTGTATCAGAGCTAATGAATTCGCACGCGCTCAACGTCATCGAGTTTCCACGCACGCTCGCGCTGATCTCTGAGCGGGCGACGTCGCCCCTTGGTGCCGAGCGAGTGCGTGAGCTGCGGCCAATAGCCGATCGCGACGCGATCGAGCGCGAGCACGCCCGACTGGCCGCGGTTCGCTCGCTCATCTCCGGTGACGAGCCGTGGCAGCTGCCAGGTGTTCCCGATGCACGATCGGCACTGACGCGACTCCGAGTCGAAGGCGCATCGCTCGCCGCGCCCGATCTGCTCGTACTCGGCGCGTTGTTGCGCAGCTCGCGCCTCACTCGTGAATCGTTGCGCGGCCGCGCGTCGCCAGTCGTCACCGCGGTTCTCGCGGCGCAGGTCGAGTCGCTGTTCGTCAATCGCGCCATTGAGGAGGCGATTGAGCGGGCGATCGACGAGGACGGCCAGGTTCGCGATGAGGCGTCTTCAACCCTGAAGAAGATACGTCGCGAGCTGAAAGGCTCTCAGGGAGAGTTGATCAAGCTCCTCGAGCGCGCGATGCAGAAGCTCGAGCCACACCAGCGCGTCGCCGATATGTCGGTGACGGTGAGAAACGGCCGCTTTGTCATCCCGGTGCGACGGGAAGCCCAGAGCGCGGTGGGCGGGATCGTGCACGACGCGTCGGCGACCGGTGGCACATTGTTCGTCGAGCCGCCGGCGGCAGTCGAGGCGGGCAATCGGATTCGCGAGCTGCAGGTCGAGGAGGTCGAAGAAATCGACCGAATTCTGGCGGACTTGACCGCAAAGCTGCGCCCGCATCGCGACGAGCTGGGCGCGTCACTCGAGGCGCTCATTACCCTCGACTCACTCGTCGCACGCGCCCGGTTCGCGATCGATTTTCGCTGCGCGCCGACCGAGTTGTCTGAATCGACCGACGGATTCAAGATCGTGCAAGGCCGACATCCGCTGTTGACCGCACAGGGAATCGAAGTCGTTCCGTTTGATCTGGAGATGGCTGCCAACGACCGGACGCTTCTCATCTCCGGTCCCAACACCGGCGGGAAGACAGTTCTCCTCAAAGCCCTCGGACTTTTTTCGGCGCTCGTCCAATCGGGCGTCGCCGCGCCGGTCGATCCCGGTTCCAGGATTGCGATCTACGATGACATCTACGCCGACGTCGGTGACGAGCAGTCGATCCTCGCCAGTCTTTCCACCTTCAGCGCGCACGTCAAGAATCTGGCGGAGGTGCTGACATCAGCTACCAATCGCTCACTGGTGCTGATCGACGAGCTCGGATCCGGGACTGATCCAATCGAGGGCGCAGCCTTGGGCGGGGCGATCCTGGAGGCGCTGACCACACGCGGGACGATGTCCATTGCGACCACCCACCTGGGGGCGTTGAAGGAGCTTGCCACCGAGGTCGATGGAGTAGTCAACGCGTCACTGCAGTTCGATCCGGTTGCCCTCGCCCCCACATATCACCTCACCAAGGGAATTCCCGGCCGGTCGTACGGACTCAGCATCGCGCGGCGGCTCAATCTGCCCGGGGATGTGATCACCCGCGCGGAGGAGCGGATTCCAGCAGACGAGCGAAGGGTGACGAGCCTGCTGGCGCAGCTCGAAGAACGGGAGAAAGCCCTGTCCGCAATTGAGCGGGAAACCAGCGAGGTCGCCCGCGACGCCAAGGATAGAGTACGGAGAGTCGCCGAACGCGAGAAAAGAGTCCGCGATCGCGAGCGAGAGCTGGAAAGAACGTCGCGAAGCGAAGCAAGGCAGTATCTTCTCGAAGCGCGTGCCGAAGTCGAGCGCACCATCCGCGAGCTGAAGGCGGCGTCCGAGCAAGGCGAAGAGCCGGCGCGAGAGGCACGGAAGCGGGTCGAGGGTCTTGCCGCTGACCAGGGCCGCGAGCTCGATCGCATTGCGCGGGAGGCGACCGCGGGCAGTCAGGGATCGGAGGCAGTCGAAGTCAACATCGGTGATTTTGTGGAAGTCGGTACACTTGGCGGACGAATTGGGAGAGTGGTGGAGCTTCGAGATGGGGAAGCTGTCGTCGCGGTCGGCGTGATGAAGCTTGCGGTTCCGCGAGCGTCGCTGCGGATTTCCAATGCGGAATCGGCCGCGCCGGAAGTTGCGGTCGCAGTTCGCGGCGAGATGCCTGAAGTTCACGCCCCCAGTGAAATCGACTTGCGCGGGATGCGCGTCGGCGAGGTTGAAGACATAGTTATGCATGCAGTCGATGCGGCCATCCGCGCCGATCTCAAGACACTTCGCATCATCCACGGGAAGGGAACCGGGGCCCTGCGCGAGCGGGTGGCCGAGATGCTGCGCAAGGAAACACGCGTGACGAACTTCCGTCTTGGCGCCTGGAACGAAGGAGGTGCTGGTGTCACGGTGGTCGAGCTCAAGTGATTCCTGACGAAGTCGTCGATCAAGTGCGCGACGCCGCCGACATCGTCCAGATCGTCGGCGAGTACGTCAACCTCAAGCGGGCGGGTGCCGATTTCCGCGGACCCTGTCCGTTCCATCAGGGTACGCACCGCAACTTCTCAGTCTCCCCGCGCAAGCGCATGTATTACTGCTTCGTTTGCCACGAAGGCGGCGATGTCTTCCGATTCCTGCAGAAGCGACTTGGCGTCGAATGGCCGGCGGCGGTAAAGATGGTCGGTGAGAAATCGGGGATCGAGGTGCGCGAGGTGGACACCCGCCGCGAAGGCCCCGATCCGCGCGAGCCGCTGTGGGAAGTGAACGCGACAGCCGCTGCTTATTTCCAGAAGATTCTTTGGGATGATCCACTGGGCGCCCAGGCGCGCGACTATCTCGCACAGCGCGATATCTCGCGGGAGGTTGCCGATCAATTCGGGATCGGGTTTGCCCCGAAGGAGATCGGGCTTCTGCGCAACTACATGGGCACGCTCGGTTTCGACGAAGCACGTCTCGCCAGTGCCGGGCTCATCGTCCAGGGCGAGGATGGAAGCGAGCCGCGTCCGCGCTTCCGCGGGCGAGTCATGTTTCCGATTCTCGACTCGATGGGCCGCAACATCGGATTTGGTGGGAGACTGCTCGGCCCCGGAGAGCCGAAGTATCTCAACTCATCGGAATCAGTTGCTTTCTCAAAAGGGAAAACGCTCTACGGTCTGAACTGGGCGAAGAACGACATCAGGCGCGAAGACCATGTGCTCGTCGTTGAAGGTTATTTCGATGTCGTCAGGCTGATGACGGCTGGCGTGACAACCGTCGTCGCTCCGATGGGTACCGCGCTCACCGACTGGCAGTCGGCCGCGCTGAGAAAACTGACGAAGAACGTTTTTCTGCTCTACGACAGCGATAGACCGGGACTCCAGGCAACTTTCCGTTCCGGCGATGAGCTGCTTCGCCAGGGTGCCGCCGTGCGTGTGGTGACCCTTCCCGAAGGTGAGGATCCGGACACTTTCGTCAAGAAAAACGGAGCAGCCGCTCTCACGGCGCGACTGCACGACGCGATCGATGTGTTCGACCGCAAGATCCAGCTCCTCGAGCGAGCGGGAATGTTCTCCGAGCTGCAGAAGAAACGGCGCGCGCTCGACCGCCTGCTGCCGACTGTGCGCGCAGCATCGGATGAAATCATGCGCGACTTGTACATCTCACGGGCTAGCGAGGTCAGCGGCGTCGCGCGCGAAGTGCTGGAGCGCGAGCTGAAGGGACGGCCGACACCCACCATCAACGTGTCGCCCCCGCCCGCACCGCGGATTTCTCCCGTGGCTAAGGTCAGACGCGGTGAGCGACGCGCTCAGCACGGGCAGCGTGGTGCGTCCGCGGAGCGCGAGCTACTGCGCGCGATGCTGCTCAACCGTGCGCGCGTCGAGCAGATTGCCGAGAAGCTCAGCGCGAAGAGTTTCCGCGACCCGCAGTACCGCGAGATATATCGCGCCCTGATCGCTGCAGGAGCTGACTCAACAATCGAGGAGGTCACCGCGAATCTTGAGGAAGAGGCCATTGGAATAATCGAAGACATTCTCGCCGAAGGCGCGATTCAACTCGATCCGGAGCGTACCATCATCGACAGCTTCGCGACCTTGAGGGCACGCGATCTGGACCAGCGTGCGGCGGAGCTCGATCGGATAATTCCATTGGCTGATGGCGCGCAGAAGGACAAGCTGATCGCCGAGAAAGACGACATCAGAAAAGAGCTGACGGCTACAGGCCGCAAATACTTCAAAAAGTTCAGACCAACGGGTGCGCGATGAATCACTGGGACTGGGAGGCCAAGTGCGCGAAGAGCAAGTTGAAACGCTGCTGATCATCCGAGAGAATGGCGGGAGGGCGGATGCAACAGGAAGTTGAAGCGCTGCTGGCGCTGCAGGACGACGACCTGAAGATCCGCGAGATCGAAAATCAGATCCGGTCGCTCGATCCCCAGCTGGCAGAATTCGACCGGAAACGTGAGCAAGCCGCCGCCGCGCTGACGCGGGCACAAGCGGCGGTGCAGGCGGAAGAAAAGAAACAACGAGAGCTCCAGTCGCGACTCTCACAGCACAGGGCGCTTCAGGAGCGCAATCTTCACCAGCTGGAGGACGTGAAGCGACTGCGGGAAGCGACGGCGGCCACCGCCCAGGTTGAAGCGACACGCCGTCTCATGGCAGAGGACGAGAGCGAGATCGCCATCCTCGGGCGCCGCATCAACGAAATGAATGCTGCAGTTGCATCGTCCAAACAGGCGCTGGCTGCACTGGAAGAGCAGCAAAAGGCAGCGCGACCAGAGATCGAGGCAAAAAGGTCCGAGCTTCAAGTCCAGCTCGATGCCGCCAGGCGCGACAGGGATGGCAGGGCTGTCTCAGTCTCCCGACCGATGCTCGGCAAATACGATCGCATCAGGGGCAAGCGAGCCCAGGCACTGTACGCGCTGCGGGGCGGATCGTGTGGCAACTGCGACACCGCTGTACCTCTGCAACGCCGAAACATCATGGCTGTCAGCGGGCAGATCGAAGTTTGTGAAGCCTGCGGAGTTTTGTTATACGCCGAAGGTTGAGCGACTCGGCGCTCCCTCGTAACTTGCGATGGTGACTGCACTCACCTCGGAACACCCAGCGGCGCCGGCAGCGCCGCCTCGCTGGATAATCCCCAAGCCTCCCGACGAAGAAGCCGTCCGCGCGCTGGCGGAGGCCTTGTCGCTGCCCGACATCGTCTGCCGTCTGCTGCTGATTCGCGGCTACGTCACCGCCGATGAGGCCAAGGGCTTCCTCCGGCCGAAGCTCGATCGCCTACACGATCCTTTGAGCTTCCTGTCGATGGACAAGGCGGTCGAACGTCTGGCGCGCGCCGTCCGCGAGAAGGAGCAGGTCTTCGTCCACGGTGATTACGACGTAGACGGAATCTGTTCGACGACGATCCTTACCCGCGTGATTCGCGTGCTGGGTGGGCAGGCGACTCCGTTCATTCCGCGACGGATCGAGGATGGCTACGACCTGAGTGACGCGGGCGTGAACGCGGCCCTGGCGGCCGGAGCGAAGGTCGTCGTCACCTGTGATTGCGGCACCGGCGCCGTCGGTCCGATCGCGCGGCTTTGTCGTTCCGGAGTCGACGTCATCGTCACCGACCACCACCTGCCAAGCGGTGAGCTTCCGGATTGCCTCTCGATTCTGAATCCGAAACGACCCGGGTGTGGCTATCCCGATAAGGACCTGGCAGCCGTCGCTGTGACGTGGAAGCTCGCCCTTGCGCTCGCCCGCGCGCTTGGGGCGAACGAGAATTTCATCTGGGCGATGCTCGATCTCGTCGCGCTTGCAACGATAGCAGACGTCGCTCCGTTGCGCGGCGAGAACCGCGTTTTCGTGCGGTACGGTCTCAAAATGCTCGCCGAGACGCGTAACATCGGCATGAGAGCATTGTTGCGGGCGGCTGGACTGGATGGGAGACAGCTCACGGCCGGCAGAATCGGTTTTATCCTGGCGCCGCGGTTGAACGCGGCGGGACGATTGGGTCACGCCATTCGCGGCGTCGAGCTCTTGCTCACCGAAAACGAGCACGAAGCGAACGTGATTGCGCGTGAGCTCGAGGAGTTGAATCACCGCCGTCAGGAGATCGACCACGCTACGCTCGAGCAGGCCCGCGAGAGGGTGCTGGCGATGGATCTGGACGAGCAATACTCGCTGGTTCTCGCCGACGACACCTGGCACCCGGGGGTTGTCGGGATCGTCGCATCGCGGCTGGTCGAAGAATTCGGCAGGCCGACGGTGCTGATCGCGTTATCGGGAGAGCAAGGCAAAGGGTCGGGCCGATCGATACCCAAGTTCGATCTGCATGGCGCTCTCGGTCAGTCGCGCCAGCATCTGTTGCGCTACGGCGGACACCGCGCTGCAGCGGGGATAACGATCGAGCGTGACAAAGTCACTGCGTTCGCGGCGCGCTTCAACGAAGTCGCGCGATCAGTGCTCACGCCTGCCGACCTAATCCCTGAAATCCGCGTCGATCTCGAAGTGAGCATCGAGGGACTCGACGGTCGCATCGAATCGCTGTTCCGCCATTTCGAGCCGTTCGGAATCGGTAATCCGACGCCGGTTCTTCTTGCCCGCAACGTCACTATTGCCCGCCCGCCGCGCGCAATCGGCGAGACCGGTCTCAAGCTCGCCCTCGATACCGGAACGGGGTCGCTCGAAGCAGTTGCGTGGGGACTGGCGAGTCGCGCGCAGGAATTCCAGCCGGGAACGAAAGTGGACGTCGCTTTTCGGCTCGAGCGCGACGATTACCGCGGCGAGACTTATTTGCAGGCGCGGATCGCGGACATCCTGGTGTGCGCATAGTCGCCGGTCGCTGGCGGGGACGGAGAATCAGCGCACCCAGCGGCTCGCACGTGAGACCCACCCTTGATCGCGTCCGCGAGGCGTGGATGAGCATTCTTCAGCTCGATCTTCCCGAGGCGCGAGTTCTCGATCTGTACGCCGGCTCGGGCGCGCTTGGCCTCGAAGCACTTTCGCGCGGAGCCAGCTCGGCGGACTTCGTCGAGAAGAATCCGAGAAGTCTGCGTGTGCTCGAGCAAAACATCGCAGCCCTCGATGCCGGTGAGCTGTCCACAATCCACCGTGGCTCGGCGCTGGTATTTGCCGAATCGTTGCAGCTGCTTTCTTACGATGTCGCCTTTGCTGATCCACCTTATACGACCGGCGATGCCGAGAAATTGGCGGAGCGCTGGAAGGCGACGCCCTTCAGCCGCGTGCTCAGTGTCGAGCACGCGGCGAAAACGGCGATGCCTGAAGGAGGAGTGACGCGGAAATATGGCTCGACGGCAATCACCTTCTATCGCACCGAGGCGTAAAGTGGCAACGACGGCCATCTATGCTGGCAGCTTCGATCCAATCACGCGTGGGCACGAGGACCTGATTCACAGGAGCTGCGAGTTCGTCGACCACCTGGTGGTTGCGGTTGCCGTCAACTCGTCGAAGAAAGCCTTGTTCACGACTGATGAGCGGGTCGAGCTCATTCGAGCCGCAACCGCCGACAACAAGTGCGTCGAAGTCACTTCGTTCGAGGGACTGCTCGTCGATTTTGCCAGAAAGGTTGGCGCGAAATTCAATATCCGGGGGTTGCGAGCGGTTAGCGATTTCGAGTACGAGTTTCAGATGGCGCTGATGAATCGGCACATGTCGGAGAGCTTCGAGACCATCTTCATGGTGCCGTCGGTCGAGACCACCTACATCAGCTCGAGCGTGGTGCGCGAAGTCGCCCAGCATCACGGTAATCTCACCGGCCTCGTCCATCCGGCGGTCGCCAAGGCGCTGGCGAAGAAATTCGAGCATGGATCGCCGCGCACCAAGCGGTGAGGATGGGTGAGCTGGCAGCGGCAGTGACGTTTGTTGAACGAATCCGCCAAATGGCGGCAGATCTCAAATGCCGGATAGCCTTTCCAGAAAGCGACGACGAGCGAATTCTGGCGGCAGCGGGCGAAATCGAGCGCACTGGAATGGGCCAAGCCATCCTCGTTACCGACAACGCGCGGCTGGCCGAGAACCTCAGCAGATCCCGCTTCCACTCCGTTCACGCGGCAGACGAGTCGGCCCTCGAGTTTGCGCATCGGATGGTGGCAAGAGGCGAGGCTGATGTCTGCGTGGCGGGAGCCGTCTACACGACGGCCGACGTGCTGCGCAGCGCTCTCCGCAACGTCGGTCTGGCGTCGGGGGTGCGGGTCGCCTCGAGCGCCTTCTACATGATTCTTCCACCTGGGGGTCAGGTAAACGAGGTGCTGACGTTTACCGACTGTGCCGTCGTTCCCTATCCGACGGCCGATAATCTCGCCGACATCGCGCTCGCCGCAGCGCACGACCGTCAACTCATAGTGGGCGACGAGCCGCGTGTGGCGTTGCTCTCCTTCAGCACGCACGGCAGTGCTGCCGGTCCGAGCGTCGATCTCGTGCGTGAGGCGCTGGCGATTATCAGGGAACGCGCGCCGAACCTCGTAGTGGACGGAGAATTGCAAGGTGATGCCGCGTTGGCTCCGACGGTTGCCGCCCGCAAATCACCCGCGAGTCCGGTAGCCGGAAGAGCCAACGTGTTAGTGTTCCCGTCGCTCGATGCGGGCAACATCGCGTACAAACTTGTGCAGCGGATTGGTGGCGCGCAGGCGCTCGGTCCGATACTTCAGGGATTCGCGCGTCCGGTCGCCGATCTCTCGCGCGGCGCCGACCGGGAGGACATTATTAACGTGGCCGCAATTGCAGCACTGCAATCGGCCGGGCGCGTAGAGGACCTCGCGTCTTAGCACGCAGATCCGCAATGGAGATTATCTGAATGAGTTTCTCGATCAAGAAACAGGGAGATGTCGTCGTGGTGGATGTCGAAGGTCAGCTTATTGTGGGGAATCGTCAGGAGTTGAAGCAGAAGGTGCTCGATGAGCTCGAGAAGGGTGAGAAAAAATTCCTGATCGATTTCAGCCAGACCGGCTACATCGACAGCTCGGGCCTCGGCGTGCTGGTCTCGTTGTCGAAGAAGATTCGGGAACAGGGTGGCGAGCTGCGCCTGGCCAACCTCAACGATGATCTCCAGACGCTCTTCGAGCTCACCAAGCTTGATACCCTCTTTCAAATCTCCGACACACGGGAGCGCGCGCTAGAGAGTTTTTAATGGGTGAATCGCGCGTCGCCTTCGATCTACAAATCCCGAGCGACGTTGAATACATAGAAGGAGTTGTCGAGCTCGCGAGGCAGCGCTGCCGCGAGCTCAAGCTCCCATCCCACAAATGCTCGTTGAACGTTCCGGTCGCGCTGACAGAGGCGCTCTCGAACGCCATCCTGCGCGGAAACGGCGCGACCGCCGGCAGGCACGTCCGCGTCCGTGCCATCATCAGTGACACCGACCTCGTCTTCGAGGTTGTCGACGAAGGTCCGGGATTCGATCTCGATGCGTGCACCGTCGACTGCACCACCGAGGAGAATCTTACCAGAGAGGAAGGCCGCGGACTCTTTTTGATGCGTCAGCTGATGGACCGCGTCGAGAACTTCCGCAACCAGGGCAACGTCGTTCGCCTGACGTTGTACCGGCCGTGAAAGAGCTCGAGGCGGTTCTCATTGCGTTCCGCGAGGGAACGCATTGCGAGGCCGCCGTCTGGGGCAGCGGCGACGGGCGCTCGACGCCCACCATCATCGCCCGCTCGAGTCCAAAGGTTCAGATGCCGGACGTTTTGCCAGACGAGCCCGGACAAGCGATACCGACCAACTTCGGAACGCAGCTGGTCACTCGTGTCCCCTCGCCGAAAAAAATCTGGCTGACGGTTGGTCCGTGCGATCCATCGTACTCACCCGAGGAGCGACACATCAAGCTGCTGATGCCAGTCGTCTCGCAATTCACTCAGGCGGCATTGGAAGTCGAGCACGCCGCGACCGAGCTCGCCGAGCGGTACGAAGAGATAAATCTTCTCTACACGATTGGTGAGATACTCGGTCGCACTGTCACTCTCGAGGACGCAGCAGCGACGATTCTCACCGAGATCTCGGAGACGGTGGGAGCGCGAGTCGCATCGATTCTGGTTCACGACGCACGCACCAACACCTTGCAGGCGGTCGCTGCGCTCGGAGTTCCCAAGGAAAAAATCCCGCCCATCAGTGCGGACGATGCGAGCAGCGTTTCGGCGAGGGTGTTTCGTACCCAACACCCGCTGATAGTAGTGGGGAAGGGAGTGACGTTTGGAACCGAGTCTCCCTACGGACGCGGCGAGATGCTGTCGGTGCCGATCATGTGGACGACGCCTACCGGCGGACAGCCGCTTGGCGTGGTGAACCTCGCCGATCGGCGCTCGCGCCAGCCGTTCACTGCCGGCGATCAGAAGCTGGTCACGGCGATTGCGACGCAGATTGGAACCGCGATTCAGAACGCGCGACTCGTCAGCGCTTCGCTCGATCGGCAGAGACTGCTCCAGGAGATGAACCTCGCGCACGATCTGCAGATGAAGCTGCTGCCGTCGACGGACGGTGTGGCGCCGGAGGCAGAAGTGACGGCGCGGGTCGTTCCAGCGGAGAGCGTGGGCGGCGACTTTTACCAGCTATTCAAGCTGCGTGACCAAAAAACCGGAGTGATGATCGGCGACGTCTCCGGTCACGGCTATCGCGCGGCGCTGATAATGGCGCTGGCGATGAGCGCGTCGGCCATCCACGCCCAGAACTTCGTCAACCCCGGCGAGATGCTCGGCGCCCTGCTCAAATCGTTGCGCGAGGAGCTCGAGACGACGGAGATGTTCATCTCCATTTTCTACGGCGTCGTAGATCCGGAACAGCAGAAGTTGAGGTATGCGAACACTGGTCACCCACACGCCTTCGTGATCAGTCAGGAAGGAACGGTTACGCGTCTCGCCGCCGTCAATCCGCCGCTTGGAATAGTCGCGGACGTGCCGAACACGGCATCACTGAGCTGGGTGAAGCAGAAAGATCTGCTGGTTCTGTTCACGGATGGCATCAGCGACGCGCGCAACTTGAGGGACGAACGACTCGGTGAGGAGCGCGTGCTCGAGCTGATCAAAGAGAACCGGGAAAACGACACCAAGGTAATCGTCGATCGGGTCTTCAAGATGCTCGAGGTTCACACCCGGGCGGTGACGCGCCGCGACGACTTGACGCTCGTGATACTCCGGAGCTGACCGTGCCGCGCACGCCCGGCGGGCGTGGTCGACAACCGCCGGTCCTCAAGAAGTTCGGCCAGCATTTCCTCTCTGACAAAAAAATTCTCACCGCAATCGTCGACGCTTTGGCGCCGACGACGAGTGACACCGTTGTCGAGATAGGGCCGGGCCGCGGATCACTCACCGACATCCTGCTGGAACGAGCCGGGTGGGTGGTCGCCGTGGAGATCGACCGAGCGCTTGCGGCGAGCCTGCGCGACAAGTACCACCACCAGACCAACATTGAGATAGTCGAAGATGATTTTCTCGACGTCGAGCTTCGTGCCGAGGCGGGTCGCGATTTTCTTCTGATTGGAAACGTTCCCTACAACATCACGACCCCTATCATCTTCAAAGCATTGGAGCCGCCGATGCCGCGGCGCTCGGTTTTTCTGGTGCAGCGCGAGGTCGCGGAGCGGATGGCGGCGAAGGCAGGCGACGAGGCGTACGGTGCGCTGACCGTCAACATCGCCGTGGTGGCAAACGTCGAGCAGGTGCTGACTGTTCCAGCCAGTGCATTCCGTCCGCCGCCGAAAGTTGAATCGGCGGTGGTGAGACTAACGCCTCTGCGGCGGCCGCTGGTTCCAGCCGATTCTCTCGATTCGTTTCGCACTTTTGTGCAAGCCGCGTTCGGTCAGCGGCGAAAGCAGATGCAGCGTGTTTTGCGCTCGGTACGCGGGATGTCGGCGGATCAGGCCATCGCCATTCTCGAGGAAACCGGCATCGAGCCCACGGCGAGGCCGGAGGTCGTCGCGCCAGAACAGTTTGCGAATTTGTTTGGGGCGATCAACAGAACACTACCGGCTGCCGGCTGATCGCGACCTGCGGATAGCTACCGGCGTTCTCATCGCATCACGTTGGGCAAGCAGGTAGCTGTCTTTGCTTCGACTAGTCGCCGCGATTCGACAGCGCAAAGGACAAGCCCTCGAGCTCCATCGCCATGTTGACAGTGCGCACCGTAACATCCGCCGGCACCGACAACTGAATCGGTGCAAAATTCAAAATGGCTTTGATCCCGGCGCGAACGACCTGCTTCACCACGGCGGGTGTGCTCTCGGCGGGAGTGGCAACGACAGCGATGTCGAAATCTTGCTTCGCCGCGTCTTTCTCCAACTCGGATACCGGTCGCACGGTGAGTGACTCCCACCGCTTCCCGATCTTCGCCTCGTCGATGTCGTAAACCGCGGTGACGATGAATCCACGCTCGGCGAAGCCGCGGTATCGTGCGAGAGCGGCGCCGATCTTACCGGCGCCGATGATGCAAACCTTCCACTGTTTTCCGAGCCCGAGTATCTCGCGCAGCTTCTCGGACAGCTCCGGCACCGAGTAGCCGAGCCCGCGCTTGCCAAAGGATCCGAACAGCGAAAGATCCTTGCGAACCTGAGCGGACGTCGTCCCACCGAGCCGCGCCAGCTCGTCGCTCGAAATGGTCTTGAGTCCCTGGCGCTCGATCCCCTCTAGGAAACTCAAATAGAGGGAGAGGCGCCTGACTGTCGATTCCGCGATCCGCTTCAAATCATGCTTGTGAAGTAATTCACAAACTAAAGCGAGAGGCGGGAAGCGGGAAGCGGGAGTCGGGAAACTCCCCTTATCTTCCCGGGATGCCAGTTCACGTCACTTCGGAGATCGGCGCGCTGCGCACCGTCCTCGTGCACAGTCCGGGCAACGAGCTGCTCGCCGTTACCCCAAGTACCAGGGCCGATTTCCTCTATGACGACATCGTCGATGCCGATCTCGCCAAGCGCGAGCACCGCCGCTTCGTCCAGGTGCTCGAGCGGTTTTGCGAGGTGCTGCACGTTCGCGATCTCCTCACCGACGTCCTCGAGGACTCGGCGGTGCGTGAGTTGATCATTCGCGTGACGCTCGATGTCGTTCCATCGGAGCCGCTCGCCGCGGAGCTGAGAGGATTGCCGCCGCGCGCAGTCGTCGATCTCCTCATCGAAGGCAAGGAAGAAGAGCCCGGTCCTCTTTCCCGCACGCTCAACGAGTTCAGCTACTCGCTGCCGCCATTGCCCAATCTTTTCTTCACCCGTGACTCGGCGATGGCGATCAATCAGAACATGATGATTGGCTCGATGCGCTTTCATGCCCGCTGGACCGAAGAGCTGATCATGAAGGCGCTTTTCACATCACACCCCAAGCTCGCCAACAAGGGAATTCTCTACGATGGCTCGGCGGAGCGTCGCAGCAATCACACCCTAGAGGGCGGCGACGTGCATCCGTTGCGTGAGGATGTGCTGCTGATCGGTTTCAGCGAGCGATCCAGCCCAGCCGGTATCGACGGCCTCGCCACACTCGTCTTCGAGAAAACCGAAGTGAGGAATCTCATTGTCGTGGTGATGCCGCAGGAATCGACAGCGATCCACCTCGACATGATCTTCACCCATGTCGATCGCGATCTCTGCGTTATTTATCCGCCCCACTTCATCGGACCGTACCGCCTGCCGATACTTCATTGGCGCAAGGGCGAAAGCCACATGAAGGAGCAACCTGATCTGTTCGCCGCGCTCAAGCAGTGCGGACTCCCGATGGAGCCTCTGCTGTGCGGCGGCTTCCGAAGAATCGTGCAGGACCGCGAGCAGTGGGCGTCGGGTTGTAACTTTACCGCGTTGCGCCCGGGCGTCGTCACTTCCTATGCGCGAAACGAGACCACGTTGAGAGAATTGGAGAAAGCCGGCTTCAAAATGATCACCGCATCGGATTTTCTTTCCAATGATGTCGAGATTCCGCCCAATCAGCGCGCGGTCATCACCTTCGAGGGTGGCGAGCTCGTGCGCGGCGGGGGTGGCCCGCACTGCATGACCTGCCCGATCACGCGAGACGATCCGTGGAGCTAACTCGCGGAGTCTACTCCGAGCCGGAAGAGACTCTCCTCACAACACGCGCGCTCAACTACCTGTCGGCCGGACCGGCTGATGTCGTCGATCTGATCGGTTACATCTGCAGCCTGCCCGGCGCGCCGAGGATTGTTGCGGAGCACATGGCGCACGCGATGTTCGCCGGTCGCCCGCAGTTCGCGCGCGCTGCCGACGGGCGCTGGATGCTCGCCGATGTCGCCGCGCCCTCGTACGCTGCTCGACGTGGTCGTCAACGCGACTCGTCTGGCGCCACGGATGCGCTGCACCAGCTCTCGTACGTGGTCGTGGATACGGAGACGACGGGCGGCAGCCACTGGCTGCACGACAAGATCACGGAGATCGCCGCGGTGGTGGTTAGAAACGGTGAGATCGTCGATGTCTTCGAGACTCTCGTCAATCCACAGCGTCCCATTCCACCGTTCGTCAGCAGGCTGACCAACATCACCTGGGACATGGTGAAAGACGCGCCGACTTTCGAGCGAGTTGCTCCGGACCTGATGCGCGTTCTCGAGGGACACGTTTTCGTTGCCCACAACGCGAACTTCGATTGGCGCTTCATAACGAGCGAGATCACTCGCTCGACCGGCCACCAGCTGCGCGGCCGTCGCCTCTGCACGGTGAAAATGGCGCGGAAAGTTTTGCCGCAGTTGTCACGTCGATCGCTCGACCACGTCGCGCGCTATTACGGAGTTGAGATACGCAACCGACATCGGGCTGGCGGCGATGCAATGGCAACGGCGAAGTGTCTGGTGCGCATGCTGTCCGATCTGGCCGATCGTGGCTGCGGGACGTGGGGCGAGCTGCAGACGTTGCTACGGACGCAGCCGGGACGACGCAAGAATCGCCGGCGCTCGGGCATGCCGACGCCGGTGACGCGCGACACAACGGCGTGACGGCACCGACCCCGCTCGTAGAGCGCCTGAAAATCGGCGCTCTCACCGTGCACGCGATTCAGGCAGGGGGACAGAAGCTGGATGGCGGCGCGATGTTCGGCGTGGTGCCCAAGCCGCTCTGGGAAAAGCGGATCCCTGCCGACGAGCGAAACCGGATCCAGCTCGGAATGCGTTGCCTGCTGATCGAGCATCCCTCCGGGCTGATCCTGATCGACACCGGGGCGGGCAACAAGGAGAACGAAAAGTTCAAGGACATCTACGGCATCGAGAACGAAGGCGGCAGTCGGCTCACGATGCTGGAGGATGGACTGGCGCACGTCGGAGTCCGTCCATCCGATGTCGCCCTCGTCATCAACACGCATCTCCATTTCGATCACGCTGGCGGCAACACCAGGCTACGCCCCGACGGCCAGCTGGAAATCAGCTTTCCCAACGCGACGTACATCATCAAGCGTGGTGAGTACGATTACGCCACGCATCCCAACGAGCGCACAGGCGCCAGCTACTTCGATCGCAACTACACGCCAGTCGAAGCCGCCAACAAAGTCGAATTCGTGGCGCGCGAGAAGGAGATTGTGAAAGGCGTGCGCGTCATTCCCACTCCCGGCCACACGCCCTTCCACCAGAGCATCCTCATCGAGTCAGCCGGCGAGCGCGCGTTGTACCTCGGCGATCTCGTTCCGACGCACGCACACCTGCCACTGCCGTGGATCATGGGCTACGACGTCGAGCCGCTCGTCACACTCGAGACGAAGCGCCGAATACTCAAGCAGGCTGTCGAGGAGAACTGGCTGCTCATCTTCGAGCACGATGCGACTGTCGCGTGGGGGAGGGTGGAGCACGATGGGAAGGCGTACCGGCTCAAGGACAGCTAGCGCTACGCAAAGCGAATAAGACAACAGGCCTTTCGGAGATCTGGAGTTTGCGTGATGCCGCTACGAGAGTGGTTGATACAGCTCTATCCGATTCCCCTCCGGATCCCTTATCCACGCAAACCGCCCGTAGTCAAAGTCCTCGGTCTTCTCTATCTCGACCCCGTCGGCCTTGAGCTGGTCGAGAAAGGCCTGCAGGTCCCGGACACGGTAGTTGATCACGCACTCGCGACGTTCCGCAGGCAATGCGGTTTTGGCTTGGGAAATCGAGAAGACCGTAGAATCAACCTGTGACGAGTCGCCGAGCCGGCGGTACTTGAACTCAGTGCCGTAAACCTTTCCATCCTCGTAGGTTTCGAGCCTGAGGCCGAAGTGGTG
>DASXSL010000071.1:0-22855 GCA_036506035.1 Gemmatimonadaceae bacterium | reverse complement strand
GTCTGGCGTGAAACCTGAAGCTCGCGCATCGTGTCTTACTAGTTATACCGTTTAGCACAGTTACAACCTTTAGCCGCATAGTCGCATGTCCATTGGAACGCAAAGAGCGCGGCTCTTCGTAGCCGCAGTGACCGCTTTCGTAGGCGGATTGATCGTCGCGTCCGGGCTTAACTGGACCAAGCTCGGATTTGCACAAACTCGTCCCGCACCGGCAGTCGTCCAGCCAATTGCCGAAGCAAGCAACGCATTCGTGGCGATCGCGAACAACGTGACGCCTGCAGTCGTATCGATCGAAGTCTTCAGCGCACCGCGCACCGGCAATGCCACGCGTGGCCGCACTCAGGTCCCACAGGGTCTGCCGCCGGGAATGGACGACTTCTTCCGCCAGTTCGACATCCCGCAGCAGTCGCGTCCAATGCGCGGTCAGGGCTCGGGATTTATCGTGACGTCGAGCGGATACATCCTCACCAACAATCACGTCGTCACCAACTCCGATCGTGAGACGATTGCCGACAAGGTGACGGTGCGCATGCTCGATCATCGTGTCTTCACCGCGAAGGTGATCGGACACGATCGCACCACCGATGTCGCGGTAATCAAAATCGACGGCAATAACTTCCCCACCCTTGCGCTGGGGAACGACGTGACGTCGCGAATCGGTGAGTGGGTGCTGGCGATCGGCAATCCGCTCGGACTCGAGAACACCGTCACCGCCGGAATCATCAGTGCCAAGGGACGTAGTCTCGCCGAGCTGATGAATCCGAATGGAACGAATCAGTACGCGATCAGCGATCTGATTCAGACCGATGCGGCGATCAACCCCGGTAACTCCGGTGGTCCGCTCGTCAATTCGAAAGGTGAAGTGATCGGCATCAACAGCGCGATCGCCAGTCCGACCGGCTACAACGCGGGCTACGGCTTCGCGATTCCAATCACGCTCGCCAAGAGAGTGATGGACCAGCTCATTGCCAACGGGCGTGTTCGCGTTCCAGCGCTCGGCATCGGCATCGATGATGTCAGTCCAGAGGATGCGGCCGTCGCCGGCGTGAAGGACATTCGTGGCGTGCTTGTCCGGAATTTCCCCGGCGAGGACACGCCAGCCAAGAGAGCTGGACTCCAGCCGGGAGACGTCATCATCACGGCTGATGGCCAGCCCGTCGATCGGGTCAGCACTCTCCAGAGAATCGTGCGCAATCACAACCCTGGCGAGACGGTCGAGATCGAGGCAATGCGATATGGTCAGCGCAAGACTTTCCGCGTCACGCTGATGGAAGCGCCGACCGATAAGGAAGTTGCCAGCAATTCGACGCCGGCTCCGACCAGTGGCGGCGGAATGGCTCACCCGGCGCTGGGAATTTCGGTTGCGCCGGTGAGTCCGGAGATCGCGGCACAGGCGAGAGTATCGACGCCGGTGCGTGGCGTGATGGTTTCTGACGTCACTCCCGGTGGCCCAGCCGATGAGAAGCTGGCGCGCAACGATGTCATCACCGAGGTCCTCTTCCCGACTCCCCGCCGCGCGATCAACACGCCGAGCGATTTGCAGCAGGTGCTGAGCAGACTCAAGGACGGCGATTACGTGAGCCTCAGTGTCTACTCGCTAGCAGATCCACAGCACGCGCCGAGAATCGTGAATCTGCAGGTAGGCAAGTAAGTCGGCTCTGATTTGAGAGTGAAGAGCCCCTGCGGAGATCCGCGGGGGCTTTTCGTTGGGAGTCCGCTCGCAGCTTCTCCCTGCTATTTTTGGATCATTGCGGAAGTGGCGGAATTGGTAGACGCGCTGGACTTAGGATCCAGTGGAGCAATCCGTGGGGGTTCGAGTCCCCCCTTTCGCACGTGGCCGCGCCCAACGGAGACCTTATGAAACGAAAGCACGAGATCCCCGATTTCTCGAAGAAACGAAAGGACACCCAGTCTCACGCAGTACCGGAGAGCACCAAGATCCCGCAGCCCGTACCGAATCCTCCTCCGGTCCGGGCAACGAAGCCGCCGGCGACGTCGATGAAATCGGGGCGGCGCGGGTCGTAGTTCAGCGCAATCTCTCGGCGTAGTTACTGACTAACACGCGCTGAGAAAAAAAGCGGTCACGAAGCCGCAGCGATCGTTGCGATAAAATCTCTCAGCACAGAAGCAACTCGCGGTCGGCAGTGCGACGCCGGCAAAAAGAACCCGACGTCGATTTCGACGTCGGGTTCTGTGCATTCAGTCGAATCAAACCTGGGCTTCGACGTTGATTCCAGATTCGGCGAGCTCGGTGAGGAGCTGGTCCGCCCTGCCTTCCTCGTCTAGCGTCTGCTGGAGCAACTCTGCCTGGTTTTCGAAGCCTAGCTGGCGCGCGTAGGTGCGCACGACTCCGTAGCCCGCCATCTCGTAATGCTCGACGTGTTGCGCCTTCGAGATCAGGCCGGCGTCGATTGCGTCCGGCTTCGCCTCCTTGATCATCTCATTGCCTTCTTCGATCAGTCCTTCCATGCCGACGCATTTCTTTCCGCGAGGACTGACGCCGAGCTCCTGGCAAATCCGCTCGAGACGCGCGACGTGCTGTTCGGTCTCCCTGAGATGCGCGCGGAATGCATCCTGAAGCTGTCTGTCCTTCGCTGCCTTCGCCATTTTCGGAAGCGCCCTTACCAGCTGCTTCTCTGCGCTATAAAGGTCTTTGATTTCGCCTACGTAAAGGTCCTTCAGCGTATCGAGCTCCATCGTCACACCTCCGCAATAGTCTCGTTTTTTAGGGTGATTTTTCTGTCATCGATAAAGGCAAAGGCGGTGCCGCGCAGAGCTCTTGCCTGTCACGCTTCGGGCCTTCTTCACTCTGTTATATTGCGGACATGAAAATCGAGTTCACACCCCGCTCATCTGAGGGGGTCGAGCGTCACATTCAGGTCTCCGTTCCGGCTGAGGCGGTGAAGGACGCTGAAGACAAGGCCGCGCGACGCTATGCCTCGACCGTAAGGCTGCCTGGGTTCCGACCGGGCAAGGCTCCAGCGACGGTGGTCAGAAAAAAGTTCGGCGAAGCCATCCGCCAGGAGGCGCTCGAATCGCTGGTCCGCGAGGCGTATCAGGAATTCGTGGAGAAGGAGAGCATCAAGGTTGCGTCGCAACCGCATGTACACGACCTCAAGTTCGAAGACGGTAAGCCGCTAACCTTCGAGCTCCACCTCGAGGTGCGTCCGACGATACAGCTAGCGCGGACCAATGGATTCCGGATTCAGAGACCTCAGGTGTCGATTACTGAAGACCAGGTAATTCAGCAGCTGGAGCAAATCCGCGACGAAAAAGCCACCTGGACCCCGGTGAGTGAGAAGCCTCAGCCAGGTGACATGGTCAACGTGCAGATTGCAACCGCTACCGCTGGCGAGGCCGGCGAGGGAAAGAGCTATCCGCTCGTGTTGGGCACCGGTCAGGCGATTCCAGGAATCGAAGAGCTGGTCATGTCAGCAGCTCCCGGCGAGACACTCGAACGACCAGTCAAATGGCCCGACGATTTCCCCGATGAAACCCAGCGGGGTCAGACGAAGACCGTTCGCATCACCCTCAACGAAGTAAAACGCAAAGCCGCGCCGCCGCTGGATGACGCCCTTGCTCGCGAGGTCGGAGATTTCGAGTCGCTCGATGCGCTGAAGACGGTGGTCCGTTCGGACCTGCAGAAGCACGCCGAGCACGAGATTGAGGCAAACGTGCGCCAGCAGCTGATCGATCAGATCATCTCCGCCAATGCGTTCGACGTTCCGAAGAGCTGGATCCAGCAGTTTGTCCAGAACTACGCCGAGGCGTATCAGATTCCGGAAGACCAGCGCGACCAGTTCGCGGGTGAGTTTCGCTCGATGGCCGAGCGACAGATCCGACGCGATCTGGTGATTGAGACGATTGCGGAGAAGGAAGGCCTGACAGCGACCGAGAAGGACCTGGACGACCGCATCGCAGAACAGGCGGAGAAGAGAGGCGCGAACCCCGGCCAGATTTACGCGCAGCTGGAGAAGAGCGGCCGGCTCAAGGAAATGGAGCGCAGCATCACTGAGGAAAAGGTCTTCAAGTGGTTGCTGGACCGAAACGATGTATCGACTAATGCCTAAACGGCGCGAGGAAGAAGACGAACAAATGCCGACGATTTACACGCCGTACGTCATCGAGCGCTCAAGCCGCGGAGAGCGCACCTACGATGTTTTCTCCCGGCTGCTGATGGACCGGATCATTTTTCTTGGTACGCCGATCAACGACGATGTCGCCAACATCGTGATCGCGCAGCTGCTGTTCCTGGAGTCCGATAATCCGGAAAGGGACATACACATCTATATCAACTCACCGGGCGGCAGCGTGTCGGCGGGACTGGCGATCTACGACACGATGCAGTTCCTGAAGTCACCGGTGAATACGAACTGCATGGGGCTGGCAGCGAGCATGGGCGCCTTCCTGCTGGCGGCGGGACGGCCCGGGAAGAGATCGGCGCTTCCCCATTCGCGCATCATGATCCACCAGCCATCGCAGGGCGGTGGCGGCGGGACGGCTTCGGACATCGAGATCCAGGCGAAGGAGATTCTCCACCTCCGCTCGGCGATGAACAAGCTGATGGCGAAGCACACAGGTCAGCCGGTGGAACGCATCGAGCGCGACACCGACAGAGACCGTTTCATGTCGGCGGAAGAGGCGAAGGAGTATGGGCTCATCGACAACGTGATTTCCTACCGTGGAGAGATGGAAGAAGCACTCAAACAGGCCTGAACTGCAGGGCTCTGTTACTTGTGAAAATCTTCACGAGTCCTGCTCTGGGATTCGTTGCTTGACCGCTTTCAGGCCCGCTGTTAGGTATCTTTAGTTCAGGCGCCAACTCGCCTCCGCACCCCTCGTTCCCTTCGATTTATGTCCCAAGAGAAACACCTTCGCTGCTCGTTCTGCGGAAAATCGAAAGACTCTGTCCGAAAGTTCATCTCGGGACCGTCCGTTTACATCTGCAACGAGTGCATTGCGCTTTGCAATGAGATCCTGGCGGAAGATGAGGAGCGCGAGGTAGCTGAGGCGATAACCCAGGTACCATCACCGCAGGAAATAAAGGACGTCCTGGACCAGTATGTGATCGGCCAGGAGCAGGCGAAGAAGGCACTAGCCGTCTCGGTCTACAACCACTACAAGCGCATAAACTCCACGTCGCTCAAGGATGACGACGTCGAGCTCGACAAATCCAATATTCTGCTGATTGGGCCGACCGGCGTCGGCAAGACGCTCCTCGCGAGAACTCTGGCGAGGATTCTGGACGTGCCCTTTACCATCGCCGACGCAACGACACTCACCGAGGCAGGCTACGTCGGTGAAGACGTCGAAAACATTCTGGTGAGATTGCTTCAGGCCGGTGACTTCAACGTCGCCGAATGCGAGCGCGGCATCGTCTACATTGACGAAATCGACAAAATCGCGCGCAAGTCTGAAAATCCCAGCATCACACGCGACGTCTCCGGCGAAGGCGTGCAGCAGGCATTACTAAAAATCATCGAAGGAACGGTCGCTTCGGTTCCACCTCAGGGCGGTCGCAAGCACCCGCAGCAGGAGTATATCCAGCTCAACACGAAGGACATCCTCTTCATCTGCGGTGGCGCCTTCGATGGGTTGGAGAAGATCATCGAAGCCCGCACCGGCCGCCGTCAAATCGGATTCAACGGCACCGCGGCGAGGGACAAGAAGCTGGCGCAGACGAAGATGTTCAGCGAAGTCGAGCCGGACGATCTGCTCCGCTACGGCCTGATCCCGGAGCTGGTGGGTCGTCTGCCGGTTACGGTTGCTCTCGAAGGGCTCGACGAAGAGGCGCTGGTGCGCATCCTCAAGGAGCCGAAGAACGCGCTCACCAAGCAGTACGCCAAGCTGTTCGGTCTCGAGGACGTGAAGATCACGTTCGACGAAGCTGCTCTTGTTGCCATCGCGAGCAAGGCGCTCAAGCGCGGCACCGGCGCCCGCGGCCTCCGTGCCATCCTCGAAGAAGTGCTGATGGAAGTGATGTTCGACCTTCCCGGCAGAGAGGACGTCGTCGAGGTGAAGGTCACCGAATCCTGCATCACCAACGGCACCCAGCCGCTGCTCGAGATCTCACCGATGCGGAGAAAGAAAGAGGCGTAAGTCCTGCCACAAACTTTTCAGCGGGACAACGAGACCATCCCTACGTCGGACCGGATTCCGGTCCTGCCGCTTCGGGATGTCGTCATTTTCCCCTATGTAGTCATCCCGCTCCTCATCGGGCGGCCGGCTTCGCTCGCTGCCATCGAGGCAGCGATGGCGGAAGACAAGATCATTCTGCTCGTCGCGCAGCGTGACGGCGAGAAGCAGGAGCCGGCGGCCGCGGACCTCCATCGCACTGGCGTCATTGGGCGCGTCGTTCAGGTATCGAGGCTTCCAACCGGTACCACGCGCGTGCTGGTGGAAGGAATCGCCCGCGCTCGTGTCACCCGCTACATCCCATCGGCGAACGTGCTGCGCGCTGCAGCGTCGCCCTTCCCATTTACCGGCCCGGCTCCCGAGGACGCCGCCGAGACCGAAGCGCTCAGCAGACGCGTTCTCAATTCGTTCGAGGAGTACGTAAGTCTCCATCGGCGCATCCCCGCCGAGATCGTCTCCATCATCCAGAGCACCGACTCGGCGGAGCGGCAGGCATTTGGCGTCGCGGCGCACGTTGCGGTGCGCTTCGAGCTGCGGCAGTCGCTGCTGGAGGCCGACACTCTGCGCGGCTTGCTGGAGATGCTGGCCGAGCTGCTGTCGGGAGAAATCGAGCTGCTTCGTCTGGAGCGGAAGATCGACGACGATGTGCGCGGCGCGATGTTCCAGAACCAGCGAGAGTTCTACCTGCAGGAGCAGCTGCGCGTCATCCACAAAGAGCTGGGCGAAGATGACGGCGATGATTTCGCTGAGCTCGAGACGCAAATCAGGAAAAAGTCGCTGCCGAAGGTCGTTGAGGAGAGAACTCTGCGCGAGCTGCGAAAGCTGCGCCGGATGCCGCCGATGTCACCCGAATTTACGGTTGCCCGTAATTTCATAGATTGGATCGTTGCGATCCCGTGGGCCGAGCGCACCGACGAAGTGCTCGACGTTGCCCGAGCGCGCGCAATTCTCGACGCCGACCACTATGGACTCGACGAGGTCAAGGACAGGATCCTGGACTTCATTGCGGTCATGTCGCTCGTCGGCCGACTCGACGGACAGATTCTCTGCCTGGTCGGACCTCCGGGCGTAGGCAAGACGTCGCTTGGTCGATCCATCGCGCGAGCGCTCGGCCGCAAGTTCGTGCGGATGGCATTGGGTGGGGTGCGCGACGAGGCGGAGATCCGCGGCCACCGTCGCACCTACATCGGCTCCATGCCTGGCAGAATCATCCAGGCGATGAGGCGCGCCGAGGTCATCAATCCGGTGATTCTTCTCGACGAAGTAGACAAGCTCGGGCAGGATTTCCGCGGTGATCCGGCAGCGGCGCTGCTGGAAGTTCTCGATCCGGAACAGAACTCAACCTTCAACGACAATTACCTCGAGGTCGACTACGACCTGTCGCAGGTGTTGTTCATCACGACAGCGAATTCGCTGGCGGGAATTCCAGAGGCGCTGCGCGATCGGATGGAGATCCTGCGCATCGCGGGCTATCTCGACCACGAGAAGCTCGCCATTGCGCGGCAGTATCTCCTGCCGAGGCAGATCGAGGCCAACGGGTTGAAGAAAGAAGAGGTCGTACTCGAGCCCGATGTACTGATGGCCGTCATGCGCGGGTACACTCGCGAGGCCGGTGTGCGCGAGCTGGAACGGCGAATCGCGCGCGTGGCGAGGAAGCTCGCGCGGAGACGTGCAGAAGTAGCCAGCGAGGCAGGACGGACCCAGACGATCGGTGTGGGAGATTTAAAGGAGCTGCTGGGTGCACCGCCGTTCGACCCCGACGACACGTCACTCGACGATAAAGTTGGAGTCGCGTCCGGGTTGGCCTATACGTCGGCTGGCGGTGAGGTGCTCGAGATCGAAGTGAGCGTCGTCAAGGGCCGCGGCAAGGTGCAGCTCACCGGCACTCTCGGTGACGTCATGAAGGAATCTGCCAGTGCGGCGCTGTCGTACGCCCGGGCGCGGGCAAGAGCGCTGGGAATCGAGTCCGAGTTCTATAGAACAAAAGACATCCATATCCACATGCCTGCGGGCGCGACGCCGAAGGATGGACCATCGGCGGGAATTGCAATCGCAACAGCGGTGATCAGCGCGCTTACCGGGGTCCCGGTTCGCGGTGACGTGGCGATGACCGGCGAGATCACCCTGCGCGGCAGAGTGCTGCCGATCGGCGGACTCAAGGAAAAATCAGTTGCTGCTCATCGCAACAAGGTGACTGACGTGATCGTGCCGCACGGCAACGCGCGCGACGTCGAGGAGCTTCCGGAAGAAGTCCGCGGTTCGGTGCGTTTCCATCCGGTGAAGACAATGGACGAAGTGCTGGCGATCGCCCTGCGTCCACAGCCTGCCGCAACTACATCCTCCGGCGAAGCGCTCTACGATTCTATAACGCACTAAATGTCGAAGGACCCGGGTGCCCCCGCTGAGAGGCTGGTCATCCGAAACGTAGAGTTCATCGGCGGGATGTCGGAAAAGAAAGGCTGGCGTCCGGAGTCCTCCCTGCCGGAGATCGCGTTCGCCGGTCGGTCGAACGTCGGCAAGTCTTCCCTGCTCAACACGCTGGTGCGGCGGAAATCCTTCGCCCGGGTCAGCCGCACGCCTGGTCGCACCCGCGAGATAAACTTCTTCCGCGTCAACAACGGGTTCGTGCTCGTCGATTTTCCCGGCTACGGCTACGCACGCGTCTCCAAGGAGAGAAAGGCCGAGTGGAAACCTCTGATGGAGTCCTACCTGAGACAAACCTCGCAGCTGCGGGGTATAGTCCTACTGCTGGACATCAGGCGCGACCCGAGCGAAGATGATCGGGCGATGCTGGACTTTCTGGCGGAGACGGAGGTACCCACGATCGTCGCCCTGACCAAGACGGACAAGCTCAGCAAAGCAGCCGGCCGTCAAAGAGTGGCCCAAATCTCCGAGGCCCTGGCATTGGAGAGCGAGCAGGTGATTCCATTCAGCTCTCACTCTGGCGAAGGGCGGGTCGAGCTGCTGGAGGCGATTACGGATTTGGTCGAGGGAGCCAACCGCGAGGACGCGCAATGAACCGATCGAAGCCGGTCTTCCTTGCCGCAGTGATCCTTGCCCTGTCGGCGTGCGCGGGCGGAGCGCCGTCCGTCGCCGCGCAGCAGCAGACGCTAACTCCCATCACCGAGGACACCACCGGCCGCGCCAGCGTTCCGGTGGGATACGGAACGCTCCGCCAGGACGATATCGCCATCAGGATGGAGATGCCGGGTCTAATCGTTCGCGCGATCCCGCTCGATGAAAATCTGATCAGATTGTTGACCCCCGACTCCTACCGTGCTTTGCGCGAGCTACAGGAGAGCAACAAGCAGGCAATTGCCGCCGTTACGCGCCGCACGGGTGGGAGGGTACCCGATCTCTGGTACGTGTCGTTTTACGGCGTGCAGCCTGACGTCCACTTCAGTCCGATGGAGCTCGTCATAACCAGCAGCGGCCGTGATTTTCGACCGCTTGAAGTGCTGCCGCTCAGCTCGGGGTTCGGCGAGCAGCGACTGAAGCAACGGGAAGCGCAGAGTGCGATCTATCTGTTCGACGAGGCGATCGATCTGGATCAACCCTTATCAGTCACTTTCCAGAACGTGCGCGACGACACATGGGAGACGATTCTCACGCGGATCGAGCGAGAGAGAGCGCTCGTTCGCGCACGCGCATCGCATCCGAGTCAATAGCTGGTTTTTCGGCCGAGTGAGGGCCAATTTCCAGCAATGCCGATCTATCCGCTGCGCAAGCTGCCTGCACTTCCCGTCGCGGGAATCGAAGCAGAATGGCTGGAGAAACTCGCCGCCGAGCTGAAGTCCGGAACCGACCGAGCCCTACTATGCCGGCGGACGTTGTGCGAGATCGCGTATCCGCAGTTTGCTGCTAACTGGGAGACGGCGGTCGAAGATGCAAAGTTGCCGTTGCCGACGCGGCTGGCGCTCTCATCCCTCGATCCGGGCAACGTCACGCTGGAGCCCGAGTACTACGCCGAGTGTGACGACGCGCGGTTTCAGAAAGTGAAACCGCTGCTTTGGCTCTGGTACTCCTTCGATCGAACTCCACTCGGGGGTCAGAACGTCGAGCTGGGCGTGCAGTTCAGGCGAGTGTTGGCGCCTTACATCTTCAAGCAGTGCGGCAAGAATTTCAAAGCGTTCCAGCACGTCGAGTTCTCATTCGGCTACAACATGGAAGTTGGCGATAACGTCGTCGTGCACCGGTATGTTTTGCTCGACGATCGCGGCGGAATCTCGCTGGGGAACAACGTTTCGATCAGCGACTTCGCGAACGTCTACAGCCACACACACAGCATCGTCGATCAGCGCGATGTTACGGATGCAGTGACGAGGCTGGAGGATGGGGTGCGCATCACCTACCATGCGACGGTGCTGGCGGGAGTGCACGTCGGAGAGCAGGCGATGGTGGGGGCGATGGCCGTCGCGACGAAGGACGTGCGGCCCTTCCACGTGTATGTCGGGATACCGGCGAAGAGCGTGAGAGTGAAGCCGAACGCACCGCCGGGGTTGGATGCGCTCACCACGGTCAAGCCGCGGTAGGGGTCAACTGAAAATCGGACACTGATCGCTGCCGACAGCCATTAGCAGGCAGCGATCAGCGCGTAGCGCGTAGTTCCGTTGACTTTGCGATCCAGACCTCAGAGAATCCGAAGCACATCTTCCACCGGTCCCGCGTCTCCGGTTCGCAGAAGGTGATGGGCGTCGCGCAGGGCGTGGGCCTCGCGCGGCCAGGTGAACCGGTCGCACGCTCCATCGACGGTTAGCCACTCGAATCGCCGATGCTCGTCACTCAGCGTTACCAGCGCGTCGTCGGCGACGAACGCAGCGAATGTGATGCACATCTGGATGGTGCGGCTTGCGTGCAGATGGAAGCTGCTGACCGTGACGTTGTAGAGAGATTCCGGGTTCAGTCCCGTCTCCTCCATTAGCTCGCGGACCGCAGCTTTTTCCGGCTTCTCGCGGGCGTCGATTTTTCCGTAAACGGTTTCCCATGATCCGGGCCGTTTTCCATCCAGCGCGCGCTGCAGCGTCAGGACGCGCCAATCTCCGCCGTTGTGTTTTATCACGAACAGCTCGACGACGCCGGGAGTGATTTTCGTCACTGCTAGCTCGGAGATTTTTTCATAGACGATTGGACGCGGCGAATTGTATGCCGTCCCGTGGGACGGCATCCCACGCGCTGTCTCCGGCTCGATCACCCTCACCAATTCCTCCGCGCTGGTGTTACCGGCGATCAGCTGCGCGCAGCCACACGCCCACAACGATCGCGTGCCGGATGTGCGCGCCGCCGCCAGCAGACGCTCTGGCGGCGCGTTCTCGGCGATGGCGCGCTCGATCTCTGTCGTCGTCACCAGAACCTCGGTCACCGCCACCCGCCCCGAATAACCAGTGAGCGAACACTCGACGCAACCAACCGGCATGTAGATCATCGAGTCGCCCGGCACTGATCCAACGAGTCGCCGCGGCACACCGGCGTTCGCGACCAGCTTGCACGCGCGACAGAGCCGACGAATGAGCCTTTGCGCAACAACTCCCTTGAGCGCTCCCGCCAGCTTGCCGGGATCGACACCGAGGTCGGTCAGCCTGATGATGGAGCTGCACGCATCGTTGGTGTGCAGCGTTGCGAACACGAGATGGCCAGTCAGGGACGCCTGAATTGCAATTGAAGCAGTCTCGCGATCGCGAATCTCGCCGATGAGGACGACGTCCGGATCCTGCCTCAGCACCGACCGCAGCGCCGAGGCAAATGTGAGCCCTGCCTTTTCGTGAATCTGCACCTGGACGATTCCAGGAATTCTATACTCGACCGGATCTTCGACGGTGATGATGTTGACGCCGCGATGCAGCAGCAGCCGCAGCGCTGCGTACAGGGTCGTCGTTTTTCCTGATCCCGTGGGTCCGGTCACCAGGATCAAGCCTTCGCGGACGTCGAGCAGCTTCTGCATCCGCGGCCCGTCGACAGGATCGAGGCCAAGGGATTCGACCGATCGGAGCGCGGCGCGCGAATCGAGTATTCTGATGACGACTTTCTCTCCGTGCGATGCAGGAAGCGTCGAGACCCGCAGGTCGACGCGGGCGCCGTTTATAGAGACGCGCGCACGTCCCCCCTGCGGACGCAGGCGATCAGCGATATCCATTTGCGACATGATCTTGATGCGCGAGACGAGCGGCACGCCGACAGCCTTGGGCAGGACCATGACCTCCTTCAACATGCCGTCGATCCGATAGCGCACAGCGATTCCTGTCTCCCCGGCCTCGAGGTGAATGTCACTCGCGCCGGCAGCAATTCCTTCAGCGACGATGTGGTCTACGAGCTTGATTACCGGACGCTCCGCCTCTTTTTCATCCAGCTCACGCTCGCTGTCCTCAGCCTTTTCGATGACCGACTGGATCGAAGATCTTCCGGCCCGATCGAGCAGCTTGCTGACTCGATCCACCGGCGCGTAGACCTCCTCGATCCGCTCCAGGATGCGGTCAGGTGACGCCAGCGACATCCGCACCGTGCGACCGGTAGCGAAAGCCAAAGTCTTCTCGCAGTCCAGGTCGTAAGGGTTGGAGGAGGCGATATCCAGAACCGTTTGCGAAACGGATAGGGGGAGGATTCCGAACCTGCGCGCGAGCTTCTCCGGCACTTTCTCGCAGGCCTCCGAGCTTACGAGCAAGTCGGTCGCGATTCGAAAATGCGTGCGGGCTGAGAGTGCTTCGAGCAGGTCGTCGTCGGTGGCAAGCCCGCCGTCGACCGCGCGCCTCCAATAGCTCTCGCCGGCGGTCGATACAATCTGCTCGACTGCGTCGTCGGCCAGAATATCCCGCAAGACAGGGAGCAGCCACAGATCAGCAGTAGTGGTTTCGAGAACAGGGGTCACGATTCAAGCTACGACGCGCCAGGCGATGCTAATGCTCAAATCCACGCACGACGAATCCTGCCTCAACAGTGACTGCCCCTCTTCACGGCGATGCAGCGCGCGTTTGGAGCGATCCCCGAGCACCCTCCCGCGCGCTGAATCGCGGGCGGGATTCCTACGCGGGACGACTTAGAATCCCAGCCTTGCTCGCAGGGAGAACGTGTACCAGTAGTATTCGCTGCTGCTGCTCTGCGCCGGACCTGCGACGTTGGCGTAGGCGCCGGATACACTTACCTCGCGTGCCGGATCGAACCGATACCCGAGCGATAAGGCGCCGCGCTCAGTCGCCCGCGTGGTAGCGCTCGATCCGAAGAGCTGGATTCGCTGACTGCCCACGCCGACTTCGCCGTCGGCATTCCACCCCAATGTTCCGCCGACTCGCGTACGACCGCTTACTTCTCCAAGGGTGTAACGTCGCGGTGCGAAGTACCCGTCGACAGACGAAGTGTCATACCCGAACTGACGTCCGCCGATGGCGAGGCTCCAGCTGCGGTTGTAGTTCCAGCGCAATGTAGAGTTGTAAGCATTACGCGTGTTCTCGCGTGTGCCGCCAGTCAGTCGCGTGTGGCTTGCTCCTCCGGACAGCGTCAACCGTGCGGGCAGTACGATGGCTGCATCGCCATTGATTTCAGAGCTGATGACGCCATTGGCGATCAGAAGCGCGGTTTCGTCAAACGGCGCTCTTGCGCCGCCTAGTCCAACGCGGAGTGTGGGCCCGAGGTTGCCGGATATGTTGAGGGCGCCGCTACCGATCGTTCGCTTCGACCCAGCCGGAGCGACGAAAGTCGTAGAATGTCTGGTGACGCCTCCTTCGGCACGCACCTGCCACGAGCTCGACGCCGGTTGCCAGCGCGCGTAAATGCTGCCCGCATCGCTGCGCGAATCGATCGCGGCGAAATTCGCCATACGGCCAACGTATCTGGCGCCGATGCCGGCGTTCCACAGCGTGCGCGCAAAGTAATCCGCTGAAAACACGGTTGAACGATTCTTGTCCTTGTCGTTGATGCCAAGCCCAGTCACGCTGAGGCTCGGTCTCAGGTCAGCCTGCACCCAACGCAGCAGGGTTCGCGCGTCCCCGTATGACGGGTTTGCCTGCAGCGCCAGCTCGAGTGCGGCCTCCGCGTCGCTCTGCCGTCCCTGCCAGCTCAATACCTGTGCGAGACCAGTCAAGGCTTCCGGATCTTGCGGATCTGTCTCGAGCACGCGGCGCCAAGTGCGTTCGCTGCGATCGAACTCGCCTCTCCACCCAATCACGCGCGCCAGACCCTTTGTCGCGGCAGCGTTGCCCGTTCTGGAAAGCTGACTGTACATCGCTTCTGCTTCGTCGAGCTTCCCGTCCCACGCCAGGGCGCGGGCGTAGTCCATCGCGGCCTCACGATCAACTGGATGATCGCGGACCCACACCTTGTAGACGGCGAGCGCTTCGTCCAATCGACCCGCCCACGCCAGCGTTTGAGCGCGGCCCATTGACGCATCACGAGTGCGTTGATTGGTAGCGATCAGCGTATCATAGGTGGCAATCGCCTCGGCGTAATGACCACCCCACGCCAGTGTGCGAGCCAGCGCGATTCTTCCCTCGGCGTCGCGCGGCTCCTTGGCGATGTATCGCCGATACAGCGCATTCGCCTCGTCGAGACGGTTGTCCCACGAAAGTAGAGTGGCAAGCCTGAAAATGGCGATAGACGGCGGATCGGACTCGCGGCTGACGATCTGCTCGAACAGCGAGGCCGCCAGTGGATACGCTCCTGCCTGGTATGCGCTATCTGCTCTGACGAGAGTCGCACGCGCACCGCGTTGACCTGGATCGACAGGGCGCGTTATTGCACCGCCTCTGGCAGTGCTGGTGGTTGCGGTCGCGCAACCGGTAAGGACAACGACAGTTGCCACCGCCGCCGTCGCACGACGGAGAGTGAGATTTGAGCGCATGAATGCCTTTGCTTCTGATGTGGTTCGAACGGGGGTCCGATCCCGCAAATTTCTCAGGGATCACCCGTATGAAGGACGACGATCCAAGCCTTCAATAACCGGCCGCAAGGCCGCTGTCTGGAGGCGTCAAAGAAGGCTGCTAAAGCCTCCTAAAGGACGCTCCAGAAGTCCCGTCCGATATCGACGCCGAAGGTCCAGCGGCCGTCCCGTAGACCCCTGGCGACGTCGAAGCGGAGGACGTCGAAGACCGTCAGGGCCCCCAGCCCAAGCGACGGGTACCAGCCCTGTCGCGGCGCCTTGAACAGCGCGGGCTGATCGATCCAGACCGCGTTGGCAAAAGGCGCCAGTGTGATCGTCCCAGGCGCTCGCCCAAACCGGCCAAGCGGAATCGGAAGGAATGGAGCCAGGAACCGGTATTCGATGCGCTGACTGACGCCGCCACGACCGACGAACTCGTGGAAATCGTAGCCAGGCCCCGTCGTCGGGCCACCGAAGTAAACGAGGTGCTGCGCGGGCGGCGGCTGGCCGCCGAAAACTCCGGTGCCGACCGTGTGAAAGAGTAAGCGGCTACTGCCGAAAGGCTTTTGTAGATCGAGCGCCAGCGAGGGCCGCAGGGACAACACGCGTGGGTACGTTGAGCGACCCTGCGGCCATATTCCGGATGCCACCAGATGCGCGCCTACCTCGTAGCCGGCAAACGTCAGAGTCGTCGGGCGATCGAGACCGAGCGTGAAGCGAATCTCGTGCAGCGACTGCGCCGGGATAGTGGGCTCGAATCGCCCGTTGGCGGGGCGTGCGTGCACGGCAAGCGAGTCGTGTTGCTCATAGGAGAGATCGAATGACGGGCGCCACCCCAATCGCGCCAGCGAGCCGCTAAGCGAAATTGCGCGAACATCGTAGGTGTCGGTGTAGTCGGCGCCAAATTCCTGCGCAGCGATGGTGTTTCGAACGAGCGAGGTTTCCTGCTCGTCGCCAACGTCTCGATACTGACGCTCAGCGCCGAGCACAAGCCGCGAACCGGCGCCGGTAGTGTACTCCAATGCGCCGCGACCTTTGAGCACCTTGTCACTGAAGCCATACCGCCCCGATGCCGCGACGGCGAAGCCGGACCCGAGTCGCTGTAGGAATCCGCTGCCAAGGGCGAGGCCCTCGACGCGATTGAACCGCGCCAGATCCGAGATGTGACGTGCGGAGAACGCAAAACTGCGAGTCCTCGCCAGTGCAGCCTCACGCACCAGCGCGCGGGCCTCGTCCTGAACTTTTTTCACGTCGGCGTCGGTGACCGCTCGCACATCCGGAGGCAGCGAATCCAGAACATGTCCGGTGAATGGAAATGGATTCGCCTGCCGGTCCGATGCCGGAGCCAACACAATTTCCGGCCCGCCAAAAAAACTCGTTGGAATGCCTTTGTTCACCTCATAACAGCAGATTTCCCATCTCCCGCGGATGATTCCCCGCGCCGGATAGTCGAGCCAGGAGCCGGTGCGCCGAATCTCGATCTCCTGTCGTCGTGGCAACCAGAATCGGCCATCGATAAGGGCGTTCTCGAGAACGACTGAGACATCTTCCAGGTCCTTGTCGATCAACGCAGCACGCGTAAAGCTGAACGCCATTCTGACCACTTCACCGGTCTCTCTGTCGATGTAGACTGCTCCGACCGTGCGTGGCTGGCGGTCGTCCTTGGGCCGCACGCGCACCTCGTAAACATCGAGGACCCTATCGGCGAGACGAATCTGCAGCGAGTCACGAATCGCGAAATCGTAGACCTGCAATCCGGTCGGAGACAACGGGTGCGGAACATCTCGCACCTCGTCGCCTTCGCCGATCCTGATGATGTTGCGGAAGTTGTTTTGAACGATGCCGAGGTGGTCGCGATGATAGTTGATATCGGTGGGAAGCAGGAGCGTATCGCGCCGTCCCATGATGCGCTGCTTGCTCAGATCGGGCGCTCGCCAGTAGACTTCCAGACCCAGCTCGTCCGCCTTGACGATTTTAGGCGGCTCGGGAAATCCCTCTCCAAACTGTGCGAGGAACGTGACATAACCGTGCGCCGTAGCTTTGTAGTCGACGAGCGCGGTGTCGGCGAGCTGGCTCGCCCGGCGCTCAGTCGCGCGCTGGACGAGCGCGGTGGTGCGCGCGTCGTTCCAGGTTTGCTGCGCACCCAGTCTGGCGGCGACGACGATCAATACGAGAGCTCGCGTCGCGGAGCGAAATCTCATGGGGGAAAGCTAACAGCGTGAGCTTCGAGGAATTCAGCCGACGCGCAGCGACGGCGACGTTGGTGCCGGTGTGGAAGGATTGGCTGCTGGACACGGACACTCCCGTGTCAGCGTTCGCGAAGTTGAAACGCGGTCCGTTCGCATTCCTGCTCGAGTCCGCGCCCGCCGGCGGTGAAACGTGGTCTCGCTACACCTACCTCGGTACCGAGCCACGCTCTGCCTGGAGATTCGCCAATGGCGTCGTCGAAGACTGGAATGCGAAGCGCGGCTGGCACAACAAGAGGAAGCCAGCCGACCCGCTCGCTGATTTGGGCGCGCTGATCGACGCCGCCAGGCCGGCGAGCGTTCCTGAGCTCGGCCAATTCTGGGGCGGAGTGGTCGGATACTTCAGTTACGATGTGGTGCGGCTGATCGAGAGGCTTCCCAATCGTCCGCCAGGAGGTCTCGACGCCCCCGACGCGATTTTCGTGTTCACACGCTCGCTGGTTATTCTCGACAACCTCCACGGCAGCGCACGCGCAGTCATCTCGGTTCCAATCCCCAAAGGCGCGGGCGAGAAAAAACTGCGGAAGTTGCACGACGAAGCGATGGAGGAGCTCGAGGAAATCGTCGAGCGTCTGCAGGAACCGGTGCATCTTCGTCCGATGTCACACGACCTCGGCGCTGATCCGATCGATGGCCACTCGTCCTACGATCGCGCCGATTTCATGGCGCATGTAGATCGCATCAAGGAATACATCCGCGCTGGAGATTGCTTTCAGGCCCTTTTGTCGCGTCGCATCGATGTCGCACTGGACTTCGATCCGGCAGACCTCTACCGGGCTTTGCGAGCGATCAACCCTTCGCCGTACATGTACCACCTGATTCTCGACGGAATCGAGATCGTCGGCAGCTCTCCCGAGCTGCTGGTGAGAGTGTCCGATGGTCGCATCACGCTGCGTCCAATCGCCGGCACCCGGCCGCGGGGCAAGACAATGGAAGACGACCAGCGGCTCACCGCGGATCTGCTCGCCGACGAGAAGGAGCGAGCCGAGCACGTAATGCTGGTTGATCTGGGACGGAATGACGTCGGACGCGTGGCCAAGTACGGAACGGTGAAAGTCACCGAGCTCATGAAAGTCGAGAAGTATTCGCATGTGCTGCACATCGTCAGTCAGGTGGAGGGCGAGCTCAATGATGGGATGTCTGCACTCGACGTATTTCGTGCGACATTCCCGGCGGGCACGATGACCGGCGCACCAAAGATCCGTGCGATGGAGATCATCGACGAGCTGGAACCCGTCGCGCGCGGCCCCTACGCGGGGGCAATCGGTTACATCGCCGCCGGCGGCGCGCGCATGGACCTGGCGATCACCATTCGCACCTGCGTCATCGCTAATGGCAAAGCATCGGTGCAGGCCGGTGCCGGCATCGTGGCAGATTCCGTTCCGGAGCGCGAGTGGCAGGAGACGCAGAGTAAAGCGCAGGCATTGCTCAGCGCGATTGCGTCGGTGCGAGGTGGCAAGAAAGCGAAATGATCGTCGGCCTCTCGATTCCATCCTATGAGCGTTTCGAAGTTGGTGGAGCACGGGTCATCGCATCCGCGAAGTGCTCCGCCAGCGTGCGTACCGTGCTCGAGCGCGAAGGACTCTACGAGTTTGCGGCTCGACAGCCCGATGCTGTTCCGTTGGTCGGACGCGCGCCGGTTTTCGCGGTGAACCTTCCCGGCGACTGTGGGCGAGTGGTAGTGCGACACAACATGCGCGGCGGCTGGATGGCGAAGATAAGCAAGGATCTTTTTTTCCTGCCGACGCGCGGCTTTCGCGAGCTGGTTGCCTCGTTGAGGCTGCGCGCCAGCGGCGTCAGCACGCCTGAAGTCGTGGCCTACGTTTCGTACCCGAAGAACGTCGTATTACGACGATCAGACGTCGCCACACGGGAGATCCCCAATGGGCATGACCTGTCCGTCGCACTGTCCAAGGTGACCGATCACGATCACCGGGTGATGATACTCGAAGCAGTGGTGAAGCTGCTCAAGGCTCTGACACAGGCAGGAGCGCACCACCAGGATCTCAATCTCAAGAACGTCCTGCTCACCGCCGGCGAAGGCCCAGGGCTGGACGCTCATGTGCTCGACGTCGATCGGGTCCGCTTCAGCTCGCCGGGCTCGCCGCTGGTTGCCAAGGCGAACCTGGATCGCCTGATTCGCTCACTGCGCAAATGGCGCGACCTGCACGAGCTCCCATACTCAGCAGAAGACGAAGAATTTCTTCGACTGAGGAGCGTGGAGTGAGCATTCCGGACCTCCCCAGAGTTCCGGACAACATTTGCATCGTGATGATGAGCGCTGTCGGCGACACAGTGCACGTGCTGCCGGTGATCAACGCGCTCAAACGCGCAAACCCAAAAGCCAGAATAACGTGGGTGCTGCAGCCCGGGCCGGCAACGCTGGTGCGCGGCCATCGATCCGTGGACGAGATCGTGGTTTTTGATCGGTCGCTCGGACTGAAGGCCTTTGCGGACGTGCGCGCAGGCCTGGCGAGTCGACGGTTCGATCTGGTGATCAATCTGCAGGTCTACTTCAAAGCCGGAATCGTGACGTGGATGGCCCGCGCTCCGATCAAACTCGGCTTCGACCGCGCCAGAGCGCGCGACATGAACTGGCTATTCACGAACAGGAAAATCCCACCGCATCCGGTGCAACACGTCCAGGATCAGTACTTCGAGTTCCTGTCGGCAATGGGCGTTTCGCCGGAGCCGCTGGAATGGGATCTTGGTCCCTGGGCGGACGAGCGTGAGTGGCAGCGCAATTTCATGTCGTCGATCGATCGCCCGATCGCGTCGGTTGTCGTGGCGACCAGCAAACCTGAGAAGGACTGGCTCCCGGACCGGTGGGCCGAGGTGATCGATTCAGTCGCTGGAGATTTCGGAATGCAGGTTGTGCTGGTCGGCGGACGATCAGAGCGCGAGCTGGCGGCGCAGCGCGTAGTGATGGAACGCGCGAAGCACAAAGCTCGTTCTGAATTGGGAAGCGGCTTGAGAAACCTTGTTTCCATCCTCGACGCATCGGCGCTGGTGCTCTCGCCGGACACTGGGCCGCTGCACATGAGCGTCGCGCTGAATCGTCCCGTCATAAGCCTGATGGGATATACGAATCCCAAGCGCACCGGACCGTACCGGCGCTTTCAGGATCTCATCGTCGATGCGTACGGCGATCCTGGCGAGAATTATCCTATCTCAATGGAAAATCGCCCGGGGAGAATGGCGCGCATCGAGCCACGTCACGTGCTGGAGAAAATCCAGCTGTGGAGCGATCTCTATCGAGGCGTGAGCGTCGGATGACGCCGCGCAAGTCAGGCGGCCCGAAGAAGTCCCCGTCGATCAAGATTCCGATCCGCGACCAGACCTCCGCCGGCGGCGTCGTTTTCCGCGGCGCAGTCGATCGCATCGAAGTCGTCATTGTCTCGGTTGGCGGTCAGCACCGCTGGCAGCTGCCCAAGGGGCTCGTAGACAAAGACGAAAAACCAGAGGTGACGGCGGTGCGCGAGGCGCGGGAGGAAGGCGGCGTCTCCAGCGAGGTCGTCGAGCACATCGAGACGATCGAGTACTGGTACGTCGGTCTCGACAACGGCATCAGAGTGCGCTTCCACAAGCGGGTCCACTTCTATCTGCTGCGTTATCTCTCCGGTGATACCAAAGACCACGACTGGGAGGTCAACGAGGCGCGCTGGGTTCCGATCGAAGACGCTGCCAGTCAGCTCGCTTTCGACAACGAGCGTCGGGTCATGGAGCGGGCGCGCGAGCTAATCGGTCAGACTTAGCGGCTCACCGAAACGATACCTGACGCCGAGATCGCGCATCAACGACGTCAGCCGGACGAGCGGCAATCCCATCACCGCGAAATAATCGCCCTCGATTCGCTCGACGATGGTTGCACCGTAGCCCTGTATTCCGTACGCCCCCGCTTTGTCCATTGGCTCACCGGTAGCGACGTAAGCTTCGATCTCCTCGCCTCGCAGGCGCCGGAACTTCACGTGCACTTCCTCGACCGAGGAGCGGAGCTTCCTTCCACGCGCGACGGCAACGGCGGTGATGACCGTATGCTCGCGTCCACTCAACTGGGAGAGCATGTGAATCGCTTCCGCCTCGTCCTTGGGTTTGCCGAGCACTTTGCGATTGATCACGACGACGGTGTCGGCGCCAATGGTGATCAGATCCGGATCGCGCGTCGCGATCGCCGTCGCTTTCTCGCGCGCCAGTCGCTCGGCGTGCCGCCGCGGTATTTCACGCGCGCGCATCGATTCGTCGATGTTGGCCGGTTGAACATCGTGCAAGATGCCAATTAGGTTCAGCAACTGTCGGCGACGGGGCGACGACGACGCGAGAACGACGCGGGGCGTGGTCATCGCTCCAGCCAGAGCGTGACTGGCCCGTCGTTGACCAGCTCGACGTCCATCATGGCGCCGAATTCTCCGCTTTCTACTGCGAGGCCCTTCCCGCGAAGTGCAGCCAGAAAGCGTTCGTAAAGCGGAATCGCTTCTTCTGGCCGCGCAGCGTCGATGAAGCTCGGCCGCTTTCCCTTCTCTGTGTTTCCGTAAAGAGTGAACTGCGAGACGACCAGTACGGATCCGCCCACATCGGCGAGGGACAAGTTCATCTTGCCCTCAGCGTCACCGAAAAGCCGCAACCCGGACGTTTTTTCCGCCAACCAGTCGACGTTGTCGGCAGTGTCGCCATGGGTGAAGCCGACGAGCAGGAGAAATCCCTTCCCGATGCTTCCGACGCTGCGCCCTTCGATGCGGACTTCCGCCCGCGAGACCCGCTGGAGCAGGATTCTCAGTACTTACTCCACCGTGACGGACTTAGCGAGGTTACGCGGCTGATCGACGTTGGTGCCGCGCTTGACCGCGATGTAGTAGGCGAGAAGCTGCAAGGGCACCGAAGCAACCACCGGCGTCAACATGTCTTTCGTCTCGGGGATTCGGAACTCGTAATCGAGTTTGCCCTCTAGTGCCTCCTCATCGCGCGTAGTGATGGCGATAACCCGTCCGCCCCGTGCTTTGACCTCCTGGACGTTCGAGACAACCTTGTCGAAAACCGAGTCGTGGGGAGTGATGAAGACGACGGGCATCTTCTCGTCGATCAGCGCGATCGGGCCGTGCTTCATCTCCGCTGCCGGATAACCCTCGGCGTGGATGTAGCTGATCTCTTTCAGCTTGAGTGCGCCCTCGAGGGCGGTCGGGAAGCTGTAGCCTCGTCCGAGATACAAAAAGTTCTGCGAGTTCTTGAACTCCTCGGCGATCTTCTCGACCTCGTCCGCCCGATCCAGAACGTTTTGGATCTTCGCCGGCAGCTCGCGCAGATCTTCGATAATCTGCTTGCCGTCCACGATCGACAGGTTGCGCAGACGCGCCAGCTTGAGCGTAAAGAGCAGCAGCGCCACTACCTGGCTGGTGAACGCCTTGGTCGAGGCAACCCCGATCTCCGGTCCGGCGTGAACGTAGATGCCGCCGTCGCTCTCGCGCGCGATCGTCGAGCCGACGACATTGACGATGCCGTAGGTGCGTGCGCCGCGCGCCTTGGCCTCACGCATCGCCGCCAGCGTGTCAGCAGTCTCTCCCGACTGTGAGATGACGATGCACAGCGTCTTGTCGGTGACGATCGGATTGCGATAGCGCAGCTCGGACGCGTACTCGAC
>DASXSL010000070.1:0-28375 GCA_036506035.1 Gemmatimonadaceae bacterium | reverse complement strand
CGACTGCACGCCGTGCAGTCAGGCCGAACTGCGATTGCTTAACCGCCTTTCGCGCGCCCTTGCGCACGGAAAGCGGATCTGCCAGCTGTGGATTCGATTCGAATTGCGCGCGCGTCAGCGCTCCCGGACTCTGCGCGGTCGAAGTATTTGCGCCGAGCCACTCGAATGCATAGGCGCCGTCGTCGTTGTCGTATGAAAGGCGGCCGAATCCGTTGGTCATCCGCTGGCGGGAGTAGTCGCGATAACCCTCGTTCTGTGTGCGCGTGACGTTCCCCTGGTAACCGAATCCATTAGTGCTGCCCGAGGTCTTTGCCACCAATCGGCGAGCGCCGAAGCTTCCGCTCCACACCCGAACCGCGCCGGAGACTGGGACGGGTAGCGGCTCGCTCGTCCTGAGGTCGACCACGCCACCGCCTGCATTGCCGTACAGCGATGAAGCGCTGCCGCGCATGACTTCGACGCGACCGACAGACTCCAGGTCCAGGTAATCCACCGGCGTCTGGCCATCGGGTAGCGTCAGTGGGATTCCGTCGCGAAGCACCCGAATTCCTCGCACACCAAAAGCAGAGCGCGCGCCAAACCCGCGGATCGAAATTCGGGGATCCTGCGCCGGATTGTTCCGGTTCGATACGGTCAGCCCAGGAATAAGCCACAGAGTTTCGTCGAGCGAGAGATGCCGCTGGCCGGGACGCGACGAATCCGGAGTCTGCACTGTCACCGCAAACGGAAGCTCGAGCAGGGATCTGCGCGCCCCGCGTCCTACTTCGACTACCACCGGCTCGAGCCTCGCCGCTGTAGTGTCCTGGGCGCGCAACGTCGCGGCGCCGGCTAGGACGGGCGCAAGCGTCCCGGCAAAAAGAGCGAGGCGCCTCGATTTCATTCCTTTATATACGAGACGGATCACGCGGTCTCAATCCGCGAGTCCGCGAAGACTCAGCCTTCGTCGAGGACTTTCCTGACCGTCTGCAGCAATGCTTCCGACGTGAAGGGTTTCTGCAGGAAACTCTTCGAGGGCTCGATGAATCCGCGCCGCACAATGTCGTCGTCGGTGTAGCCAGACATGTACAGCGACTTGATGCGCGGACGAATTCCTGCCAGACGCTCGACGAGTCCGCGGCCGTTCATCCCCGGCATCACGATGTCGGTGAGAACGAGATCGATGTGCCCTGCTTCCCTGGTGGCGATGTCCATCGCCTCGCGTCCATGCTGCGCGGCGATGACGCGATAGCCTTGCTTCTCCAGGATTCGCGACGTGAGGCCACGGACTGCTTCCTCGTCCTCGACCAGCAGAATCGTCTCCGAGCCGCGTGCGTGCTCTTTGGGCGCGATCTTGTATTCACCGGTCTTGAAAGCGGCCGCCGAGCTTACTTCTGGGAAATACAGTTTGAGGGTAGTGCCATGGCCGGGCTCGCTGTAGATCCACACATAGCCGCCCGACTGCTTCACGATTCCGTAAACGGTGGCGAGACCGAGTCCGGTTCCCTTACCGGCTTCCTTTGTAGTAAAAAACGGATCGAACGCGTGCTCTCTGGTGTCGCGGCTCATGCCGATACCGGTGTCACCCACGGCGAGCATGACGTACCGGCCGGGAATAACCGGAGCGTGCTCGCTGGTGTAGGTCTCATCCAACTCCACGTTTTGCGTCTCGATGTTGATGGTTCCACCCTGCGGCATCGCATCACGCGCGTTGACGACGAGATTGACCAGGATCTGCTCGATCTGACCAGGGTCGGCGACAACGTAGCCTCTGGCGCTACACGTCGACGCAATTGCGATGTCTTCGCCAATCAGTCGGCGCAGCATTGGCTCCACGCTCGAGACAACGCTGTTCATGTCCAGCACGCGCGGCTGGAGAATCTGTTTCCGGCTGAATGCCAGCAACTGCCGCGTCAGCGACGATGCACGCTCTGCCGCGCTTCTGATCTGCTTTACGTCTTCGCTCCGCGGATCCGTGGGATCGAATCCCTCCATGATGATCTCGGTGTTGAGCCTGATCACAGTGAGAAGGTTGTTGAAGTCGTGGGCGATGCCGCCTGCCAGGCGACCAACGGCGTCCATCTTCTGGGATTGTCTGAACTGCTCCTCGAGATTTCTGCGCTCGGTGAGATCGATCGAGACGCGAACGAAGCCGAGGACGGTGCCCTGCCCGTCGCGGACGGGCGAAGTCGTGAGCAGGGCGGGGAATGCCTTGCCGGATTTTCCCTGTACCAGGAACTCGCCGGTCCAGCTCTCGCCGGCGGCGCCGCGCTCGACGATCTCGGTGGCGTGTTCGCGCAGGAACGGCGAGGGCGTCAGCTCCTCGATCGGCTTGCCCACCGCTTCCTCCGCCGTCCAGCCATAGAGCTTTTCGGCAAACGTATTCCAGAAGATCACTAGTCCGTCGGGATCGGTGGCGACAACCGCTTGTTGCACCGCGTTCAGCAGCTGCGCCTGAAAGCGGATAGCGGCCTCAGAGCGAGATCGCTCCGTCACGTCCGTCATCGCCCCGATCATCCGGAGCGGTGCTCCGTTGTTGTCGCGAGCGATGTAGCCGCGGTCCATCACGTTGGCGTAGCTCCCATCAGCGCGACGATAGCGGTACTGGTCGCTCCAGCTCGTTCCGCCGTTGGCGATTACCGCCTGAATGCCCGCGACTACGCGTTCCCGATCCTGCGGGTGCAGATGGTCGTGCCACCACTGTATCTCGGGATAAATCTTGTTTTGCTTGTGACCGAAAACAGTCTCGACCGAATCGTTCCAGACCAGCGCGTTGGTCCTGAGATCCCAGTCCCAGATGACATCGTTGGTTGCCTTGGCGACGAACTTGAAGCGCTCGTCGGTGACGCGCATGGCACGCTCGGTTTTGCGTTGATCGGTGACATCGACCACGATGGCAACTGCAGCCACGACGTTGCCCTCGGAATCGCGCACGGGCGCCGAGCTCATTCGAATGAAGCCATCGCTGCCGTCACCACGGCGAATCCGGATCTCTTCACCACGTATTGCTTCCTTGGTAATGACTGTCCGTGCCAGTGGCCACTCGAGCGCGGCGTAGCGATTGCCATTGTCGTGGAAGCCGGTCCACTCGTACCTGACTAGATCGGGGGACGGCTTGAACGAAGTCCGGAAGATCTCCGTCATCTGTGCGTTCACGGAGACCAGTCGGCCCGATGGAACTTCAGCCACTACCACACCGACGGGCATCTGCTGTTGAACGGCGTGAGCGAGGGTGCGTTCCGCAATCAGTCGCAGCTGGGTGTCGTGAGCGGCTCGCTCGGCGATGCGGCGCTGGATCTCCGACATCACTGCCATAGAGAGAGCAGTGAGCACATCGATGTCGCGCTTGCTCCAGTCGCGAGGCCTCTCATCCAGCGCGCAGAACGAGCCGATGACCTGCCCGGTGGCGGTCGTGAGCGGAAGTCCGACGAAACCGCGCACGTTTGTCGCGCGCTCGGCGAAGCCGGGTTCGTTCCAGGCGTCGGCCATGATGATCGGCCTGCCCGTTCCAATCACGTCCTGGCAGTAGCAGGACTCGAGCGGGTGCCAGCCCGGCGACTCCGATCCGTTCGCGCAGCAGACGCTCTTGAAGCATTGACGGGTCTCTTCAACCAACGAGATCAGCACCGTCGGCACGCCAAGAATCTGCGCGGCGAGACGGGTAAAGTTGTCGAGACGGTCCTCTACCTGGGACTCCAGGAGCCCGGTGTTGTGGAGAGCAGCGAGCCGCTCGGGACTCGTTAATGCCAGTTCGTTAGCCAAGGAGCTGAAAGCGCGGGAGAGACGGGATTCGGGATACTATTGGACGACCAATGGCCACTCTGCGACACGTGTTTAAGAGCGCTACCGCAAGAATCAGAGCGCAAATCGCTCTGGTCAGTTTGTATGGATCAGTTCGCGGCGAGGCGCACGGCAGGCATTTCGCCCGAGGGTCTCGACTGCGCGCGGGGTAGGGTCAGGGTGAACGTCGAGCCGACGCCAACTTCGCTCTTCAGGGCGACGTCGCCGCCCATGCCTCTGGCAAGTCCACGGCTGATGGCGAGCCCGAGCCCGGTGCCGTCGGTCGTCCTGGTAAGACCGCGGTCGAGCTGCACGAACGGCTCGAATACCGCTTCGAGCTTATCCGCCGGAATTCCGGGACCCGTGTCTTTGACGTGGATCGAGACCGACTTCTCGCTGGATGTGCAATAGACCCTAACCCTGCCGCCCTCAGGAGTGAATTTCACGGCGTTGGAGAGCAGGTTGATCATGATCTGACGCAGCTTGTCGGGATCAGTTCGCGTGAAGAGGTTGGTGGCCGGAGATTCGCACTCGTAGATCAACGATTTGGCGCGAGCGAGTGAGCTGACGACCGCGTCGAGGTCGGCGATCAATGCGCGGACCGGAACGTCGATGATGTCGAATCGCACCTCGGTCGCTTCCAGGCGCGTGAAATTCAGGATGTCGGTGATGATGCCGAGCAGATGCTCCTGGCTGCGCCTGATCCTGGCGAGATCGGATCGCTGTGATTCAGTGAGCGGACCGTGTAGCTCCATCTCGAGAAGGTCGACGTAGCCGCCGATCGAGTTGAGGGGTGTGCGCAACTCGTGGCTCATCACCGCCAGGAACTCGGCCTTCGATCGATTGGCGGCGTCGGCGGCCGCCCAGGCTTTCTTGGCTTCGCTGATTACAGCACGCAGCTCCTCGTTGGTCAGCGCCAGCTCCTGAGCCAGCTCCCTCGCCTCATTGGTCTGGTGCGCCAGCTCCTCTGCCTGTGACTTGAGGAGGCTATTTCTCTCTTCGAGATCGGCCATGCGCGCAGCTGCCGCTTCACGCTGGCGGGACATCCTCACAGCGCGAATTACCGCGTTGACCTTGGAGAAGGTGAATGGCATCTTCGCGCCCGCAATTCGGGTCACTATAGAGACGATTTTTTACTGCAGTCAGACACCCGAAGTGGCAAGCTCAGCCACAGGCTAGCCCAATTGACACTCAACGCATATTTGTGATATCGCGTCGGATCCCGCGAGGTTTATCGACGGCGCAGCATGACGTGACCAAAGCTGTCGTTTATCTTGCATCTGCTTTTCGACCCGGTAGCTCAGTTGGTAGAGCAACGGACTTTTAATCCGTAGGTCGTGGGTTCGAGACCCACCCGGGTCATTCGCGCATCGATACATCGATCGGCAGCATTCACTGATGGCGAAGCCCAAGCGCAGCTCCCAACCCGACGTGTTCCGCGCCATCAACGCGCTGCGGCGCATGGTGCGCGGCCTGCGCTCGGCTGCCGAGTCAGTCGAGCGGGAGCTGAGAATCAGCGCCGCGCAGCTGTTCGTGCTGAGCGAGCTCGCCCAGGTGCCTGACCAGTCGGTCAAGGATCTGGCGGCGGTCACCATGACCACACACAGTACAGTCTCGCAGGTCGTGAGTCAGTTGATCTCCAAAGGCCTGGTGACTCGTACGGCCGACGAATCTGACGCGCGCCGGGCCGTGCTTCGCCTCACTCGTCAGGGTACCAGCCTTCTCAAGAAATCGCCGCGGGCAATTCAGGAAGATCTGATCGAAGGATTTGGAGAGTTGCGGCCGTCGGAACGGCGGGGATTGGCGAATGGCCTGGAGAGGTGGCTCGAGACCTCCGGTCTCAGCGGCGTACCGTCGACCATGCTATTCGATAAGCCGGTTCTGCCACGCGCAGCGCGACCCAAATCGGGAAGGCCATCCCGCGGAAACGCGTAAGGCCTGCAACCAGTAGTCTCTAAATGAAAAAGGGCCGTCTTTCGACGTCCCTTTTTCATTCCAACCGCTTATCACCTGATTAGGTGCAGGTGATCACACCGGGTGTGGTGACTCCGTTATCACAGGTCTTGGATGTCTGCGCGTGAGTAGCCGTTGCCGTCCAGGTCGGAGGCGGGCCAGGATCCTCCGTCGCTGTAATGGTGACGTTCTGCGACGGAGTGAAGCCCTGCAGCGGAGCTGCGCTGGTGGCAGTGCCGCCGAAATACGCACCCTGGTTGTCTGCTGCGTACTGCTCTTCGTAGGTGGCAAGATTGCGCAGGTCCGACTTCATCGCCGCGACGTACGCCTTCTCCTTGGTGTTGGCAAATTTTGGAATCGCGATCGCGGCAAGAATGCCAATGATGACGACCACGATCAAAAGCTCGATGAGGGTAAACCCTTTTCTGCTGCCTGACATTAGGTTGCTTCCTCCACGAATGATGGCCGCGTTCCCTTCATAGGATGGACGAGTGGTGACCGGGGCAGCAACGTTAAATGCGTCGGTACCGACGCATATTTTGTATCAGGGAAATTCCCTATGTCTGTTCGGGCGGTTTGACGGCCGGCGTTGGCGGCGGGGCGGGCGGCGGCGGGCCGTTTGTGCTCGCGACGCCAGGGGTCTCGCCATTGGCGGCAGGGATCGATGTGAGCTGAATTCCGCGTTCAGTTTTGCGCATCATTTGTACGAACGCGGTGGCGGCGGCCGGCTCGAACTCCGTTCCGGCGCGCTCCTCGATGTAGGCGAGCACGCGCTCGGATTCCCAAGCATCGCGGTATGGACGACGCGTGCGCAGCGCGTCGTAGACGTCGCAGACGTGCACGAGATTGCTCGCCTTGTGACACTCGCGGTGGTAGTGACGGGTCGGGTAGCCGTGGCCGTTGATCATGATGTGATGCTCGTGGGCCACCGCGGCAGCCAGATCCAGCTTGCGTCCACTCTCGATGATCAGTTTCGCTCCCTCCACCGGGTGATTCTGCATCACCTGACGCTCCTGGTCCGTCAGCTTGCCTGGCTTGTTAAGAATGTCCTGCGGGATGCTCACCTTGCCGAGGTCGTGCAGCAGGCCGGCGATGCCGAAAGATCGAACATCCTGCGGCGACAGCTCCAACGACTCGGCCAGCGCCATCACCAGCACCGACACGTTCAGCGAGTGCGTCGTGGTGTACTCGTCGAACTCCCGGAGCTGGAGCAGCGGCAGGATCATCTCCTGATCGCCGTGCATCGCCATGGAAAGCGATCGCACTACTGCTTCGGCTTCGGCCAATGGCAACTTGCCGCGCTCGAGAACTTCCCGGTGCATCGATTGAACCGACGCCGCTTCCTCGCCGAGGGAGTATGAGATCGTCGCAACCGGCACCGGCGTGTCGAGGTTGTCCTGGAGCTGTCTGTTCTCACCGCGTATTCCGAGGGAGCCAACCTTGATGCCGGTGGGGCGATTCGGCCTCGCCTCTGCCGTGTCGATGAAAGAGAGAGTGATGCGAGCCATCATCTCCTCGAGAAATTCCTCGTACTGCTCCCGGGTGACGTTCGTGTCGAGCTCCATCCGCTGCACACCGGCCTGGGCCAGTCGCGTTCCCCACTCCCAGTCACCGAGCTCGCGGAGGGCGGTATCCTGGTAAATCGTCTCCTCGCCGAGGAACGAAAACCGTGGATTCGCGTCGTGCTGTTGCAGGTCGCGCAGACACTGGTACGATCGGTCGACAGCGCGCTCGCGGGCGGGGTGCCCTTCGTTGTAGAGCGCCATCGTCGACACTGCCTGGCCGAATGAGACGAGGAAACGAATCGGATCGCTCATTCTTCCTACTGGGCGGGCGTCGATGCACGGGCGCGCGCGATCTTGCCACGGACCTCGGCGTCCTTGCTGTGTTCAGCCAGCTTGATTGCGGTTTCGGCCGCCGGATCAGTGCGCCAGTTCGTGGCAATCATGTTCAGCGCTGCCAGCATCTCCGGAGTCGACGGCTTCAGCTTAGGCTTCCGAGGCCAATGCGCCTCGGTTACTACGAAGCTAAGGAACCACGCGAGTGTCTCGGCGTTGTGCTGCTGGGCGGCGATGCGGATCCCCATTGTGCGGAGCTGCGAATCGAGCTCGCCCCGATCGACACGCTGCTTGATCAGCTCTATGCCAGCGGGCGGGCACCTCTCCTGGGCGACGGTAAGACCGGCAAAGACGACTCTATCGTCAGCGTCGGACAACGCGCTCATGATGGTTTCGTCGCGCTCGGCGGGATTGCGCAGGAGAAGCCTCACCGCTTCTCGTCGCACCAGCGGCTCCTGGTTGTCGAGGAACGCGCGCGCCGAGAAACCCGCTGGCAGCGTGGTGAGTTTTCCGAGCAGTCCGAGGAGCTCACGCTGAATGACGGGAGGGGCTTCGGCGATCCGCTCAGCGACGGGCGGCCCGATCTGGTCGCCCAGAGACAGAAGAAGATCGTAAAACTGACCTCTCATCTTGGCGTCATCGAACATCAACGCGGCAGCGAGCAGGGTCGGAACCGCGCTAAGGCCGATGCGCCGCGCGAAGCGCGAGATCAGCGGAAAGTCGAGTCGCTGTTGTCCGAGCATTGACTCCAGAATGCGCTCACCTTTCAGGAAATCCCACACCGGTGCGCCGGCGTCAGCGCTCGGCGCTTGTTCGACCAGATCCAGCAGCAGTTCCGCACGTCCGGCTTTGCAAAGGTCGATCATCGCTGCCCGAACCTGCGGTCCCATCGCGCCGACTTCGACGGCGATCTGAACGATTCTTTCCGGCTCACACTCGGTGGGAACGGCACCGTTTGACCCGGTTTTTTCGCCGGCGTTTCTGAGACTCGACATGTTCTCGAGCACCTGCCGGTACGCTTCCGGATTTGGATCGTCAAGCGTCCAATCGTCGACGAGGCGACGCATCACATCCCGAATGGTCGGGTCTGTCTTTGCACGCGGTCCGCCCGAAGACGGATGGTGCGCCAGCTTCTGCAGCATGCGCAGCATTGAATGGGAGACTGTCTGTCCCTCGGCCGCTGACGCCGCTTTCACCAGATCGATCACTGCTTCGACGGTGATTCCCTGCGACGCGTCGAGCAAGAATCGGCGCCGCTGCGCTTTGTCGCCGCCCATTTCGAGCAGACGTTCGAGTGTCGATTCCTTGAGTGATCCGACCAATCGCGACACCCGCCGCTGCAGACCAAGAGCCTCCGGCCCTTCGGCAGTTTTAAGTTCCTCACCGATCTGAAGCAGGTAGCCGACGATTACCTGGTCGTACGCTTCTTCGCGCTGGTGCTCGTCGATTGCCCGCGCCACGGTTGCGGGCTCGAGAGCTGTATTCTCGTCCTCTTCGCGCTTGGAGGCCGGGTCGGACCCATCCGAGACGAGAGCAGCGCGGGCGAGACCGATCCAGAGCTGCGTTGCCCGACCCGCTTTCATCTGGTCGGCGCTGGGAGCTTCCCCCGGCTCCTCTTCAATGAGCTGCAGGCGGTCGTAGGTCAGTGGGAAGAACCGAACGTGTTCCCAGACCTCGGCCAGATGCTCAGTATCGAGCCCGATCGGCTTTTCTGCACGCACCGGATCCACAGCCAGCGCGGCGAGAGCTTCTGCCAGCTCATTGCGCGTGATGCCGCGAATGAATTTCACCGCGCCGACATGGTGCTCGTGCAGGCGCTGAGCGAGCTCCTTGAGAACTGGATTCAGCGGGTCGGTCGCCACGCCTTCGATGATCAATTGGCGTCGCGCGACACCGATCGACAGCGAGTCGCGATCGCCCACGAATAGCGCTCCGATCCGATTGGCAACGCCGTCTACGGCGACGTCGAGCAGGGGATGACTGCTCGGGTAGATCGCGTGCTTGTTGAGAGTGATCGACAATTCGACCAGAAAGTCAGCCAGCTCGCGCGACAGCGTCGCCACCGCCGGCTTCGAACCGGAAGGGGGAGCAGCAGGCGCGCCGAGAGAGCCCGGAGGCGTGAGAGGAGCGGTCGGAGTTGGGTTGGTCATTAAGCGTACGCGGACGGCCGAGGCTAACTTTTTTTCGATGTCGCCTGACCTATACTCGACGCGTTGGCGGGTGCTGACGTTACTCGCTTTCTCAGAGTTGTTGGGGATGTCGCTCTGGTTCTCGGCCAGCGCTGTAACCCCGCAGCTCCGCTCGATCTGGGGTCTCACCACCGCCGAGGCTGGCTGGCTGACCACCATCGTTCAGTTGGGCTTTGTCTGCGGCACGGCGGTGGCCGCGATTCTGAACCTTGCCGACGTCATCCCGGCCGGTCGGCTGTTCAGCGCTTCCGCCCTCCTGGGCGCGCTCGCGAACGCAGGTATACTCGCCGCTCCAGGCTTCGGCGCCGCGCTTTTTCTCCGTTTCCTGACCGGGTTCTTTCTGGCGGGCGTGTATCCCCCAGCGATGAAGATGACGGCGACCTGGTTTCGGAGAGAGCGCGGATTCGCAATCGGTGTCATCGTCGGTGCGCTAACGGTCGGCAAGGCGACGCCCTACCTGGTTCGAGCCATACCGCACGTCGGCCTGCGCCCGGTAGTTCTCACCTCCAGCGTCGGGGCGCTCATCGCCGCTGTGGTGGTTGCCACGACTTACCGCGACGGCCCGTATCCGTTCGCGCCACGCCCCTTCTCGTGGAACCAGGTGCGCGATGTGGTGCGGGTGCGTGAGTGGCGATTGGCGACGGGCAGTTATCTCGGCCACATGTTCGAGCTGTACGCTTTTTGGACGTGGATTCCATCATTTCTCGCCGCCAGCGTAGCTGCCGGCGAGAGGTTTCGTGCTCCGCGTTTGATCTCGCTGCTCGCGTTCACCACGATCGCCATCGGCGGCGCGGGATCGGTGTGGGGCGGACTGTTCGCCGACAAACGCGGGCGCGAGCGGCTGGTTTCTATTTCTCTGTTCATGAGCGGCAGCTGCTGTCTGCTCAGTGGGCTTCTGTTTGGTGGACCGATCTGGGTATTGGGCGCGTTGGCAATGACATGGGGATTCTTCGTGATCGCCGATAGCGCTCAGTTCAGCACACTCGTCACCGAGTCCGTTCCGCCACACACGGTCGGCACCGCGCTGACAGTACAAACGTCGCTGGGATTCCTGCTCACGATGCTGCCGATGCAGCTCGTCCCGCTCATCGCTCAGAGAACTGGCTGGCGCTGGGCGTTTGCGATACTTGCGGTCGGTCCTCTCGCTGGAATCGCCGCGATACGTAGATTCGCTGCAGTACGAGGATCCATGGCGCGACGCGCCGAAATGTCTCTTTCGCCCTAACCTCTCCGGGGATCAGCTATGCCTATGATCAAAGAGTTCAAAGCATTTCTGCTGAAACAGAACATCATCGCGCTTGCCATCGCCGTGGTCGTCGGAACGGCTTTGAATACACTCGTCAAAGCTCTCGTCGATGACTTCATCATGCCGATTGTAGCCGCGATCGGAGGGGGACGCGAATGGCAGACCGCTACCTGGACCGTCGGCCGCGTGAAGTTCGGTGTCGGGGATTTCCTTGCCGCCCTAATCAGCTTCATCATCATCGGCTTCGTAGCCTGGCGCATCTCGAAGATTTTCATCAAGCCGGCAGCAGAGAAGCCGACCAAGGATTGTCCGTACTGTCGGATGTCAATTGACGCGGCGGCGACGCGCTGCCCCAATTGCACCAGCCAGCTGGCAGCAGCGTGATCGGTGCAGAACGGGATTTACCGAGAGCTATTCCAGTCTCGCGTAGCCGAGCGCAGCTCTGACTTCGGCAGAAAGAGTTTCGCTGGTAAATGGCTTCTGCAGATACGGAGTGTGGTCGGCGATTCCCTTTTCCGGAAAGATCTCTTCCTTGGGATAACCGGACATGAACAGCACTCGCATTCCGGGGCTCAGCTCTTTGAGCTCCTCGACCATTCCGCGACCACCCAGATTCGGCATTGCGACATCGGTGAGGACCAGGTCGATCTCGCCGACGTGTCCTGCTGCAATTCGCAGCGCGATGGCGCCATCGGCGGCTTCGAGCACCCGATACCCTTTCTGCGTAAGAATTCTCTTCGCCAGCGCTCTCACTGCCGCTTCATCCTCGACGAGGAGAATTGTCTCTCCTACACGCGGCGCTTTTTCTGCAACGACGGTAGTTTTTGCGGCCGTCTTTCTTCGTAAAGTCGCCTCGGCGAGATTTGGGTCGAACGGCTCGAGTCGTGACGAGGCCAGCAGTTGTCTCGCCAGTATCGACGCCCGCTTTGAAGCCCGCTGAATCTCGTCAAGCTCCTGAGCGTTGGCAGGGTTCTCGCCTACCGATTCCAGCAAGAATTCAGTGTTGATCTGAATGACGGTGAGGAGGTTGTTGAGCTCGTGCGCGACGAAACTGGCGGTCTTGTTTGCCTCCTCGAGGTCGTGCGTGCGGTGCGCCAGTTCAGCATCAGACACCAGCCGCTTATGCTTGCCGGTGCCGCGAGTGGTCTTCTTCAGAACGGTCTCCCTCGTTCCACTGGTGTTGTACGAAGCGGTCCCAAACGCTCGTAAACTAATCGGTCTTCTGCATGAGTATTGACTACAGGGTACTGATCGAATCGGCGCCAGAAGCGATCATCGTCTACACACCCGAGAAATTTCTTTTCCTCAACGAATTCGCCGCTAATCGTCTTGGCTCCGATCCCGAATCTCTGGTGGGCCATCCGATCATGGAGTTTGTGCATCCGGATTCGGTGCCGGTAGTCGTCGAGCGGATCGGAAAGCTCGTTGCAACCGGCGAAGCCGGCCCGCCGCTCGAGGTGCGCTTCGTCTCCAGAACCGGCGAGGTGATGCCCGCCGAGATCGTGTCCGTCCCGATCGTCTTCGATGGCCAGCGAGCGTTGCTCGGACTCATCCGCGACATCAGCAAACGCGCCGAAGTCGAGCAGGCGCTCCGCGAAAGCGAGGAAAAATTTGCGAACGCATTTCGTCAATCTCCGCACGGAATGGCGTTCGTCGATCCGCAGGGTCGATTCATCAAAGTCAATCGCGCGCTGTGCGAAATGGTCGGTTATACCGAGGAGGAGCTGCTGGGGACGCGCTTCGCTGACATCACCCACCCCGAAGATGTCACCACCGACCTCGAGCAGCTCGAGCGGCTGATGAATCGCGAGATCACCAGCTACCACCGCATCAAGCGTTATTACCGCAAGGATGGCAGGCTAATCTGGATCTCGCTCGGCGTGTCTGCGGTCCACGATGCTGAAGGGAAGCCGATTTATTTCATCGGTCAGATGCAGGACATCACAGCGCAGCGGGAGCGAGAGGAAGCGAGGGCGAGCGAGCAGCGGCGCGCCGGAATTACGGAGACGACCATCGCCGTCGCGCACGAGATGAACAACGTGCTGACAGTACTCCAGATGAACGCAGAGCTGCTCGCGCACGAAGCAGCGCCGGAGGAGATACCGGAGATCGCGGCGGAAATCCTGTCCGCCTCAGCCCGGATTGCGTCGACGGTGCAGCGACTCCGCCAAATCGAGGATCCAGGGTCGATCGACTATCTGGGCCAGGAAAAAATGCTCGACCTCTCGCCAAAACCAGTGACGAAGCGAAAGAAACGGGCTAAATGATGCCTTGATTCAGATTCCGGAGGGGAAAGTCTCTGGTACTTCGTCATGGTGCCACTGTTCCGGTTTCTCGAGTGGCTCGAGCGCGCGGGTGTGATCGAAGTGGTAGACAGCATTGAACTGATGCGGCAAATCGGCATGGAAGTAGTGACTGATCCGCTCAGTCTCCGGACGATAGATCACTCCAATGGCGCGCTCCAGACGGGGCTGGGCGAGAAGTGGCGTCCGGGTCGCCCCGGCGGCGAGATTCAGGAAGAATCGCGGGACTTCGGTCTCGTGAAATCCGAGCTCGTAGCTGTTGGGCAGTGCCGGGCGCACTCGCTTCACTTCGCCGGGATCGTCCCAATTGGTCGCCGCCGTGACGGTGCCGCTGTACGTCGTAAATCCGACCGAGAATGCGTCCTCGCCGTACTTTTGCCGGATCAGCTGACCGAGATTGAGCTCGCCGCGAGCCCCCATCTCCGTGGCGCGAGCATCGCCTAGGTGGGAGTTGTGCGCCCAGATCACGATCTTGGGAGTGTGACCCCGTCGACTCAGGTAGCTGGCGAGTGAATCGACGGTCTCCGCCATGTGGGTGTCGCGAAGATTCCACGACGATGGACGCCCGCGGAACATTGATCGGTAGTACTCCTCGGCGTTTTTCACCAGGCGAGCGTTCTGCTCGGCGTCAAAAAAGTCGTCGCCGCCGCTTTTGGTGAGGTACTCCATGCCCCGACGCTGCATCTCCGTTAGCTGGTGGATCGCCTCATCCTCGCAGGATCTAGATAGGTCGAAGCTCGCTGCGTAGCCGTAGGCCTGGCTATCCTCGCCGAAATGCTCGAAGCATGAGTAGCGATATCGGGCGCGTCGGGCAGCTTCGGGATCGATGGAGTCGAGGTAGTCGACCACCACCGCCATCGAAGTGAAGAGACTGTACAGGTCGAGGCCGTAGAAGCCGGTTTTGCTGGCCTCGGTACGACTGGAGTTTGCATTGCGCAGCCACTCCACGAACTCCAGGACTACGGTGTTCCGCCACATCCAGGTGGGGAAGCGCTCGAAGCCGGAGAGGGCTGAATCGGCGTCGGGATCATCACCTTCCCCTCGCACGTAACGATTCACTCGGTACGCATCCGGCCAGTCGGCTTCGACGGCGACAGCGTTAAACCCTTTTTCGATAATGAGTCGCTTGGTAATCTCGGCCCGCTCGTAGTAGAAGTCGTGGGTACCGTGCGACGCTTCGCCGAGCAAGACGAAGCGGGCGTCGCCTGCCAGCTCGAGCAGCGGCTGATGATCCCTCTCGGTGTCGTGGAGGGGGTGGGAGAGGAAGCGGAGGTCAGGGGAGGTCACGCTTTCCGAAGTTGCAATGATTGAACCACTTACCGCATTAGCTGCTTCTTTGTCGAGGAGTACTGATCTCGCCGGACTGGCTCACAAAAACTGACGCCGGTACATTGGGCGCCATGCTCACGCGTGAGGGGGCCGAGCCGCCACTTGTCGGGCGCGACGCCGAGCTCGCGGCACTCGCCAAAACTATTGACGAGGCGGCGAAGGGAGCGGGACGTTCGGTTTTTATCGTCGGTGAGGGCGGAATCGGCAAGACCCGCCTCGCCGCCGCCGCCGCGGATCGCGCACGCAAGAAAGGCTGGAGCGTGGCGATTGGACGAGCGTATCCCGTCGAGACTGGCGTCCCATACGCGCTCTTCTCCGACGCGTTGCTCCCCCTGGTCAGCAAGCTTGATCCAGCGGCGCTTTCGCTGCTCACTCGCGGTGGCGCGTCGGAGCTCGGGTATGTCTTTCCACACCTCACCCAATCCGTAGCGCACGACCGCACATCGCTGGGCGCGGATCCCTCCGAGATCAAGGCGCGTCTGCTCTGGAACTTCACTCAATTCCTCAGACGGCTCTCGGCGAAGCAACCGCTCTGCATCGTTCTCGAGAATCTGCAGTGGGCAGATGCTTCGTCGCTCGAGCTGCTGCATTTCATCGCCCGCCAGATTAGCGATCAGAAGATCGTTTTGATCGGGACCTTCAACGACGGCGAGCGCGACTCCAACCCCGTCTTGCGCACAACCGAGCAGTCTTTGCTGCGCCTCGGTTGCCTGACGATTCAAAAGCTGGCGCCCCTTGCCAGACCGGAGATCGAGGAGCTTGTCGCTCGCATGTTCGGGAGCGACAGGGACTCGACCCGACATTTTTCGACGCTTCTTCACGACTGGACTCGTGGGAACCCGTTTTTCGTCGAAGAGACCGTCAAATCGCTCGTCGAGTCGGGCGCACTGGCTCGACAAAATGGACACTGGATCGGCTGGGAGATGGAGAGCATCCCGCTACCGCCAACGATCCGCGACGTGATCAAAGCGCGCGTCGACCGTCTGTCACAGGACGCGAGAACGCTGGCCAATCTGGCGGCGGTGATCGGTACCCGCGCTCCGCACGAAACACTGGCAAAAGTTTCCGCGCTCGAGGAATCGAAAATCATCACTGCTCTGGACGAGCTGATTGCACAGCGCGTTCTGCAGGAGACAGGGGATGTCGACACGATCCACTACGACTTCACCCATCCACTTCTCCAGCAGGTTCTCTACTCCGAGCTTGGGCAGGCTCGAGCGAGACTGATGCATGCAATGATCGCCGAGGCGCTCGAGGCGTTGTATGGAGACACCGCCCTCGTCCACGCCGACGAGCTGGCGCTACACTTTGCTCGCGCTCACTCGCCCCAGTTGGCTCGGAAGGCCGTCCGGTATCTAAACGCTGCCGGTCGATCTGCTCTCGAGAAATACGCCAATCGCGAAGCAGCAAACTACCTTGCCGCCGCGCTCGAGCATCTTGATCAGGATCCAGATATCACCGATGCGCCGCGTGATGAGATCCTGGTGACTCTGGCGCGCACCCGACAGCGTCTTGGCGAGTACGACGCGGCGCTGGCGCTATGGCAGCGAGCCCGCGACGATGCGATGGCGCAGGGAAATCGCGCGGCCTTGGCCGACATCGATTACCGAATGGGGCTCGCTCACTACTGGAGCAGCAAGTACGCTGACGCACTTTCGCACTATGAGGCGGGATTGTCCGAGGCGGAGTCGGCGGATCCAACAACCATTGTCCGCCTGCGGCTGGCGAAGGGAATTGCGCTTCAGGATCTCGGTCGGCTACAGGAGGCGCAGGGGGAGATCGAGGCGGCGCTGGAATCTGCGGCGGCGAGTGGCGTCGAGAACGACGCGCTGCTCTCACGCGCACATCGGGCGCTGCTCCTACTCTACGCTTGGACGGGCCCATTCGAGCTCGCGCGCCAGCATGGAATGAAAGCGGTCGCCTACGCTGAAGCTGCCCGGCAGCACATGCTCGAATGGACGGCGCATTGGGGCCTGGCACTTCTCGCCGGCGTCTCGGGAGATGCGGGAGAAGTTGCAAAGCAGATAAAGCGGAGCGACGAGCTCGCTGAGCAGATGCAGTCACCGCTGCTCCCGCTTTGGTCGGCCGAGATCTATGTGCAGTACCTCTCTGGCATCGGTGAGTGGGACGCCGCCCTCGCGACAGCCGAGCGGACCATCAATCAGGCGAAGACACTCAATCAGCGGATTCTGCTTCCGCGTCTTTACGTGTGGGCGGGGTTGATTTACCTCTGGCGCGGCGACGACGAGAAAGCGAAGCAATACTTCGATCTTGGCTGGAAGATAGCCGGCGGCGAAAAGACGGGATCGCTGGAGGGCGTCGGGGCTCGCGCGCTGGACATTCCATCGATTGTCCCGGCACATCTGGGACTGGCTTCGTACCACCTGGCGAAGGGCAATTTCGACGAAGCAGTCCGCATCGGCGAGGAGGGTCTCGCCATCGCCGATCGCAGCGGATATATCGTCTGGTCGCTGCAATGGCTGCTGCCGGTTGTCGGGGAAGCCGCTCTTTTTGCGCGCGATTTCGAGCGCGCCAGACTTCATTCCGCACGCATGCGGCGCGACGCCACCCGCATCAATCATCGTCTCGGATTGGCTTATGCGGACGCGTGCGACGGTTTGATCACCTGGTTCGCCGACGGTGATCCTCGTCGCGCAGTTGGGCTGCTGCGCTCAGGTGCGGAGCAGCTGGAAGCGATTCCATTCCCTCCGCAGGCAGCAAGAGTCAGGCGGAAGCTTGCTGGAGCGTTGGTGGAAATAGGCGAACGGGAGGAGGGCACGCGCGAGCTGCGCAAGGCCCACGACGTCCTGGCGCGACTCGGTGCAGTCGAAGAGCTGACGGAAACGCGGCACGAGATGCGTGAGCGGGGGGTGCGTCCACCGCCGAAGAGCGTCACTACCGGTGCGGCGGGACTGACTGGTCGCGAGATCGAGATCGCACGAATGGTCGCCGCCAGAAAGTCCAACAAGGAGATTGGCGGCGCGCTGCAGATCTCTTCTCGAACCGTGAGCACCCATCTGTCGAACATTTTCGTGAAACTGAGTGTCACCTCGCGTGGCGAGCTGGCTGACTTCGTCAGGCAGAACGGCCTGCTCGAGGACAGCCTCTCCTAGTTCCGCCGCGGACCCACGGGAAGTCATCGAGTAAATTTGGCGGATGATTGATGACATTCTCGCCGAGCTCGAAGCAGACACCTCGCTCGAAGTCGGAACGCAATTCGCCGCGGTAACAGCGCGCTACTTCGAGTCGACGCGCAAAGGCAGCGGCCAGGTCTCGACGCCGCGCACCGTCGATGAACTGGAGCGCCGATTCGACGAAGAATTTCCGTCTCAGGGCAGATCGGTGGAGGAAATCATCGCGCGATTGGAGCGAGAAGTGCTCGCCGATGCGAACCAGTACTACCATCCGATGTACATGGGGCACCAGACATCCGCGCCGCTGGCGGTTGGTATCTGGATGGAGAGCGTGATCGGAGCCCTCAATCAGTCGCTCGCTGTCTGGGAGATGTCGCCAACAGCGTCGATGATAGAGCACCGAATCGTGACGTGGCTGGCGGAGCTAGCCGGTTACGGCGCCGGCGCGGGAGGCACGCTCACCTCCGGTGGGACGGAGGCAAACTTCACCGCGATGCTGGCGGCGCGAAATGCGGCCGTGCCAGACGCGTGGGAAAATGGAATTGGCGCCGATCCGCCGGTGGTGGTCTATGGCGAGCACGCCCACTACGCCGTGACGCGCGCAATCGGTCAGCTTGGCATGGGCCGCCGCAGCGGTATCGCCATTCCGTCTCGCAATCATAAAATCAATGTCGGTCTACTCGTGAATGCCTTGGATCGGTTGCGCGACGAGGGGAAACGTGTGATGGCGGTGGTCGCGACTGCCGGCACCACTGCAACCGGGTCGTTCGACGATCTGGAGACGATCGGTGCCGAGAGCGAAGCGCGCGGCATCTGGCTGCACGTTGATGGAGCGCATGGGGCCAGCGCTCTTCTTTCGGCGAAGCCGCCGCGCGCTCTCAACGGTCTCCGCTATTCACGCTCACTGGCGTGGGACCCGCACAAGATGATGCTGTTGCCGCTGGCGGCGGGGATGGTTCTCACCCGCGACGAAGGCGACCTCGAGCGCGCGTTCGCGCAGCAGGCGCCGTACCTGTTTCACGCCGGCAAGTCGACGCGGGTGATTGATCAGGGAATCCGCAGCTTTCAGTGCTCGCGTCGAGCCGACGTGCTCAAGCTCTGGTTCGTGATGCAGCGTTTCGGCTCAAAGGGCCTGGGCGTGCTGTACGACCATCTTTGCAACACCGCACGCCTGCTGTACGAAGCGATCGAGAATCGCGACGATTTTGAGAATCTCCACGAGCCGGAATCGAACATTCTCTGCTTCCGATATCTGGGGGCAAACGGGAAGAAGCTGCGCCGCGGATCAGCCTCGGCCGGGGATGAAAAGAGAATAGATGATTTGAATCGTGCCGTGCGCCCGCTCTATAACAAAGAGGGAAGCGGGTGGATCACTGCGACTGTGCTCGACGGGCGGCCGGTGCTGCGTGTCACGATGATGAATCCAAGAACGGGCGGCGAGCACGTGCAGGCTCTACTGAACGGCTTGGTCGAGAAGGCGAGCAAGCTGGAATCAGCCTGAGGGCGCCAGGCCCGGTGCGATCTCGAAGTCGGTCTCGCTCGAGGCGCCGAATTCCACTGCGTGTCGCTCTCGACCCAACCAGGCGATGATGGCCGCCGCCGAAAACACAATGACGGCGACGATAGCCATCGATTTGGCGTAGCTCATTCGTGTGGCAAGAAGCGCCTCGAGATATGCGACCGAGCTGGCGATCAGAACTCCACACTGATACGCGAACCCCGGAAGAAATCCACGCACGTTGTCGGGTGAAAGCTCGGTGATGTGCGCCGGGATCACTCCCCACGCGCCCTGCACCATGAACTGCATCGCGAAAGCGCCGATCACCAGGCCGGCCAGCGCCGGGGAGAACGCCCATACCGGAATCACCAGTATCGCCAGCACCAGTGCCAGAATGATCGAGCGCCGCCTGCCGATTTTATCGGAGAGATAACCGAAGCCGATGCCACCGAGTATCGCGCCCACCATCGAGAACGCGGTAAGGGCGGCTCGCTTCTGCGGCGAGAATCCCCAGTCGCGCTGAAGGAATGTCGGGTACATGTCCTGGGTACCGTGGGAGACGAAGTTCATTCCCGCCATCAGCAGCGTCAGGTAGAGAAACAGCTTCCAGTGCGAGGCGATGCCGCGGCCCAGACTGCTCCAATCCTTGTGGCGTGTGCGCTGCCAGACCTCCGATTCTTCGACTCGGAACCGTACGAACAGCGCCAGCAGCGCCGGCAGTCCGCCGATGAAGAACATCGGCCGCCATCCCCACCGAGGGAACACGAAGAAGTAGCAGACGGCGGCGAGCAGGTAGCCCGTTGCGTAGCCCTCCTGCAGCAGGCCCGACAAGACTCCGCGACGACGCGTCGGCGCTTTTTCCATCGCCAGCGAGGCGCCGACTCCCCATTCGCCTCCCATCCCGATTCCGAATAGTGCGCGCAGAATCATAAATACCGTGTAGTTCGGCGCCAGACCCGACAGCACTTCGACGATCGAGAAGAACACCAGGTCGATCATGAGCGGGATCTTGCGCCCGTATCGATCGGCGATCAGGCCGAAGATGAACGCACCGACCGGCCGGAAGGCGAGGGTGACGGTAATCGTAAGCGCCAGCTCGGCGTCCGTCTTGTGGAACTCCTTGGCGATCGCGGTCAGCGCGAAGACGACCAGGAAAAAGTCGAAAGCATCGAGCGTCCAGCCGAGGAAGCTGGCGAGTACCGCCGAGCGATGCCCGCGCGAAGTTATTGTTGTCACATGACAAAAATACTCTCACTGGTTCTACTCGGCGCACTGACGGCAGCGTGCGCGACATCGACGACGCAGCGGCAGCCCGCCAATCGCACCGCACCGCCGGTCAACACAGTCGAGACAGCCATTGCGCCGGACGCAGCTGCCGACACCCTTCTCGCCGAGGTCCGCACACTCGACTCGAGCATCGTCGTCGAGCTTCGCTACGCGACGTCCAACAATTTCACCGGAGCGCCGCTGCCGGGATATCTCGCCAATCGCGCCTTTCTACGGCGCGAAGCGGCGGCCGCGCTGGCTCGTGTGCAGCGAGACCTGCGCTTGCAGGGGCTGGGACTCAAAATCTTCGACGCTTACCGGCCCGTGCGTGCGACCTTGGCGATGGTCGACTGGACCCAACGCGTAAATCGTCCCGACTTGCTCAAGGACGGGTACATCGCCAGCCGTTCGCGACACAACCTCGGACTGGCGGTCGATCTGACGCTGATCGAGCTGGCGACTGGTAGGGAGCTCGAGATGGGAACGCCATTCGACACTTTCTCCGCAGCGGCGCACACCGCGAATGCGAGTGGCGAGGCGGCGGTGAATCGCCAGCGGCTCAAGGCGGCGATGGAAGCCGAAGGATTCACCAACTACGACCAGGAGTGGTGGCACTACAGCTTCGACGTTTCCAACCCGCTGAGGTTTGATCGAGTTATTCGGTGATTTGAGCGGGCGGATCAGCAAGGAAGTCGGAGGAATACTCGCCAGCTGCTGCCTGCTGCCAGCTGATCGCTGCCTGCTGTCGGCTTTCCTGATTCCGCTTCGCAGTTCCCACTTCCGTTGGATAGGGGGGAGGGGTATATTGATTGCCATGGAGGTCGGAGTGGGGACACAGGTAAAGTCAGAGCCCAAACAGGACGCGATCTCATTCCCGGTGACGGGAATGACGTGCGCGGCGTGCCAGGCACGCGTCCAGCGCGCGCTGACGGCGGAGCCGGGTGTGATCGACGCTTCGGTCAATCTGGTGACGAGGAGCGCGTCCGTTCGCTACGACCCGTCAGCCGTGAATCCCGAGCGTTTGATCGCGGCTGTTCGGGCCACGGGGTACGACGCCGAGCTGCCGGTCGAGAGAGAAGACGTCCTGGCGGAATCGAGCCGCCTCGATTCCGAAATCCACGAGGCGCGCGCGCTCGCAGTGAAGGCGATCGTGAGCGTGCTCGCTGGTTTGGTGGCCATGGCCGTTTCAATGGGCGGCATGGGCGACCCCGCCGTCAACTATTCGCTGCTGGCACTCACCACCGTGATTCTCGTCTGGGCGGGGCGCCAGATCTACCGTGGTGCCTGGAATGCCGTGCGGCATCGCTCGGCTGACATGAACACGCTGGTCGCGCTCGGGACCGGATCGGCTTTCGTCTACTCAGTAATCGCGACCATCGCTCCCAACCTGTTCGCGCGCAATGGAATTGCGCCCGATGTCTATTACGAAGCAGTCATCTTCATCATTGGATTGGTTCTGGCCGGCCGGGCAATCGAAGCGCGTGCGCGTCGAAAAACGTCCGATGCGCTGAGAAAGCTTGCTTCACTGCTGCCATCGACTGCTCGAGTGGAAATCAATGGCTCGTGGATGGACAAGCCCCTTGCCGACGTGCACTCCGGCGACCTGGTGCTGGTGCGCCCGGGTGAGCGGATTCCCGTCGACGGCAAGGTCATCGACGGTGCCAGCGAGATCGACGAATCGATGCTGACCGGTGAGCCGCTGCCGGTGGCGAAGACGGCGGGCGACACAGTCGTCGGCGGCACACTCAACACGACCGGCTCGTTCCGCTACCGCGCAACGAGCGTCGGCGCGGACAGTGTGCTGGCCCGCATCGTCAAACTGATGCGCGACGCGCAAGCATCGCGAGCACCCATTCAGCGTCTGGCCGATCGGGTGAGCGCTGTCTTCGTGCCGGTAGTCCTGGGGATCGCGATCGTCACGTTTGCCGTCTGGTATTTCACGGCTGATGTTGCTGCGCTACCCCGCGCAGTCGCCGCGGCGGTGTCCGTACTCATCATCGCCTGTCCATGCGCGATGGGACTCGCTGTCCCGACCGCGGTCATGGTCGCGACCGGTCGTGGTGCCGAGCTCGGGTTGCTGATCAAGGGTGGCGAAATCCTGCAACGCGCGGGCGACGTCGACACAGTGGTGCTCGATAAGACGGGAACGGTTACTGAAGGTACGCCGACGCTCGAGAGCGTTGTGGCGACCGATACCGTGGGAGAAGATGAGATTCTTGGCGTCGCGGCATCGCTCGAAAGACACTCCGAGCATCCGGTTGCGTCGGCAATCGTGCGTGCGGCCGGCGAGCGACGGACTCGCTTCGACGCCGTAGAGAATTTCCAATCGCATACCGGCAGCGGTGTCAGTGGCACGGTCGGCGGCAAGACCGCCGCTGTTGGAAACGTGCAGCTGATGAGGACGCTTGGTATCCAAATGAACGGGGCGGAGCAGCAGCTGCCACGAGCCGGTGCCAGTGAGCTCTTCGTTGCGGTCGACAGGAAAATTGTTGGAAAGATCACCGTCGCGGATGCGGTGAGAGCATCATCGCGCCAGGCAGTGGAAAGCCTGCGACAGCTTGGCGTCGAAGTGTTGCTTCTGACTGGCGACAGGCTGTCTGCGGCGCAAGCCGTGGCGAAGACAGCAGGAATCGAAAAGGTCGTGGCAGAAGTTCTCCCGCAGCAAAAGGTGGAGGAGATTCGCGACCTGCAGCAGTCAGGGAGAGTGGTAGCGATGGTCGGCGATGGCATAAACGACGCGCCGGCGCTGGCTCAGGCCGATGTCGGCGTATCGATGCCGAAGGGAACCGACATCGCGATCGAGGCGAGCGACATCGCGCTGATGCGAAGCGACCTCCGCAGCGTTCCGACCGCGATCTCACTCTCGCGGCAGACAATGGCGACGATGCGGCAGAATTTGTTCTGGGCGTTCGTCTACAACGTGATCGGGATCCCGATCGCCGCCGGAGTCCTTTACCCGATAACGGGGCTCATGCTGAGTCCGATCATCGCCAGCGCGGCGATGGCTCTCAGCTCGGTGAGCGTGGTGACGAACAGTCTGCGACTGCGCCACGTCAAGCTGGCCTGACAGACAAAGGACGAGCGATGACGACCAAAATGAAAGGAAAACAAGGGCGACCCGCTGAAATCGCCGCCGAGTGCGGCTGTGCCGTCCGCGAGGCATCCGGCGATTCGCGCAAAGCGCTCGGCGTCGATCCGGAAGTGAAATCACGAAACATCAAACGCCTCCGCCGGATCGAAGGACAGGTGCGCGGACTACAAAAAATGGTGGGTGAGGACCGCTACTGCGCAGACATTCTCACCCAGATCTCATCCGTCCAGGAAGCGTTGCGCGGGGTTGGGAAGGAACTGATGAGGAACCACCTCAAACACTGCGCGACGGGAGCGATTCGATCGGGAGGGGATGACGCCGATCGGATGTACGATGAGCTGGTCGACCTCATGTACACTCACAACAGATAACGGGAGGCGGGAGTCGGGCGTCAGGCATCGGGCATCGGGCATCGGGCACGGGAAACGCAAAGCGCGCTACCCGCTACCCGTACCCGCTTCCCGTTGTCCGCCTTCCGAGTCCCGACTCCGGTCTGAAACCAGCCTCTCCTTGCGCCCGTATTGTCCTAATGTGATAGTACAAGCAGACAATGCCTATTTTCGAGGTGGATTCAGGGAGCCCGACTCCGATCTACGCTCAGCTCGATCGAGCTATTCGGACGGCGATCGCAACGGGCACACTGGAGCCGGGAATGCAGCTGCCGACGGTGCGACAGCTGGCGGTGGATCTGGCCGTCAACGCCAATACCGTCGCCCGCGTCTACGCGCAGTTGGAGCGGGATGGGATTCTGGAGACCCGACGTGGAGTAGGCACTTTCGTTCGCGAGGTACCGGCGCCGCTTGCAGCGCGGGCGCATCGTGAGCGGGAGCTGCGAGACTTGATCCGCCGCTTCGTTGGCGATGCAGCACTGTTGGGATTCACTTTACCCGAGCTAATCGACCAGCTCAGACATGAGGAGAAGAAATAAATGCCAGGCATGGACGAAGTTCTCGCAGCACGCCGCGCCGCGCGGGCTTCGCGGTCGCAGGGGCGTGTCAATGTCGTTTCAATTTTTATTCTGCTCGCCTCTATCCTCATCGGCGTCTTCATGACCGCCGGATCCCAGAACCCTGGATGGCTGGTGATCTGGGTGCTGGTGGGAATTGTCTTCGCGCAGTCGCCCAAGATCGCCAAACAGTGGGAGCGCGCCATCATTCTGCGACTGGGGCGCTACACCGGTATGAAGGGACCCGGGCTGTTCTGGATCACGCCCTTCATCGAGACGGTCTCCATCTACATCGATCAGCGTGTGATTACGACGAGCTTCGCGGCCGAAGAGACACTCACGTCCGATACGGTCCCGGTCAACGTCGACGCCGTTCTTTTCTGGATGGTCCACGACTCCGAGAAAGCAGCGCTCGAAGTCCAGGATTACACGCAGGCCGTGAGCTGGGCGGCGCAGACGGGGCTTCGTGACATCATTGGCCGCACATCGCTCAGCGAGCTCCTGCGCGGCCGCGAGCGAATCGAAGCGGAGCTGCAGGCGCTCATCGATCAGCGATCGAATCCCTGGGGTGTCACCGTTCAGTCGGTTGAGATGCGCGACATCGTCATTCCGACGTCGCTACAGGACGCGATGTCCCGCGAAGCCCAGGCATCGCGTGAAAAATCCGCCCGCATCATTCTCGGTCAGGCGGAAGTCGAGATCGCCAATCTGTTCTTCGAGGCGGCGAAATCGTACCAAAACAACCCGACCGCTCTCCACCTGCGGGCGATGAACATTTTGTACGAAGGATTGAAGGAGAAGGGCGCGCTGATGCTGGTGCCGAGTACGGCAGTCGAGTCGATGGGACTTGGCGGCCTGATGGGTGCAGCGGCTCTCAGGCAGCAGACGTTGAGCGAAGGCAACGCGAACGCCGGACCTCCCGCGATCTAGAGGAAAAAAAAAGGCGCGCCCAAACGGCGCGCCTTTTTATTTGGTGGTGCTCCCGGCTCGAACCGCCTCGGGAGATCGCTGACCAGATCCGAGCATCGGCGCGGCTTGTCCGTCTGACAACAGCTTGGTGACGAAGCGCTGCCCCTCGGAAATCCGCTCGATCTCGATCGCGATGGCGTCAACAGAAGACTCCAGCCTCTCCAGGCGCTGCGCAGTCTCGGTGAGGACCTGTGGAGGTATCCCCGGCTTGTTGGACCGCTTGAAGATCGCGCGACCGACTCCGATGGCGAGCGGAAACAGCACGAAGATGATCGACAGCACCGACAGTCCCATCACCTGATTGGAGCTCAGTCCGCCAACGAACGCAGGCAGCGACGTTGACGCGATCGCGCCGGCAGATGCGCTCGAGAGCAGTTGGCCGGTTTGCGCCAGGTCGGTTTCCAGTTGTAGCTGGCGGGCGTCGAGCAAAGCAAGCCGGCTCTCGAGTCCTTGCGTTGCTGTCGGGTCCGAGGTGTTTCTCAGCTGACTCATCAACTTCGATCGCCGGCTGTCCACGGATTGCAGCTGATCGGACAGCTCAGAACGCCGTGCCCTGAGCGCCTGGAGATCGCGCGCTGTTCTCGGAGCCGCGATGGTGATGGGTTGAGTGCCCGGACCAGCCGGAATATAGACCATGGGCCCCGACGTAGTCGGAGCGCCTTGTGGTGCTGGTGTGACTTGCGCTGCTGGTGCGGGTTTCTGCATAGGTGAATCTCTACTTCTCTACAGGCGGGCTGTCAAATTCGAACGGACTCGTTGGTTGCTCGGTGCCGACGCGTCCGGGTGCGATGTCAGCTTTGGCGTAGACCTCCGACCGCACCGGTGAGTTGTCCTGCCGTCTGAGAATGGCGATTTGGCCGATGTGCGTCAGCGCGTCGGAGATCGGGCCCTGGAATAGCTCCTCCGGCGTGGCTCCGAGCGGTTTATCTGACGCGAGATAGCGATCGAATTCGAGCAGAGAAGCGTGAAAGCGTGCTACTTCGTTCCGCCAGCTTCCTGGTTTCGTCGGCACCCAATCCGACTTTCCCTGCGCCATCCTGAGCGCCCAATCGAACAGATCGCCGAGGTGCGCGACGATTTCCACCGGCGTCCGCGCCTTCTTCCCGAGCTGAAAGTTGCCGAATCCAGGTGGAGCGAAGCGCTCGACTTTCGCCGCGCGATACGCAATGGTCGCCAGAGTGTGACGGAGGAATGCGCGCTTCGGATCGGTCAATGCCAGTCCGGTTCGTCGCTCAAAGTGTCGACGTGCACCCGGCTCGCTGATGCCTTGCCGGAGAATCGCTGCCAACTGCCGCCGCTGCTGGTGTGCGCGACCGCGATCTCGAAGCTGTCGGGCGGAAACCAGCGCGCGTGGTTGTAGTCCTCATCGCAATCGCAGCCGCCTCCGCCAGGTCCTCTGACGACGATGGCGCCCGTCCTGAGATCGCGGACGATTGCATACGTCCCCGGATTGGCCGGCGTGGTGTCTTCGCCGACATAGGCGATGTACTTCCCATCGGGGGAAATCAGCACGTCCTGGTACGATGCCCAGACATCATCCGGCAACGGGCTCGTCTCGACGCGATGCTGGCCGAGTCGGAGGCGAAAGATCTGGCGCTGCGGCGTCGATGAGTCTTCGGAGACCTGTACCAGCCCGATAACGAGACTGTCGCCAACGACGATTGGTGCGGGCGGGATGACGTTGCGGATCGTGTCGGCTCCGCGCGGTGAAATCACCGCGATACGGTAGACAGTGCCGGTGTCTTCCATCGGCTCCCACGACTCCGTGTAGGCGGAATCGATCACCTGGATTCTGGTGGTCGAGCGCTCGTTCTCGTTGTCGCAGGCGCCGGTGCCAATCGCCGCGCCGGCACCAAGAACGATCACCACCATTCGCGCCTGCATCGAACTATCTCCTACCTCCGTCATCGTCGTCATCGTCGGTAAGCGGCGTCGTCGCAGCACGTCCCGGAGCGGTCTTGATCTCCGCCGTACTCGGCACGATCGGTGGCAGGCCGGCGAGCTTGAGCGTCTCGTTGATCGAAGGAAGGATCACCAGTGCGCCACGCATCGCCTGGAGCTGGCGATCGAGCTGTGCTGACAAATCGTTGAAGACAGCGTACGACTGACTAGTCGGCTTCGCGTCGGAGCCGCCGACGACTCCGGCAAGAGCCGCAATCTTGTTATTCAACTTGATGGGATAATTCAGCGGATCCTGGCTCGATTGGTTCTTCACCTGATAAATCTCGCCCTCGACGGAGGAGAGCCTGGTGGTAAGATCGTCGGCGATGCGCTTGAACGCATCGGATTTGTCGCCGGTCAATTTTTTCGACCGATCGGCGAGCTGCGCCTTCATGTTGCGAATCGTCTTCACGGCGTCGTTTGCCTGACTGGTCTTATCGCGGATTCTCATCAGGAAATCAAACTGCTCTCTAAGGTCCTCATCGGTGGCCGTCGTGCGCGGGTCTTTGACGACGGTGAAAGCTTGAGTGTATCGCTGGCCGCCGACGTTGAGTCGCACCGAGTAGGTGCCTGGTAAGACCACAGGTCCGGCGACGCTGCCCGCCCAGAGAATCATGTTCTCAAAAACTGACGCATCGGGATATCTGAGGTTCCAGGCGAACATGTTAAGCCCGGCCTTGTTGGCGACCCGCGGCGGCGGCGGTCTCCGCACCGGTCCTTCTTCACCTGGTGAAGCCTCTTCGCCGCGCGCTTCGGTGCGGATTGTCGTGTCGGGTGTCGCACCGGCGCGTCGCAGGCTGTCGTTGCGCGCGGCGCGGATGCTGTCGGCACGAATGGAATCTGCAGCTACGGTCGGATCCTGCTGGCTGGTGAAGCTGCGAATGATTTTCCCCTGCGAATCAAGAAAATCGAGCGT
>DASXSL010000069.1:0-3458 GCA_036506035.1 Gemmatimonadaceae bacterium | reverse complement strand
CATCTCTACATTCACGTTCCCTTCTGTGCCCGGCGCTGCTCGTACTGCGATTTCTCCATCGCAGTTCGCGCCTCTACGCCGGTCGACGAGTATATCTCAGCCCTGCGGAAAGAGCTGGATCAGCTGCGTGATGAGATCGCCGGACCGGAGCTCACGACCCTGTACCTGGGGGGCGGGACTCCGTCTCGACTTGGCGGAGTAGGCATTTCAGCAGTCCTGGATGCCGTCCGCGGTAACGCAGCAATTGCCGCCGACGCTGAGCTGACCATCGAGGCCAACCCCGACGACGTGAACGATCTCGCCGTCGCCCACTGGACTGCTGCCGGCGTCAACCGCGTATCGCTTGGCGCGCAAAGCTTCGATGAGGCCGCGCTCAAATGGATGCATCGGACCCATGACGCCGAGCAGATCGGCGACGCGGTCGCAACGCTGAGGCGCGGCGGGATCGAGAACATCTCCCTCGACCTGATTTTCGCGTTGCCAGACCACTTGAACCGGTCGTGGAGCAAGGATCTGGAATCGGCAATTGCGTTGCAGCCGTCGCACGTTTCGCTCTATGGTTTGACCGTCGAGCCACGGACGCCAATCGCTCGCTGGGCGGATCGTGGGGCGAGCGTGCAGGGAAGTGAGGAGGAGTACGAGGAGGAATTCCTCACCGCCCATTCGACGATGATCGATGCCGGCTTCGAGCACTACGAAGTCTCGAACTTCGCTCGCCCCGGCTTCAATTCCCGCCACAATTCGGCGTACTGGACCGGCGCACCCTACGTCGGGGTTGGACCATCAGCGCATTCTTTCGATGGCACGGTTCGCCGCTGGAACGTTTCGGCATACTCTGAATGGATTCGACGTCTCAGTACAGGCGAATCTGTGTTGGCCGGTGCAGAATCGTTGACGAGCGAGAACCGCGATGCGGAAGAAGTGTATCTCGGTTTACGGACGCGGCGCGGTTTGCCGATCGCCGAAGATCAGTCACCGAGCGTGCGCAGCTGGGTCGAAGCAGGTTGGGCGGTGATCGATGATCCGCTCCAACAACCACGCGTACGGCTTACTCCGGCTGGCTGGCTGCGGCTCGACAGTCTTGCAGCCGATCTGGCGGCCCGGCGGGCTCGGTTCGCCAGCGCGACGTTAGGCCCAACCCCTAGTCATTGCTATATTTGAGGCTATGTCAGTCCCCGGTTTAAACGAGCGCGAGCGGCGCGTTCTTGAGGCCGTAATTCAGACTTATGTCGAAACGGCTCAGCCGGCCGGCTCGCGGAGCCTTGCCCACAAGTTTGGACTAGGCGTTTCACCGGCAACGATCCGCAACACCATGAGCGACCTGGAAGAGAAGGGTTACCTCTTCCATCCACATGCCTCGGCCGGTCGAGTGCCGACGGATGTCGCGTATCGTGTCTACGTCGATTCGCTGATCCCAATAGGACCGCCCGCGGCGAACGAGCGTCGTCGTCTCACCGCTCAAATCGCGACTGGCGGCTCGGCGGTCGAAGCGATCCTGCGGCGTGCTGCGCAAAGCCTGGGCGTCATCACTCAGGAGCTGGGGATCGCGCTTGGTCCGGGGCTGGACAACGCAGTCCTCGAGCGCGTCGAGCTGATCAAGCTAGCTTCCGAGCGGTTGTTGCTCGCGCTCACGCTCTCAGCCGGCGCAGTGCGCACGATCTTCGTCGATGTGCGAGGTGAAATCGCGGATGCTGCGATCGCGGAAGTCACGCGCGTCCTCAACGAACGACTCGCCGGACTGACAATGCGTCAAATTCGTTCGTCGCTCGGTGACAGGTTGCGTGATGTCGGACCGAGTCGTGATGCGTCCGATTTGTTGAATGTCTTCATCGAAGAAGGAGATCAGCTATTCGATAGCGCGCTGGAATCGAATGACGACACCGTTTTGCTTGGACAGGCATCGGTCCTCGCCGAGCAGCCGGAGTTTGCCAGCATCGACAACATGAGGAAGCTGGTGGCACTGACTGAGACTCGCGAGAAACTCGGCGAGTTGCTGCGTCGTCGTAGCGGAACGGGAGGTGTCTCGATCACCATCGGTAACGAGCATAACGACCCGCGGCTGGCTAGCTTCACTGTGGTGACGGCCTCTTATCACGCCGGCCCGTTGAGCGGAGTGATTGGGGTCATTGGACCGACGCGCATGCCTTACGACAAGGTGATTTCACTGGTGACGCATGCATCGGAGCTGGTGACGGATTTGTTGAAGGAGAACTCGAGAGTACATGGCTGATTTTTACCAGACGCTCGGCGTTTCGCGAAACGCGAGCGATGCAGAAATAAAGACCGCCTATCGCAAGCTGGCGATGAAGTACCATCCCGATCGCAACAATGGGTCGAAGGATGCCGAGGAGCAGTTCAAGGCAATCACTGAGGCCTACGACGTGTTGCGCGATTCGGACAAGCGCTCTCTCTACGATCGCTACGGTGAGGCCGGGCTGCGCGGCGGTGCCGCCGGATTCCATCATGTCGATCTATCGGAGGCGCTCAGCATCTTCATGCGCGACTTGGGCGGACTCGGTGGATTCGGAGACTTGTTTGCTTCGGCAACTAGCCGTAGTGGACCACGCACCGGATCGGACGTGAAGATCACGATGTCACTGACGCTCATCGAAGTCGCCAGCGGCGTCGAAAAAACGGTGACGGTGAAACTGCTCGAGCCGTGCGACCGATGCGAAGGAAGGGGCGCTGAGCCCGGTTCGTCGCCGACGAAGTGCGCGACGTGTCATGGCAGCGGCGAAGTCCGTCGTGCCCAGCGAAGCTTCTTCGGCCAGGTTATCAGCGTCGCACCTTGCCCGACCTGTGCCGGCGAAGGCTCCGTCGTCGCGGCACCGTGCAAGAAGTGTCGCGGCGAGGGCCGCGTCCGCGGCGAGAAGCAAATCGTTGTGCGCATTCCTGCCGGAGTTGCTACGGGCCAGTACATGACGATGCGCGGCGTCGGCAACGTTGGTCCCCGCGGTGGGCCGCGAGGCGACATTCTCGTCGTATTCGAGGTCGAGGAGGATCCGCGGTTCGAGCGCGACGGCGAAGACTTATATACTGAAGTTCTGGTTACGTACCCGCAGCTCGCGCTTGGCGCCAATGTCGACGTGCCGATGGTGACGGGAAGTGTCACGCTGCAGGTTCCGCCGGGAACGCAGAGCGGTCAGGTCTTCAATTTGCGCGGCCGTGGCCTGCCGAGAATCAACTCCAGCTCGACGGGCGATTTGCACGTGAGGCTCCAGCTGTGGACGCCGGACAATCTGTCCGACGAAGAGCAGCGGCTCATCGCGCGATTGGCGGAAGTCCAGCTGGTTCCGCAGCCGCGTCCGAAAGGACTTTGGTCGAAGATCAGAGAATCACTCGGCGCCTGATCGCGTGACCTGGATCGCGCTGCGAGTCACTCCCGATTCCAACCGTGACGGAGTGATCGCGGCGCTCTTCGAGTCGGGATCGCAGGGCGTCCACGAAGATGGACCGGC
>DASXSL010000068.1:0-4388 GCA_036506035.1 Gemmatimonadaceae bacterium | reverse complement strand
AGTGGGCGCCCTGGTATATCGTGCCGGCTGACGATGAAGATGCGCGCGATCTGCTGGTGGCGCGAAAGATCGCCGATACTCTCGATTCACTGAAGCTTCGCTACCCGCCTCTAGATCCGAAGCTCAAAGGCCTCAAGATCAAATAGCGCTCTCGCCGCGTCCTTACGCTATGGCCGGTGCTTCCGCACCTGTCTTCGGCATCGGCAGAGTGAAGTAGAAAGTGCTGCCCGAGCCAACCTTGGACTCGCACCAGATGTTGCCGCCGTGGGCGTCGACGATTCCTTTGGCGATGGTGAGACCGAGTCCGACTCCCCGCTTGTCGTTCTTGCGTGCCTGCCAGAACTGCTCGAAGAGATGCGCACGCTGATCTTCCGGCACGCCGGGTCCGGTGTCGCTGACGAAAAACGCAACTATTCCGTCGGAGACCGTAGCGCCGTAAGTAACGCTGCCGTTTTCCGGCGTGAACTTCAGCGCGTTGCCGAGGAGATTTCCCAGCACCTGCGATACGCGCAGAGGATCCGCACGAACCCAAATCTTTGCCGGCGGCACAATCGACGTGAGCTGAATGCTTCGCTTCTGCGCGATCGGACGGAAAGTCTCCTCGGCCTGACGGAGCACGGAGCAGACATCGATGTCCTCCAGGTCGAGGGAAAGCTTCCCTGACTGCAAGTGGACCGTGTCCAGCAGGTCCTCGATCAGCCGGTTCATCTGCTTGCCAGCGCGCATCGCGATGTCGAGAATCTGCTTCCGCTTCGCTGGCTCCAGATCCTCTTCCTGCAATAGCTCCGTCGTCGTCACAATCAGACTGAGTGGATTTCGAAGATCGTGCGCAACGACGCCCAACACTTCCTCACGCGCCTGCGCCACCAGCTCGGCGTGTTTGCGCTTCTCCTGCTCGGCGTCATAGCTGCGGGCGCGGTAGAGCGCAGTCGCGGTCGCCTGGGCCAGCAGCTGGGTGAAAGCGCGGTCGGCTGCACCCAACGCAGCCGCTTCGCGAAAATGCAGCGCCATCGCGCCGATCGTCTCGCCGCCGTGCCTGAGCGGCGTCGCGAGATAGGTCTGCATGTCGGCCAGCTCCGCGAAGCCGTCGTACGAACTGGCATACAAGCGGCGAAATTCCTCCGCAGATTCGATCGAGATCATCTCGCCTTTGCGAAGCGCGTGCACCACCGGGATCTCGCTGTCGCGCGAGATATCGCCGAGTTTGACCCGCAGCTCCGGACTGATGCCGTAGGTGCCAAGGATTTTGAGCTTCTCCCCTTCGACGGCGACGAGCACGCCCCGTGCGGCCTCGATGACCGCCAGCCCCTTGGTCAGAAAGACGCCTGTCACGTCCTCGACCGAGCGCGCTTCAGAAAGTGCCGTGGTAACGTCGAGGAGCCTGCGCGCCCGCTCCCTTACCCGCCGCAGCTCCTCGTTCAGCCGCTCGAGCTCGGCGTTCGAGTCATCGGCCTGAATGGGCTTGGTGGGGCGAGTATCAGCGGTGACGCTCGTCACGTCGGGCTGCAGTTGCATCCCATCGCTCATTTGTGAGTGTGCATCACACTGATTCGATATAGCACCGTGCGCGGCATCGCTCAAGGAGCGCGCGGGGTCAGCCGGTGTTGCGCAGTCCCTGAGCGATGCCGCTCAACGTCGTCGCCAGAGCATCACTGATTGCCTCTTTCTCGCGCTCGTTTGTCGCTACTCCCGTTCGCTTGCGGCGGAGCAGCGAGATCTGCAACAGTGACAGTGGATCGACGTATGGATTTCGCAATGCGATTGCCGACTGCAGGACGGGGATGTCGTCGAGGAGCTGCTGGTGTCCGCGTATGAGGAGCAATGCCTCGACCGCGCGCTGATATTCGTCGATGAGCTGCTCGAGCAGGTTGAGATCGCCGCCCAGGTGTTGAACGTACTCGCGCGCGATGTCGACGTCGGTCTTAGCGCAAACCATCTCCACCTTTCCGAGCAGATCATCGACGAACGGCCAGGTCTCAGCCATTCGCTGTAACCGACGCAATCCGGCGCGGGTCGAGACTTCCTCACCGAGCGCGGTGCCAACACCGAGCCAGCCAGTGAGCATCAGCCGAATCTGTGTCCAGCCAAACCCCCACGGTATGGCGCGAATGCCCTCGATGCCCGCCTTGGCGCCGGGCCTATAGGCAGGGCGCGAGCCAAACCGCGCATTGGCCAGCTCGTCGATCGGCGTTGCCATGCGAAAGAGCTGGAAGAGAGAGTCGTCGTCGTAGACGAGCTTGTGATAGACATCCCGAGACCGCGCGGCCATACGGTCCATCACATCGCGAAAGTCCTCGGCTTCCTTTACGCCGACGCGCCTTCGCCAGTCACTGAATTCCTGCAGCAGCACTCCCGCTGCGGTCACCTCGAGGGTGCGCTCCGCGACAGGCAACAGACCGAATTGTTGCGAAACGATCTCACCCTGCTCGGTGATCTTGATGCGACCTTTGGTGGTTCCAGGCGGAAGGGCGGCGAGTGCGCGGTAGACCGGCGAGCCGCCGCCGCGCCCAACGCTACCACCACGACCATGAAACAACGTTAGTTGTACTTTTGCATCGTCGAACACTTCGGCGAGCGATTCCTGCGCGCGGTACAATCCCCACGACGCTGCAATCATTCCGGCATCCTTTCCGGAGTCGGAATAACCGATCATCACTTCCTGTCTGCGACGCCGGGCTTCCAGCTGCCGCGAGTAGATCGGATCGTCGAGGAGGGAGCGCATGATGTTGGGCGCGTTCTCGAGGTCTTCCAGCGTTTCGAATAATGGCACCACATCGAGACGCGACGTCGGCTTCTTGCCGGTCAAATTGACGAGTCCCGCCTCGCGCGCCAGCAGCAACACCTTTAACAGGTCATCGACCGAGCGCGTCATCGAAACTATGTAAGTGCAAGCTGCCGCTTCCCCAGCTTCGTCCTGGATGGTGCGGATCGCCGCGAAAGTATCGACGACACGTCGAGTGTCATTGGAAAGTTTCCGCGCTCCACGAATCAGTGTCCGCTTCCCCGTCAGCGCCGAGCGCAGTCGTCCGTCGTCATCACCATGCTTGCCGGCCGCCAACAATTCTTTTATTGCGGCCGAATGCACGTCGGCGTGGTCGCGGACGTCCATCATGAACCCGTGGAACCCGTGCGCCCGCACGGCTGCGTAGACCGGATCGAGCGTCGCACGGCACGCCTGCTCGGCGCCGGCACGTAACAGGAATTTGCGAACCAGCAGCAAGTCGCTCTGGAACGCTGCGACGTTCGGATACGCGGCCGGCTCCTTGCGCGCACGACCGGCGTCGCGTGAAGCAACCAATCGCCGCGTTGCATCGATTCGCGCTGCCATGAAGGTCAGCTTAAGTCGCAGCGGCTCGTCGGCGTTTCGCTTTCGATTCGCGTTCCAGACGAGCGGCAACAGCTTCCTGTCGCTTTCGAGTGATTTGATCAGGGCATCGAGCGGTGGCACGATCGAGGATGAGAGCGACAACCGCCTGGTGAGCTCGTCCAGCGATTCCTGGTACCGGCCCAGTATCACGTGACTGGCGCGACGTGCCGTGGCGATCGTCGTCTCCGGAGTGACGTTTGGATTTCCATCGCGGTCGCCACCTACCCAGGTGCCAAAACGCAGCGGCACCGCCAACCGAAAAGGATCCGCGGAACGGGCGAACTCCTCCTCGAACGCCAGGGCGAGAGTGGTGTGCATGTACTCGTCGGCCTCGAGCAGACGCGTCTCCAGGTACCAGAGCGCGGAGCTGACTTCGTCGAGCACGGTTGGACGGTCTTGTCGCACCTCGCTCGTCAGCCAAAGCAGCTCCACTTCGCCTTCGAGTGACTGCTCGATCAGTCTCACTTCGTCGGCAGGCGCCGTTTCGCGAGCGAGCAGACCATCGGCAACGCGCGCCTGCAGACCAAGCAGAGTCCGCCGGGTCGATTCGGTCGGATGCGCCGTCAGAACCGGTCGGATCGCCAGCTTCAGCATCGCCTGCTCGATCGCGTCGGTGCTGACGCCGAGTCCGCGCAGCTGGCGCATCGTCCAGCGGGCAGAGGCGGGCTGCGGATCGGTAGTTGCGCGGCCCAGGTACGCATTCCTGCGTCTGACGCGATGGGTCTGCTCCGCCGTGTTAATGAGCAGGAAAAAGAGCGTGAACGCCCGCGCTGCGGCAGCGCAATGCTCGACCGAAAAGCCATCGATTCGGCGTAACAGGTCGTCGAGATTGGGCGCATCACGCTCGCCGTGCCTGCGGGCCCGTGTCGCGACCCGTAGCTGTTCCACGACCTGAAGTGCTTCCTCTCCTTCCAGTCTCCTGATGACTCGGCCGAGGGCGCCGGCGAGCCAGCGCACATCCTCGTGGAGCGGGAGATCTTCTTTTCGCGGAGGGGCCGGCGTTGGCACGGGGTGAATGATA
>DASXSL010000067.1:0-4394 GCA_036506035.1 Gemmatimonadaceae bacterium | reverse complement strand
CGTGGGCTGTTTTCGCCTACCGACACATGGACCACCATCTCCGCCAGTTCGGGATTTAAGCGGGAAGCGGGTAACTGGTACGGGCAACGGGTAACGGAAAACGGGAAACCCGGTCTCCGTAACCTGTAACCAGTAACCAGTTGTCCGTTACCCGCTGCCCGTCTCCCGTTTCCCGCTGCCCGTCTCCCGCTTCCCGCTTCCCGCTTCCCGCAATCAAGGGGTGGAGATGCAAAAGGGCGCGAGGCAAAACGTTCTGCCTCGCGCCCAAAATGCAACGACCTGGATTGGCTTAACTCACATGCCGGACGACGAATCAATCGTCGTGATCTGCTGACGAATGGCAGCCCACCCATTTTGCAATTGCACCGACGTACGCGCGTTCTGCATCGCCGCGTCAACGCGCCGTGCTGCATTGGCGAGTGCCCGTCCGGCTAGAATTGCAGCATCGCTATTCCCACCGTTCGTCACGATTTGCTCGTAGATCGAAGCGTTGTCTGCGAACGCGGACAGTGCGAACCAGAGATCCACATCGCCCTGTGCATACGCGCGTGACGCATCGAGCCGACCGACGCTCGTTGCCGCCAACTCGCTACGCTCGCGCGAAACGAGAAGCTGGGCATCGCGTCTAACAGCTGCCGCCTGGGCGGCGGTTAAGACACCACCGGATAGGCCGGCGCCGGATACGCCAACGCCAAGATTGATTCCCAGCGCACGTGCGGTACGGCCGTCGAGATTGCCGGTGCCACTCAGTCCCTGGTCGACCTGGAACTGAAAGAGCGCGCGGCGAGTGTCGTCGTCGAGCATGCCGTTAATCGGTCCGCGATAGTAGTTCCGCTGGGCCAGCGCCTGCTGCGCGGCACGCACTCGCTCAGTCGCCGTGTAAATCGTCGACGCCTCGGCGCCACGAAGTCTTCCACCACCACGCAATGTCACTGCGTTCTCGAGCTGCACGGCGAGTGGAGTCCCGGTGGGTACGCTTACGTTGCGACCCTCGGAGAGGAGATTTCCGAGTGCGGCGAAGATCGCATTCGAGCCTTTCTGCGAGCCTGCACCGGCGATTGCGGCACCGATCCCACCACGTTCACCAACTAGCACTACGTGCGCGTTAGGATCTGCCTCGATCTGACGTCGCTCGGCTGAATCGGTGCTGGTGAGCTTGCCGGAAATCGGGAATGTCGATCCGTTGGGGAGGGTGAGACGATCGAACACGAGGTCGATGACGCCCGACTGCTGACGAGTCGCCGGCGTAGCCATCGTGATGACGCCTCGAATCTTGCTGCCGGCGGGAATTACGGTGAATTCGTCGACGCCGATGCTCTCTTCAACATTGGTGTCGAAGGTCTGTCCGGTTTTGGCCGTCGCCGACAGCAGTGGTGTCGTTGTGCGAACGATGATCACGCTTCCTGCCGGCAGGACTACGCGCGATTGAGCCGACGCTGCCGTCGCGGCAAACGCGAGAGCAACCGCTGAGATCCCGGTCCTGAACCTGGTAAGTCGAATATGTCCCATAACACCTCCTGATGAGCTTTTTTCCGTGCGGCAAAAAGCTATTCAGATCAAGAGGCGTTCCGAACGGAGCTGTTGAGCTCTAAGTGCCCCTCAATGCAGGTGTTGCGGTCAACGAATTGGTTGCGCTGAGCTTAGCCTGGAGACCCCGTTTTCATCGAAGCTCTCGATTGCCACCCAATAGGCTTGACCGACTGTGAGCGCGCGCAGCTCGAGGCTCGTTCCCTGATCGGAAAAGCGCTGATAGGTCTGATACAACTTCGTGGGTGAGATACCCCAACGCAGGTTGTAGCCGATTGCTCCAGGCAGAGCCTGCCAGGTGATGATGGCGTTGCGTTGGTCGCGATCTTGGCGCGCGGTCAGACCGGCGGGTGTTGCGGGCGGTCTTCCGCCGCCGTTGCCGAAGACGCGAATGTCACTGATGGCGAGGTTGGCCGCGCCGACGTGAATGTGCTCGTACCGCACATATCGCGCGCGGGTTGGATTGGAGAGCTCGATGTAAGCGTTGGGTCGGTCGCGTCGTTCGCGCGAAAGATCCGCCACCGTTCTCCATCGTCGTCCATCATTGGAGACGCTCAAGCGGAATCGAGTTACGACGGTGGAGTCAGTCCCGAAAAGACCTGACTTGTAATCCGCGGAGTTCACCTGGATGGCTCTCAGCTCGTAGGTGCGACCGAGATCGAGCGTGAGCCACTCGCCGGGATGATTCTTCGCCGCGACCCAGAATGTGCGCGGGTTCTCATCGGTCACATTGGCCGCCGGAAAACTGTCGCGCGCTGAAGAAGCTCTCACAGATTTGTGGTACGACAGCAGCATCCAGCCCGTGAAGAGATCGTCGCTACTGTGCCACGTTTTCGTCGGCAGCCAGTGCGGAAAATCTCCGAAGCGCGTATCGACGTACATCTGGCCATCCGCATCGAAGCCGGCCGGATGCAATCCGATGCGACGCTCGAAATTCCAGTTGTAGCCGATCCACGGCGTGCTAGTGTTCCACCAATTTCCGTAGACATCCTGAAACGTGTTTCCATGTCCGGCACCCTGGACGAAACCACCGGGCTTGTATGCAACCGGGTTATAGGATGCGTAGGTGAACGGGCCGAGTGGATCGTTGCTGATGTAGACGCCGGTGGCGTAGACGTTGTACTCGGTGCCGGGCGCGCCGTACTGGAGGTAGTAGCGGCCGCCGTGCTTCGTCATCCACGATCCTTCGATGAACGGCCGGATCGTTGTGTCGCGGTGATCCTGACCGAATCTCTCCCAACCATGATGTTCCGGATCGAGACCAAACAACCAGCGCGGCGTGCCCCTGTACGCCAGTCGTTTGGTCTTGTCGAGCTCGATCGCGTGCAACGGATAGACGTTGGACGAGTTCCAATACAGGAACCACCGGTCAGTCGCTGAATCATAGAAAAACGCGGGATCCCACGGCCCCGGCTGCACTGAGTCAGGCTTGGCGAATGGACTCGGCGGCTCGCGCTCGCGCGCCATCGGCAACCAGGGGACGTCTCGATTGTAGAACTCGACGCGACCTGTCGCCGGCTGCGTCAGCATCATTATCGGAACCGGGCGAGTCGTACTAGGCAGCAGATAAATAGTGTCGCGCACCGACAACGCTGCCGGCGCGACGATGTCGGTGAGCGGCCATCTCGACGGAGTGATGTGCTCCCACGTTCCGAGATCACGTGAGCGCCAATAGCCTTCGCCGATTGTCTCGAAGAGGTAGTACTCGCCGCGCTGCACGACGATTACTGGATCGGCACCCGATCGATATGAGATGCCTTGGTCCTGCTGCTCGAAGTTGTAGCGATAATCGATGTCGATCGGGTTCGCGTACGTTCGTTGATGCGTTTGCGCCGGCGCACTCGCAGCAGGAGCGATCACCGCAAACGCTCGCAGAAGGTTGCGGCGGATCACTTTCTGTCCGAGGGGCCTTTGCCAGGTGCGACCTTTAGCTCGGTTGCTGCGCCAAGGCTCGCGCGATCTGCAGATGCAGGGTCGAACCCGTCCGCTCGCACGTCCAGCATCAGAGAATACGGACTGTCCGCCGCGAACTCGTCTCGGATCACAATCGGAGAACCCGCTTCCGCGGTAGCGAGCTTTGCTTCAATCAGCTCTGCGAGTCGGGTGAGATCGTCCAGTGAGCCGCGAATCGCGTTGCCGTCGAAACCGGCGACCGGATATGTCATTATCTCGAGAGATCCGTATGGTCCATAATGCTTTTGCGCCCTTTCCGCCGCGTTCTGCGGATCGTTGACGTATCCGAGCAGGAGGTCGGGAAAGTACAGCAGGCCGGCGCGAGAACCGGTCAGCGTCCAGAGTTTTTTCTGATCGTCGAGCTCGCAAAAGAAGCCGAGCCTGCGCCACTGCTGCTTGATTTGTTCGTCGGTGAGAGCGGCGGGCGGCTGCTTCTCGCTCTGCTGCGTGCGTCGATACATGAGGACGGCAGCGGTGAAGATCAGCGCGGCAAGTGTCAGAGGGAGCAAATGAGTCGGCCCGCGATAGTTGGAAGGCAGTATTTGCGGAAGAAATTTGCCCGCAATAGTAACTTCGATGGAATGATAGTTCATCTGATCGACGGAACGTACGAGCTGTTCCGCCACTTCTACGGCCACCGCCGCTACAACCAGGGCAAGGACAAGCCCTATCAGGCCGTAGCGGGAGTGTTGCATTCGGTGCTGGAGATGGTCGAAACTGGCGCGACGCACATCGGCGTCGCTACCGACCACATCATCGAGTCATTCCGCAATGATCTGTGGCCCGAGTACAAGACGGGCGAAGGAATCGAGCCAAACCTGCTGGCCCAGTTTCAGCCGCTCGAGGATGGGCTGAAAGCGATGGGCGTCGCCGTATGGCCGATGGTCGAGCTCGAGGCTGACGACGGTCTCGCC
>DASXSL010000066.1:0-8798 GCA_036506035.1 Gemmatimonadaceae bacterium | reverse complement strand
GCTCGAGAATCGTATAAGCCGCATTGATTGCCGGGTTCTGGTACATCTTTTCAAACTTGTCTAGTTCCACTTTTTTCTGCGCAAGAGTCGCTTCGCTTGCCCCTCCAGCGCGCGCTTTTTCAAGTTCGTGCGCACTATACTTGGTCATGAAATCCGGCATGAATTTGAAATACATTACTTCCCAGGTGGCGACGTAACACAGCGACGCGATCACGCCAATCAACGACCCAACCGCGAGCGCCCGCCCAAAACCAACGGTGCCCCCGCCGACATTGTCGCGGTATGAGCGCACTCCGAAATAGATGAGCAGAAAAGCCAGCACGATTATGGTATAGCCGACAATGAGGCTGTGGTCGAAGCCGGCTTCATCCTGGAACGGAATGGTCGCGGCCATCATGGCCGACAACAGGGCGCCGGAAATGAGGCCAAATGTCCAAACGGTTTTCTTCATATGTCGCATCCTCTGAACGTGAACGTGCTGGCGAATGACCGGCACTATCGCCGCCGATGTCAGTTTCCGCGTCACCCAAACGGGTGAAATTCCTCGAAATCCCCCAAAAATCATCCTTTCAGGGGATGAGTTCCGCCTCTTTCGCACGTTGCACGGCTTGTGTTCGGCGCCGCGCCGAGAGCTTGTCGAACACCCGGCTTGTATGCGTCTTCACGGTATTCTCGCTCACGTTGAGTCGCGCGGCAATTTCGCGATTGCTCAATCCCGAAGCCAAGGCCTCGAGAATTTCGAGTTCTCGCGGCGTGATGCCGAGTCGTTGCAGCTGTTTTTCGTTCCGGACAAAAGGACCGGATACGTGCACCGGAACCTGTATTTCAACCGACACGGGCACTTCCCGCACAACCACGGTTTCGCGCGTACGCGTGAGTTTTAGCCCAAGCCAGATGCCGAGCCCGGCAAACACTGCCGCGATGAGGCCGCCGTAAATCTCGAGAGAATGCTGGAGAACGAGAAAGCGGTACTCGATAAGATTGAGCGCGGCAATCAGCACCCCGCCAAGGATGCCGTAAACGAGGACTATTTTCTTCATGCCCTGATGCTCATCGCGTCAACTCGCGCAATCAAAATCGAGCGGAAAGTGGCAATTCTTAACCGCTACCGCCGCTACATCAAATGGCTAACTCGCGCTCAATACCGGAGTCGGTGCCTCTACGCGCACAACTGCTGGCGCGCGATCCTGCTCGTTCACCGTCGGCGCGCGATCGGCCAGGACTGCCGCCTCCACCTTCTTGGCAAAAATCAGCTTGTCGTCACCCGGCTTGTAGTACTCCTTGATCTTTCCGACAAGCTCGTAACCAGTCTTCTCGTAAAACTGAATCGTCCCGTCGTAAGTCTCCTGCGACGACGTCTCGACGAGCAGCATCTTCCCGCCACGCCGCGCGATCTCGTCCTCGGCGAACTTGAGCAGCTTCTTGCCGACTCCGCCGCGATGCTTCGACTTGTCGACGGCGATCCAATACAAATCGAACGTCGATTCGGTGAGGGGCGTCGGACCGAAGCAGACATAGCCCAGCATTTTCGAATCTCCGTCCCCCTCCACCTCGTCCCGCGACTCCATGACGTAGGTGAGATACCCGCTGTGCTCGCCCAGCTCGAGCCACTCGTCGATCAGCTCCAGCGCAGTCGCAACTTCCTCGGGCGTGAAATTCCCCGCTGCCTCCAGGATTCTGAAGACGCCGCCGCGATCGGCCGCTGTCATCGGCCTGATGGTTCGGTTGGGAGACATCTATATATGTATCGATCGACCGAGCACGCCGAGCGCGGCTTCTTTTACTGCTTCGCTCAGGGTGGGGTGCGAGTGCACGACGACGCCGATGTCTTCTGATGTCCCACGGTACTCGAACGACTGCACCGTCTCCTGTATCAGCTCCGAGACATTCGGTCCTATCATGTGCGCGCCGAGCAATTCGTCGGTCTCGGCTTCGGCGATGAACTTGACGAATCCTTCGGTTTCACCAGCGGTGCGCGCACGCGCGTTGGCAGAGAAGGGAAAGCGACCGACTTTGTATTTCCGTCCCGATGCCTCGACTTCATGCTGCGCCAGCCCGACGGTCGCGATCTCCGGCCAGGTGTAAACCACCGAAGGCATCGACTTGTAATCCATGTACACGTTGTGGCCAGCGATCACTTCCACAGCGATAACGCCTTCTTCCTCCGCCTTGTGCGCGAGTAGCTTGCCGCCCACGACGTCTCCAATCGCATAAACGTTCGGAAGATTGGTGCGCATCTGCGCGTCGACCTCGATCTCTCCACGCTTGCCGAGCTTGAGACCAAGCGCCTGCGCATCGATTCCCGTCAAAACCGGCTTGCGACCAATCGAGACCAGAACGTAGTCCGCGTCAAGATTCTCCTTCTTTCCATCTTTCTCGATCTCGAGGAGAATCTTCTTCGATTCGATCTTCGCGCCAGTGACCTTGGTGCCGGCACGAATCTCCAGCCCCTGCTTGCGGAAAACCTTGTCCGCCTCCTTGATGATCTCCTCGTCGTTGCCGGGAAGAATCGTGGGCATCAGCTCTACGACGGTTACTTTCGCGCCGAGTCTCCGCCAGACCGAGCCGAGCTCGAGGCAGATCACGCCACCGCCGATGACGACGAGATGCTTCGGCACCTCGGGAATCGTCAACGCACCGATGTTCGACAGCACCCGCTTCTCATCGATCTTGAGAAACGGGAGCTCGATCGGAACGGATCCGGTCGCAATGATGACGTTTTTGGCGTTGTAGGTCTCGGATTTTCCATCCGAGAGAGCGACGTCGATCACGTTTCCTTTTTTCAAAGTCCCGCGGCCGCGCGCCCAGGTGATCTTGTTTTTCCTGAACAGGTACTCGATGCCTTTTGTGTTCTTGCCGACGACGTCGTCCTTCCGTTTCATCATCGTCGCCAGATCCAGCTTCACATCGCCGATCTGAATCCCGTGCTCCGCAGCGTGGAGCCGGGCGAACTCGTAGTGCTCGGTCGACGAGAGCAACGCCTTCGATGGAATGCAGCCGACGTTGACGCAGGTCCCGCCGAGCGTCTTGTCGTACTCGATGCAAACTGTATTGAGGCCAAGCTGGCCGGCGCGTATGGCGGCGACGTAACCCCCCGGCCCGCCGCCGATAATCGCTACATCACAATCCGGCATTTATTCGATAAGCATCGCGGCCGGATCTTCGATGAGCTCCTTCACGCGGACGAGGAATAGCACCGCCTACTGGCCATCGACGATTCGATGGTCGTACGACAGTGCGATGTACATCATTGGGCGGATCACGACCTGTCCGTTGATCGCGACCGGCCGGTCCTGCGTTTTGTGCAGACCGAGTATGCCTACCTGTGGGTAGTTGAGGATTGGCGTCGATACCAGCGAGCCGAACACACCACCATTCGTAATCGTGAACGTGCCGCCGGTGAGATCATCCATCGTCAGCTTGCCGTCGCGCGCGCGCTTTGCCACCTCAGAGATTTCGCGGCTCAATTCAATGGTGCCCTTTCGATCCGCGTCCTTGATGTTCGGGACCACCAACCCCTGATCGGCCGCGACCGCGATCCCTACGTTGACGTAGTTGTGGTAGACGATCGTGTCGCCGTCGATCCGCGCGTTCACCATCGGGAACTGCTTGAGCGCCGCCACCGCCGCGCGCACGAAGAACGGCATGAACGTCAGCTTGACGCCGTGCTCCTTCTCGACTCTCTCCTTGTACTTCTCGCGCAGCGCGTTGATCGACGACATGTCGACTTCGTTGAACGTCGTCAGGTGCGCTGTCGCGTGCTGCGACTGCAAGAGGTTCTCAGCGATGCGCTTGCGGCGCGTCGACATCTTCTCGCGCGTCTCGCGCTCGCCAGGCGTCGCACCGTTTCCGCCGCCGCGCGGAGGCGCGATCGGCGCCGATGGACGCGGCGGAGCAGCCGCCCGCTCACCACCGGTCGATGCTGCGATTACGTCCGGCTTGGAAACCGCGCCGCCGCGGCCGGTGCCGCTGACAGCAGCGATGTCGATCCCACGCTCGTCGGCAACGCGACGCGCAGCCGGCGATGATTTCGTCGTGCCGCCCCCGCCGACCCCGCCGCCCCCGCCGCCTTGTGCAGCAGCGGTGGGCGGCGCGGCAGGTGCGGGAACTGCGCTGCGTGCAGCAGTCGGCGTCGAAACCGGTGTTGTCGCGGCAGCCTTTGCCGGAGACGCTGATTGCGTTGCACCAGCAGCTGCTGGAACGGCGGTCTCGTCAAGCTCGCCGAGAACATCGTCGACGTGCACGACATCGCCTTCGTTCTTGGCACGCTTGGCGAGAACGCCGGGTTTGAGCGCCGGTACTTCTACCGTGATCTTGTCGGTTTCAAGCTCGACCAGCGTGTCGCCGGCGGCAACGGCATCGCCTTCCTTCTTCTGCCAGCGCGAAACCGTGGCTTCAACGATCGACTCGCCGAGCGGGGGAACTTTTATGGGCAGCATTCAGACGATCCGAAGCGATTGGAAATCAAAGTCGATATCTTGCAGTTCCATATCGTAATTCCATGTCTCGACTGAATATAACGCTCTCATAAACCCGTGCGAGCACTCACGATTTCTGCGCACGGTGGACTCGACAAAATCGAGTACCGCACCGACTTGGCGAAGCCCGAGCCGAAGCGTGGCGAGATCCGCGTACGCGTCCGCGCAGCTGCGCTGAATCATCTGGATTTGTTCGTAGTCGGCGGCTTGCCCGGTGTCACGATCACCACCGCGCCATGGGTTCTGGGTGCGGATGCAACGGGCATTGTCGACGCCATTGGCGACTTGAGTGGCGTTGCCGACAACCAACTCAAAGTCGGCGACACCGTCGTCGTCAATCCGGGCATCAGCGACCAGACCTGCGATTACTGCAAAGCGGGGGAGCACTCGCTCTGCATCAACTTCAAGCTGCTTGGCGAGCATCTGCCGGGAACACTGGCCGAGTACATCACCATTCCCGCGCGCAACGCGCGCAGCATTCCTAAGGACCGACCGATCGAGCAGGCCGCCGCGTACATACTCTCGACGCTGACGGCCTGGCGAATGGTGGTGACACGTGCGCGCGTCAAGAAATCGGACAACGTCCTGATCTGGGGAATCGGCGGCGGTGTTGCGCTTGCCGCGCTCGAGATCATACGCCTGATCGGCGCAAAGACGTGGGTGACCTCGCATAGCGATGAGAAACTTGCGCTGGCGCGAGGACTCGGCGCCGACAATACACTCAACTATGTAACGACAACGGACATCGGGAAAGAGATCAGGGCGCGCACCAACAAACGCGGTGTCGACGTCGTTCTGGATACAGTCGGAGAAGCGACCTGGACTCAGTCGCTGCTCGCGCTCGGCAGACGCGGGCGACTGGTGACGTGCGGCGCGACATCGGGCCCGATGGTGCAGATGGATGTGAGACGACTGTTCTGGAATCAGTGGGACATCATGGGCACGACGATGGGGAACGAGTCGGAGTTCGATGCAGTGACCAACGAATTCCGCGCCGGTCGTCTCACGCCGCTGGTCGATTCAGTGTTCGACATCTCGCAGGGCCGTCAGGCGTTCGAGCGGCTGCAGAGCGGTCAGCAGTTCGGAAAGATCGTCGTCCGGATTCCCGACTAGTGGCCGAGGCTGGGGCGCAGTACACGCCGCTGGAGCTGGCGCAGATTCGCGAGGAATTCACGTCGGGGAAGATTCCCATGTGTCCGCGGTGTGCAGTGGCGATGACGAGGCGGGAGATCGGAGGGGGCTCGTTTGGGCTCGGCTACGCTCGACAGCGGGACTGGCTGATCTGCGGCAAGTGCCGCCGGAGCGCGATCTTCGATATCAAGCGGGGGACGAGGACGTAACTGACGGCAGTACGAGCTTTAAGCGGAGTTCTACTCGCGCCTAACCGTAACGCGTTGTGGGTTCTCGGTAGCACCGTTCCCGGTTGCCGGTTAAACTACGCGGCGAACCGTTCTGCCCGCCGTCACGAGAATCTCCTCCCATGCTTCTGAGTAAACCGTGAAGCATTTTCCTCACCTGTATGGTTTCACTCCGGAGCGTTGTGTACTCGTTGGGCTCAATCACGTCAAAATCGCGAGCGACAAGAAGGTGGTACTCCAACTCGTTGGAGGAGTTTAGTGAAATGCGGATGAAGCGACTGAACTCCCGCTTGCTTTTCTGTCCAACGCCTTCAACGAGGTTGGTTGGGATCGACATCGAAGCTCGCAGCATCTGACTACGCAATGGCACGTAGTCGGAGCCACGGATCTTCTTCACCGCACTATGTACGTTGAGGAGGAGGGCGTGACTCAATCGCCAAACCTCAAGCTTCCGAAAATCGCTCACGCCAGATCTTGATCGCGCGAACGTATCAATTCGCCATCGTTTGGATTCAACCCGACGCATCGGGTTTCCGGAAACGGCGGGCAGAAAGGTTCGCACCGTGGTTGACCGGGAACCGGGAACCGCGCTACCCGCATCGCGCAACGCGTTACGGTTGAATGCGTGTAGTTGCCGGCTTACTTGATTGCGTGTAGTTCCCGGGCTTAAGGTCGTTACGCCTTGGGTGCCGCAGGCTTGGCCGCGTAGATGAACTCGTAGTACTCGCGCATCGTCAGCTCCGATGCCGCGTCCTCGTCCACGATGACGGTGGCATCGCGATGCAGTTGCAGCGCACTCGCGGTAATCATGCTGGTGACCGGCCCCTCTACCGCCTGCGCAATCGCCCTCGCCTTCGATTTTCCGCTCGCCACCAGTAGCAGCTGGCGCGCCTCGAGTATGGTGCCGACTCCCATCGTGATCGCATACACCGGCACATCCTCGCGGCGCTCGAAGAAGCGAGCGTTGTCGTCGATAGTCTGCTTCGACAGCGTCTTCAGCCTAGTGCGCGAGCTGAGCGAGCTCGTCGGCTCGTTGAACGCAATGTGGCCGTCGCTGCCGATGCCAAGAATCTGCAGGTCGATCCCGCCGCACTCGACGATACGTTTTTCGTACCACTCGCAGAACGCCGGATAGTTGCTGGTTGTGCCGGACGGGACATTGATGTTCTGAGCCGGGACGTTTACGTGCCGGAAGAAATTCTCCTGCATGAAGTAACCGTAGCTCTGCGGGTGATTCCCGGGCAGGCCGACATACTCATCCAGGTTGAACGTCATCACGCGTGAGAAGTCGAGCTGCCCCTGCTCGTACATTCGCACCAGCTCCTGGTACAGCCCGAGCGGCGTCGACCCGGTCGCCATGCCGAGCACGGCGTTGGGCTTGGTGTTGAGCAGCTCGGCGACGATCTGCGCCGCCAGTTTGCTCATCTCGTTGTAATTCTGCCTGATGACTACTTCCATGAGGTCCCCACGCTCTGTTTACTCGTCATGTTCGAAGTGGCGCGATGACTCTGATAAGTTCGGGTCGCACTATATGCTGCGATAATGGGGCAGCGGCGGCAACATGCTTCGAGACAGCCGACGGACTTCCGGTTCACCTATGTACCGGTTTTTTTTCCGCTCACGCATGTGACTGGTCCGTACCACCCGTTACCCGTAACCAGTAACCCGTAACCAGTAACCCGTAACCCGTTGCCTGCTGCCCGCTGCCCGCTGCCCGCTGCCCGTCGCCCGTCGCCCGATAACGGCGACCGGAAACGCGAAGCGGGTAACGGGTAACAGGAAGCTGGTAACGGGTTACGGGTTACGGGTTACGGTAAACGGATAGCAAAAAAAGCGGGGAATAAAACCCGACCGCCAGCGGTCTACTAGAGTCGTGAAGCAGACGATCACTCGACTTAAAGAGGACCGCCACAATGGTAAGACATACCGACCGCGAGTGTGGCCGCGCATGGTCGCGGCTGCAGCAGCGGTGGCGATCGTGAGTAGTGGTTTGACATTCGCTGCCCTGCGCGAGCGATCCCCGTCGAATGCGACCGAGCAACAGGTTCTGGCGAGCCACATCAGATCTCTCATGCCCGGACATCTGACCGACGTCGCGTCGAACGATCAGCACAATGTCAAACCGTGGTTCAACGGTCGCGTCAACATGTCGCCCGATGTGCCGCGGCTGGACTCGCTCGGATTTCCGCTCATCGGCGGAAGGCTCGATTACATCGATGGGCGCAACGTAGCGGTGGTCGTCTACATGCGGCGGCAGCACGTGATCAATGTCTTTTCGTGGCCGGCATCGGGCGCGCCGGAGCAGGTTGCAAAGTCATCGACCTCCAACGGCTATCATCTCCTTCGAGCCCGACATAACGGATTGGACGTTTGGATCGTCTCAGACCTGAACGAGGCCGAGCTCGAGGATTTCGCGAGACTGTTGATGCCGTAGCGGATGCGGCGTGCGTTATCTTGCTGCTCGATAAACGCAACCCATTCGACTAATGATCCAGTGCCGACGCCGGGCTTTCGCCGGCGCCCTCTCTCTCTTCGCAGTCGCCAGTCTCCACGCTCAGGTCGTCGAGCGTCCCGTTGCGTTCGACAACGCCGGACAGGTGATGGTGATGACTCCCTACATCGCCGAACGCGCGGCGCTGCGCGCGCCGTGGTGGCCGGTCGCCGGCGAGTTCACGGACGCGCGTATGTTCACAAGCAACGACTCCACGTTCGTTCTCGCGGTGAGCCGCAGATCGGGCGTCGTCGAACGATACACCATCTCCCTCGCCGACCGGGACGCGATTCGCGCCATCGTCTCGCGACTGCCGCGCGATGTCATCGCGGCACGGAACGACGCGCGAAATGCGTTCGTCAAGAATCAGACGCTGCTCGGAATTTTTGCCTACGGTCCGGCGTTCGCCGTAGCCATTGGCAACAACGCGGCGGGTGCAACCGCGGGATATCTCGTAGTAGCGGGCGGCAG
>DASXSL010000065.1:0-3622 GCA_036506035.1 Gemmatimonadaceae bacterium | reverse complement strand
ACTTATGGGTTCGTCGACGATTTCAATCCGACTCTGGTTGCAGGGACAGCGAAGTACGGCCGCATCGTTCCTGGCGTGGGTTGGTTCGACACCGACTACCTCGGCATCGACCAAGGGCCGATCATCGCCATGATCGAGAATTATCGATCGGATTTCATCTGGAAGACGATGCGGAAGAATCCGTATATCGTGGCCGGGCTGAAAAAGGCCGGCTTCACTGGCGGTTGGTTGGGGAATTGAGCTGTGACACCTAGGCCCAGGCAAAGCCAGTTCTGGCTCGGCGGAGTGTGGTTGCTGCTCGCCGCGTGGGGTTGCTCCTCTGCCGCGGCGGGCAACAAAACCACTCTACGCATCTGGGCAATGGGGCGCGAGGGCGAGGTTCTCTCCCAGCTCATGCCAGGTTTTGAGAAGGCTCATCCCGATATTCACGTCGAAGTTCAGCAAATTCCGTGGACCGCCGCGCACGAGAAGCTGCTCACCGCCTACGTCGGTGAGGCGACGCCCGACATCGCTATGCTCGGCAATACGTGGGTGCCAGAGTTCGTCGCGCTCAATGCCCTCGCACCACTCGACAGCTTCGTCAATCAATCGCGAGTGATCAGACGCGACGATTTCTTCGACGGGATCTGGAAGACCAACGTCGTCAACGGAAAGACGTACGGCATTCCATGGTACGTCGACACGCGGTTGATCTTCTATCGCACCGATCTGCTCGCCAAAGCGGGCTACAAGGAATTCCCGAAGACGTGGAGCGATTGGGTTGCGGCGATGAAGAAGATCAAGCAGAACATGGCGCCCAATCAGTACCCGCTCCTCATGCCGACCAACGAGTGGCCGCAGCCAGTCATCTTCGCGCTCAACGTTGGCTCGCCGATTTTGCGTGACGGCGGAAGATACGGCGCCTTCGAGCAGCCTGAGTTCCGGCGCGGGTTCGACTTCTACATCAGTCTCTATCGGCAGGGCCTTTCGTCGCCGGTCTCCACGTCGCAGGTGTCGAATCTTTTTCAGGAATTCGAGCGCGGCAACATCGCTATGTTCATCTCCGGTCCCTGGCTCATCGGGGAAATGAAGAACCGGCTCGACTCCATCACCCAGAAAAACTGGATGACCACGCCGATACCAGGGCCAACCGGACCCGGTGCCTCGCTCGCTGGAGGATCGAGTCTGTCGCTCTTCTCGGCATCGAAGCACAAGCGTGAAGCGTGGATGTTGATGGAGTATCTCTCGCAGGCATCGGTGCAGGTCCAGTTCTACCGTTTGACGGGAGATCTGCCGCCGAGGAAGTCCGCGTGGGCAGATACCACTCTCGCCAACAATAAATACGCGCGAGCATTTCGCGAGCAGCTGGAGCGAGTGGTGCCGACGCCGCAGGTTCCCGAATGGGAAGAGATCGCGACGACGATCTACGAGCATGGGGAGCAGGCGATTCGGAAAGCCAAAACAGTCGATCAGACGCTGGCCTCGTTGGATCAGGACGTCAACGCCATGCTGGAGAAAAGGAGATACTTGTTGAGTCAGAGTACTCGGCCGTGATGGCTGGGAGCCGGTGGGATAATGAGCTGCTCGCTCTTGTCGATGTCGTGAACGTGATGGCTGAGCGCTGTGAGCTTACGACTTTTATAGACGCTGGCCGCTGTCAGCTTAAAGCGCATCTATGAGTGCGACGATTCCGCCGAGTGGTGCTGCGTCCGACGAGCTCATCTCCGAGCCGCTGCCGGGAATGCTCGGCGGACTGCGGCGGCGGTTGCGGTGGGCGAGGGATCCGGGAGCGCACACGCCCGCGGATGTCGGGAAGGCGGCGTGGTGGTTCCTTGCGCCCGCGCTGATTCTGATTTTTGTCTTCTTCTTCCTGCCCGTACTGGCGTCGCTGGTGCTGAGCGTCACGGATTTCGATATCTACGCCATCGCCAATCCAGGCGGCACGCGCTTTGTCGGCCTCGCTAACTACAGCAAGCTGCTGCATACGCCGGAGTTCTGGCAGGCGCTCAGGAACACTTTCTACTTCGCGCTGGTTGGCGGACCGCTCACCATCGCGGTGTCATTGGCAACCGCGCTGTTGCTCAACGCCAGGCTGGTTCGGTTCAAGAGCTTCTTCCGCACGATTTACTTCACGCCGTTCGTGACGACCCTGGTCGCCGTTGCCATCGTCTGGCGCTACCTGTACCACACCCGCTACGGTCTGCTCAATTACGCATTGTCCCGTGTAGGTGTAAGTCCAATAGACTGGCTCGGCGATCCACACTGGGCGATGCCGGCGATCATTCTGCTAGCGGTGTGGAAGCAGTTCGGCTACAACATGCTGATCTTCATCGCCGGGCTGCAGGCGATTCCGCAGGATCTCTACGACGCGGCGGAGATCGATGGCGCTGGACCGGTGCGTCGCTTTTTCAACATCACGCTGCCTTTGCTCGGCCCGACGATGCTGTTTGTGAGTGTCATCACCATGATCGGGTACTTCCAGCTGTTCTCGGAGCCGTACGTGATGACGAGCGGGGGACCGCTGCGCGCCACGACAAGCGTGGTGCTAATGATGTACGAGGAAGGGTTCCGCTGGTGGAGGATGGGGTACGCCGCTGCCATTGCGTTCGTCCTGTTCATCGTGATTCTGATCGCGACGCTCATACAGTTTCGACTGCAGAAGGAGAGAGTGTAGTGTCGAGGACGAATCCGCGGTTTGACGAAAGTCAAAAGCGAACTGCACCGCTGGGCGCTGTCAGCTCCACAGCTGATAGCTCGGCGCTGCAGTCGACGGGACAGGGTGGTGGGTTTAAGTCGGCACGGGTTCGGCGGCGTATTTCGCAGGTCGTGCTTTATGCGCTGCTGATCATTGGTGCGTTGATCGCGCTGTTCCCGATGCTGTGGATGGTGTCGGCTTCGGTCATGCCGACGGGCGAGGCCAGTACTTATCCGCCGCACTTGATCCCCAGCCACCTCACCTTCAGTCACTACCGTGAGCTGTTCACCCGGCTGAACCTGGGACGATACCTGTTCAACAGCACACTCATCGCGGTGGTCGTAACGGGTGTGTCGCTGGTGGTGAACTCGATGGCCGGCTATGCGTTTGCGAAGCTGAGATTCCGCGGGCGTGATCGCACATTCAGACTTTTGTCACTGGGACTGGTGCTGCCAGTACAGATCGCGATGCTGCCGCTGTTCCTGCTGATGAAGAATTTGCACCTGGTCAACACCTATTGGGGTGTGATCATACCGGGGATGGCGACCATCTTCGGGATTTTTCTGATTCGGCAGTACGCGTTGTCGATTCCTGACGACATGCTCGATGCGGCGCGCATCGATGGCGCGTCGGAGCTGCGGATTTATTGGGAAGTGGTGGTGCCCGGGATTCTGCCGATTCTGGCGACGCTGGCGATCTGGACTTTCCTGGCCACGTGGAACGATTTCATGTGGCCGTTGATCGTGCTGAGCGATGAAGCTCACTACACACTGCCGGTCGCGCTGGCAAATCTGTCGGGTGAGCACGTGCAGGACACAGAGCTGATGATGGCGGGGTCGGTGCTGACGGTAATTCCTGTTTTGGCAGTCTTTCTATTCTTGCAGCGTTACTACATCCAGGGCGTGATGGCCGGGAGCGTGAAGGGATGAGAGCGGGAAGAGGGAAGCG
>DASXSL010000064.1:0-9140 GCA_036506035.1 Gemmatimonadaceae bacterium | reverse complement strand
TCGAAAAGGTCGAACGGTATCGGCCTCACCGAACGGTCATCTCCGCAGCACGAACGGTGTTTGCCATCAGCATCGCAATCGTCATCGGACCGACTCCCCCGGGAACCGGAGTGATCTTCGAAGCAACCTCCCGCACCGACTCGAAATCGACATCGCCCTGGAGGCGCGTCCCCGATTTCGTACCTGGATCATTTACCCGATTCGTGCCGACGTCAATCACCACCGCGCCGGGCTTTACCATGTCGCCGGTTACCATTCGCGGCCTTCCCGCGGCAACGATAAGAATATCGGCTGTTCTCGTGTGTGATTTGAGATCGACCGTGTGACGATGACAAACGGTAACCGTGCAGTTCGCGTTTTCATTGTCCTGCATCAATAGCGTCGCCATCGGCTTCCCGACAATGTTGCTGCGACCGATCACCACGCAGTTCTTTCCCGGCGTCTTTACGCCGCTCTCCTGGAGCAGCACCTGTATTCCAGCCGGCGTGCAAGGAATGAATCCGTCGCGCTCGCCGATAAGCATCTTTCCGACATTCACCGGATGAAATCCATCCACATCCTTGGCTGGATCGATGCGGCGGATGACGGCGTCAGGATCGATATGCCTGGGAAGCGGCATCTGAACCAATATGCCGTGGATCCGCGGATCGGAGTTCAAGGCGTCGACACGCGCCAGCAGGTCCGCCTGGGAGATTTCCGCAGGGAGGCGGAGGTTGAGGCTGTACATCCCGGCCTCTTCCGCGGCTTTCGATTTTGCGCTGGTGTAAACGACGCTGGCGGGATCTTCTCCGACGAGCACAACGGCGAGCCCCGGCTTTATGCCTCGCTCTGCCAGTTTCTTTGCACGCTCCGCTGCATCCGCGCGAACTTTTTTCGCTATCGCGCGGCCATCGATCAACTTAGCGGGCAAAGTCCACTGCTCTCGTCTCCCTGATCAGCACGACTTTGATCTGCCCCGGGTACTGCAGCTCCGCTTCGATGCGACGCGCGATTTCTTCGGTAAGCGACGACATCCGAGGATCATCGACCTCTTCCGGCGTCACGATGACGCGGATCTCGCGGCCCGCCTGAATGGCGAAGACTTTTTCGATTCCCCGATAGCTCGACGCGATCTTCTCGAGACCTTCTAGCCGTTTCACGTAAGTCTCGAAAGCTTCGCGCCGGGCGCCGGGTCGAGCGCCGGAGATGGCGTCGGCAGCTTGCACCAGCACCGAGATCTCGCTCTCGTGCGGGACATCGTCGTGATGCGCCGCAATGCAGTTCACCACCAGCGGATTCTCTCCATAACGAGTCGCCACCTCGACGCCGAGCTGAACGTGGGTGCCTTCGTGTTCATGGGTAAGAACCTTTCCGACGTCGTGAAGTAGCGCGCCGCGGCGCGCCAGGTTGACATCGAGTCCGAGCTCGGCGGCCATGATCCCCGCCAGCCAGGCGACTTCCTTGGAGTGGTTCAGAATGTTCTGGCCATAGCTGGTTCTCCACCGCATGCGGCCGATCAGTTTTACCAGCTCCGGATGCAGTCCATGGACTCCGCTCTCGTACGCCGCCTGCTCCCCTGACTCGATGATTGAAGCCTCGACTTCCTGCCTCGACTTGTTGACGACTTCCTCGATGCGCCCTGGATGGATGCGTCCGTCGGCGACGAGCTTCTCCAGCGAGAGTCGTGCGATCTCGCGGCGCACCGGATCGAAGCACGAGACCACTACCGTGTCAGGCGTATCGTCGATGATCACATCGACACCCGTCGCCAGCTCGAACGCGCGGATGTTCCTCCCCTCGCGACCGATAATGCGCCCTTTCATTTCATCGTTGGGCAGCGACACCGCTGATACCGTCGCCTCGACGCTCTGCTCCGCCGCAATGCGCTGGATAGCCAACGCGATGATTTTCTTCGCTTCGCGCTCGGCGTTCCGTTTGGCAGTCTCGCGAATCTCACGAATTCTGTTCGCTGCGTCGGCCTGGGCCTCTTCTTCCATCCGATGCATCAGCTCCGCCTTGGCATCGGTTGCTGAGATTCCGGCCAGCTGTTCGAGACGGCGTCTCTCTTCGCCGAGGAGCTTTTCGAGCTCCTGTTGTCGCTGGGTAAGGTTGCGCTCGTTGGTCGCGACTGCTTCAGCGCGACGGTTGGTGTCTCGCTCGCGCTGCTCGAGGAGATCGTACTTGCGGTTGAGTTGGCCCTCGCGCTCGTCGACCCGGCGCTCTTCGCGCTCGACTTCTTCTCTCCGGCTGCGGACCTCGAGCTCCCACTCCTCACGCAGCTTGATCAACTCTTCCTTGCCGCTCAGAACCGCCGTCTTACGCAGGCTCTCGGCCTCACGCTCGGCTTCACCGACGATCCGCTTCACCGTCTCTTCCGCTGTCGCGTGAGCTGCCCGCTGCCGTCTAAGCTCTGCGTTTCCCCCGAGCTTTCTGCCGATAAAGAAAAAAACCGCACCGGCAATTACAAACAGGAGTATGCCAGCTGCGGATAACCAAGCGGGATTCGTCATATCTCGATCTATGTTGGGCCCGCGGACAAATGCCACAGGCGGCCCCTATCGCGCCGGAAAGTCGTCGCGTAGTTGCCCCTAAAGTAATGTCGTTTCGGGATTTGGGCGAGAGTCGCGTGTCAAGGCGGGCACCATTGAAGGCGGGCCGTTGACGCTCTCAGCTACTCCTTTCGCTTGGCGGGCGGGAGCCAGGGCCTGATCTCACTACTCAGGCGCTTCATTGATCCAGCGAGATCCTGACCCGCCTCGCGAGCATCAAAAAGCTCGTCGGTGATACTCAAAGCGGCGAGGATCGCCGCCTTTTGCGTCTCGACGATATTCCCCGCCTGCATCGTCTCGCGGATGACGTTGTCGACGTGCTCGGCCACAGCGCGGGTGCGCTCAGGACTGACATCGCTCCTGATCGAGTACTCGTCACCGAGGATTGTGACGCGGACGACGTTCTTCTTGGAGCTCAACGAGCAGGCGCTCCGTCGTGCTGCTGCCTGAGGAAACGGACGCGGTCGATCATCTGCTGGGTACGCTCGCGAGCAGTCGCCAGGCGCTTGTTGAGACCGGCATTCTCTCGCTCAAGGAATTGGACGCGCTCGGGGGAAACGACGCCCTTGACCCCGGTGGATTCAAGCGTCTTCAGCCGTGCCTCAGCTTGCAACGCACGACGACGGAAGGATGCGAGCTCATCACCGAGGTGCTTGACAAGCTGCTCGAGCTCCGCGAACGCGGCTCTTTCAGGACGTACGCTGTCTGACACCGAGCTCTCCTTCGAGTGCTTTGACGATCTTTTCCGTTCTTCCCTGCACCTCTTTGTCCTTTAGTGTGCGCTCACGGTCTCTGAACGTCAACGCCCACGCGAGACTGCGAGATCCCTCGGGAATACCCTGACCGATGAACTCGTCGAAGAGTGTCAGCGTCTCGAGCAGGTCGCCCGCCTCTCTTCTGATGACTGCTTCGATTTGCGCGGCGGTCACACTCGTCGCAGCAATCAAAGCCAGATCGACCTGCGCGCGCGGAGTTGCCGGGATCGGATCGTATCTCTTGTGCCGGGCCAGGCTCTGATCCACTGCTTCGAGATTGATCTCGAACCCAAAGGCCGGCTTTGCCCAAACTGGGGCGTCCAGCGTCAGCTTCCGCGCCGTACCGACCTTCACGTTGTTGACAGAGATGTCCCACAGAGTGTCGCCGCTGCCTGGCATGAGATCGATATGCGCTTCCGGGAACGCCGCCATGGCGGCGCGCTCCGCCAGAAACTTGATGTCCCACTCGTCGTAGCTGGGCTGCACTGCTTTGGTGAAATGCGTTGGCGATCGCTGTCCCATCACCAGCGCCGCGACGTGCATCTCCTCTCGTGGAACCGCAGCTTTCTTCGGACCGGGCAGCACCGCCTGCTCGTCTCCCGCGAAGAAGGCGGTACCTATCTCGAAGAGGCGAACGTTCCCCTGCATCCGCGCGAGATTGTACTCGGCGCGGGAAATCAGAGTCGTCATGAGATCGCCGCGCAGATACGCTTCGTCCTCCGCCAACGGATTGGTGACGCGCACCGTGCCGCCTTTTTTCTCCGAGACAAACGGCATCGGGCGGATCTCATTCAGCCCGGCGCCAACGAGTGCGTCCTGAACTCGTCGCGTCACCGCAACCAGTGGCGCGTCAGGCACTTCACTCGACCGGAACGGACGCAATTCCGACGAGAACGTGTCGTACCCGCGCAGACGAGCAATCTCCTCGGCGAGATCGACATCGCTTTTGACATCGTGGCGCCAGCTGGGTGGGGAGATCTTGAGGACATCCTTTGCTTCGGGTGCGATCCGGAATCCAACCAGCCTGAGATTCTTTTCGACCTCGGACGCATCGACGGGCTCGCCAAGAAGCCGAGCGACACGAACGAGCTTCAGGGAGATCGGCTGGGGACGCTTTGGCAAGGGATATAAATCGATGGGACTTCCCTGCGGTATTCCGCCAGCAACGGACAGAATCAGGCGAACTGCGTAATCAACGAGTCCCGGAATGGCGTCGACGTCGACGCCGCGCTCGAACCGATAGCTGGCGTCTGTCGATACGCCGAGCTTCCGCCGCGTTGCGCGGATCCTGGCAGGATTGAATGCGGCGACCTCCAGAAAAATCTCGGTGGTTTCCTCGGATACTTCGCTGCCGCTGCCTCCGATCACGCCGGCGATCGCCTGCGCACGCTCCGCGTCACCGATCACGACCGAGCCGGGGGGCAGGGTTCTGTCGACTCCGTCCAGAGTCCTCAGCAACTCTTCGCCTCGAGTTTTGCGTACGACGACGGTGTTGTGCGCGATTTTCTCCAGGTCGAAGGCGTGCATAGGTTGCCCGAAACCATGGAGCATGTAGTTCGTGACGTCGACGACGTTGTTGATCGAGCGCAAGCCGACTGATTGGAGTCGTTGAACCAGCCAATCCGGTGACGGTCCGACTTTCAAGCCTGTGATGACCGCGCCCGCATAACGCAGGCAGCCGTCGGTGTCTTCCAGCTTGACAGTGATGTCGCCGACTTTTCCTGAAGTCGCCTTCACCGTGTGCGTTCGAATGATGAACGATTTGTCTTCGGCGATCTCCGGTCGGGTGACCGTTCCGCCAGTTGCCGCAGCAATCTCGCGCGCCAGACCTTCGTGTGAGAGCAGGTCGGGCCGATTTGGAAGCACATCGATGACGAGGCGCGTATCACCGATCGGCATCGCGTCGAGGAACTTGCTCCCAGGCTCAGCGCTGATCGCGAGTGCCATGATCCCTTCGTGATCCTGGCCGAGCCCGAGCTCCCTGGCCGAGCAGAGCATGCCTTCCGAAGTCTCACCGCGAATTTTTTTCTTCTCGATCTTCAGGCCGCCAGGCAGCGTAGCTCCGACTGGAGCGAACGGGTAAAGGGTGTTGGCAGTGACGTTGGCAGCGCCACAGACGACATCGAGAATTGCACCGCCGCCTGCGTCTACCTTTGTCAGCCAGAGGCGATCGGAGTTCGGATGCTTGGTGACTTCGACAACGCGGCCGATGACGACGTCGCGCAAATCTTCCCGGAACGCGACCAGATCGTCGACTGTCGCACACCGGGACGTCAGCAGGTCACGTAACTCAGTCGGACTGAGAGTGAACGGGACAAACGCGCGTAGCCACTCGTACGAAGCGTTCATCGCGAGATCTGATAGAGGAACCGAACATCAGAGTCGTAGAGAATCCGTATGTCCGGAATGTCGTAGCGGAGCATCGCGATGCGAGCTGGCCCCATTCCGAATGCCCAGCCGGTATAGCGCTCACCATCGAGGCCGGCAGCGTTGATCACCGAGGGATGCACCATGCCGGAGCCGAGTATCTCCATCCAGCCGGTGCCCTTGCAGCTTGGGCAGCCGGATCCGTGACAGAGCTGGCACTCCACATCCATCTCGGCCGACGGCTCAGTGAAGGGGAAATAGCTCGGACGAAAACGAGTTTTGGTTTTGCCGAAGAATCTGTTGGCGAAATGAGTCAGTGTTGCCTTGAGGTCGACGAAGCTGACACCTTCGTCGATGGCGAGTCCCTCGATCTGCGCGAACATCGGCGCGTGCGACGCGTCGAAGAAGTCGCGGCGGTAGGCGTTTCCCGGGCTCAGGATTCTTATCGGCGGTTTGTACTTCTGCATCGTGCGGATCTGCACCGGTGACGTGTGTGTCCTGAGCAGGACGTTCTCGCCGAGGTAAAGTGTGTCGTGCAGATCGAGGGCAGGATGATCCGGCGGAAAGTTGAGCGAGGTGAAGTTGTACCACTCCGTCTCCGCTTCCGGCCCCAGTGCGATGGTGAAGCCAAGCTCACGGAAGATCTCTTCGATCTCCTCGATGACCAGCGTGACGGGATGCTTCGAGCCGAGCCATTGCCGTCTCGCCGGCATGGTGAGATCGACTTTCCGCTGCGACGAGCTCGCCGCTTCCAGCTGTCGGCGACGATCGTCGAGATGGCTCTCGAGCTTCGCCTTGACGGCATTGATCAACGAGCCCGCTTCGCGCAGCTCGGTCGGCGCGAGCGATGGCAGCTGCTTGAAGAGCTCCGGCAGTCGTCCGGACTTTCTTCCGAGGAGCGAGGTGCGCGCCTCTTCAAGCAGTACGGTCGTCGTCGCCGCGTCGATCAGCTTCTCGCCGTCAGCGGCGAGTGAGGTAACAAGCTGCTGAAATTCCGAAAGCGTCACGGTTCAGAGTTGGGGTGGGCAGTAAAGCAAAAGACTCCACCGCGCTGGTTGGACATTAGCGCCGGCGGAGTCCTTTTTGAATCCTTGCGAAGACGTTACGCGGCGTCTAAGGCTGACCTCGCCTTTTCGGCGAGAGCGGTAAACGCCTCAGAATCGTTGACAGCCAATTCTGACAGAATCTTTCGATCTATTTCGATGCCCGCCTTCTTGAGGCCGTTCATGAAGACCGAGTACGACATTCCGTTCTGGTGCGCGCCCGCGTTGATGCGGACGATCCACAGACGACGGAAATCGCGCTTCTTGTTCTTGCGATCACGGTAGGCATACTTCCAGCCGCGCTCGACGTTCTCCTTCGCCGCCTTCCACAGCTTGCTCCGCGCGCCAAAGGCACCGCGTGCGGCCTTCATCACCTGCTTCTTGCGCTTCAAGCGCGCGACGTTCGATCTAACGCGTGGCATTGTCTATTCCTCTACGCCTGCAGCAGGCGCTTGATGTTCTTTCGTTCGCCGGGAGTCAGAATGAGCGTGCCCTTACGGAGGTGACGCTTTCTCTTCGACGACTTCTTGGTAAGGATGTGGCTCTTGAACGCCTTGAAGCGTTTGACCTTTCCCGAGCCGGTGATCTTGAAACGCTTTCTCGCACCTTTGTGCGATTTCATCTTGGGCATTGCTGATTCCTGTATGTGGACTCGCGCTATTTGGGCGCGAGGATCATCGTCATGAATTTGCCTTCGAACTTCGGATCGCTCTCGATTTTTGCCACGTCGGCAAGCTCCTGAGCGACCCTGTTTACGACCTGACGTCCAAGCTCCGGGTGGGCGATTTGTCTGCCCCGAAACATGAGCGTCACCTTCACCTTGTTTCCGTCCTGCAGAAACTCCCGCGCGTGGCGAGTCTTGGTCATGAAGTCGTGCTCTTCGATCCCCGGCCGATACTTCACTTCCTTGAGGTGAATGACGTGCTGCTTCTTCTTGGCCTGGCGGGCCATCTTGGCCTGCTCGAACTTGAACTTCCCGTAATCCATGATGCGGGCCACGGGCGGCCTCGCCATTGGTGCGACTTCCACCAGATCCAGTCCCTGCTCGATCGCCGCGGCAAGCGCGGTTTCGACGTCCATGATGCCGAGCTGCGCGCCATCGGCAGCGATTACTCTGATCGGACTAATGCGGATCTGTTTGTTGACGCGTACGCGTTTGGTTGTGTCCTGAATACGAGCCCCGTTAACTGAAAGAAAACAAAAACGCGGCCCCCTTTTCGGAGTCCGCGCGGAGAGATGTCGCCCTTGCGGGGCATCCCGTTGGCTTGAACTCCTGTAGCACACCTCGAACATCGAGGGCCAGAGGGTGGGGTGATCCGCCCGGATCGCCCACTTATCGCATTGTGAGGACGTAAGATAGACGCGTCAGGTTACATCTGCAAGCACTCGGACCCAGCTTCCGGGCGCATCATTTGATCTCTAGATTCGCGAGCATGGCCAAGAACGTGATCGGTGGACGCATCGAAAAGCGGATTTCCGTGGATGGAATCGGCGGAGTTTTTCTCTATGCCAACGACGCCAAGGCGCTGTCCAACTGGTACGCGCACCACTTCGGCCTCAGGCTCGAAACCTACGAGGATGGAAAGGTTTACGGCACTGAGTTCAAGTACCGCCGGCTCGGCGACTCGTCACAGGTTGATTCTACGGTCTTCTCGATTTCCCAAGCCAAAACCGCATTGCCGGCAGAACGGCGCGAGTGCGTGATCAACTACCGTGTCCGGGACCTGCAGGCCTTTCTCGACCAGCTCAAGGCGGACGGGGTCGAGATAGAGAAGACCGAGGACTTTGACTACGGGCGGTTTGCGTGGATAAGGGACCCCGAGGGGAATCGGATAGAGCTGTATCAACCGCTCTCGTAGCGGCATCACGCAAACTCCATATCTCCGAGAGGCCTGAGTCAAAGACAACTGCCTGCTGGGCGCTGATCGCTGCTGTCGCTGATTGCTAACCGCTGCCTACGACAGGACAGATCTCATTTGGGTTAAGGAAACTGCAGCAGTTGCCTAGAGCGCCAAGGAAATCTGTCTAGTCGGTTGCAGCGGTAAGCGCTTAGCGATCGAAGCGGTCAGCGCCCAGCAGGTAGTTGTCTTATTCGCTTGCGTAGCGCTAGCTGTCCTTGAGCCGGTACGCCTTCCCGTCGTGCTCCACCTTCCCCCAGGCGACGGATGCGTCGTGCTCGAATATCAGCAACCAATCCTCCTCCACCGCTTGCTTCAAAATCCGACGCTTGGTTTCCAGAGTGACGAGCGGCTCGACGTCGTAGCCCATGATCCACGGCAGTGGCAGGTGTGCGTGCGTCGGAACGAGATCACCGAGGTACAACGCGCGCTCGCCGGCTGACTCGATGAGGATGCTCTGGTGGAAGGGCGTGTGGCCGGGAGTGGGAATGACGCGCACGCCTTTCACAATCTCCTTCTCGCGCGCCACGAATTCGACTTTGTTGGCGG
>DASXSL010000063.1:0-8765 GCA_036506035.1 Gemmatimonadaceae bacterium | reverse complement strand
CCGCTGGCGGTGCGAGGGAACGTCACGACGACCTTCGTACCTTTCCCGTGCTCCGACTTGAGCGAGATGGTAGCTCCGTGTTCGCGTGCGATCCAGCTGGCGATGGACAGACCGAGACCTGCACCATCCGTTCGACTGCGGGCCGTCTCTCCGCGAAAGAATCGCTGGAACACGCGCGACAAATCCTCAGGTTTGATGCCGATGCCAGTGTCATCCACCGAAAATGTCGGTGCCCCCTCCAGCATCGACACGCTTACGTGTACTTCTCCCCCCGAGTCGGTGAACTTCACCGCATTGTCGAGGACTATCATCACCAGTTGGCGGATGAGCGACGCGTCCCCCTCGATCGGCGCTTCCTCGAAGTCGTCGACCGTAATCTCGACGTTCTTCTGCTTGGCGACGAGACGAGCTGCCCCGGCTGCATCGATGGCTATGTCGTCCAGGAAGATCCGCTCTTTCTCGATCTGACGCTCGCCCGTGTCGGCACGCGCCAGAACGAGCAGGCTGTCGACGATACTTCCCAGTCGTCGCGCTTCTGCCTCCACGCCGTGCAGCGCCGAGACGTAATCCCTGGAATCACGCGGCTGCTGTAGCGCTATCTCTGCGCGCGTCCGCAGGATGGTGATCGGAGTTCTCAGCTCGTGGGCTGCGTCCGCCATGAAGCGGCGCATGAACTCGATCGATCGCTCGATTGGCGCAGTCGATTGGCGAACGAGCAGGAATCCGCCCGCCGCGACGAGGACGAGCGCAAGGAAAGCGATTCCGACGAAGGCGGCGATGAGATCGGTGTACTTGTTCTCCAGCTCCTCCTGATCGGCAACTGCAACCGCCACCAGCTGCTGACCAGATGAGAGCTTGAACCGCAGCGCATGAAGACGGAGGGTCTTGTTCTCGGGCACGTCTCGCTGGACCGTAACCTGCCCGGTCCGTCCGGCCTCCTTCGCTGCCTCAATAATCCACGGGTCGACCTTGGCGGGCCTGAGCGGTTTTCCATTCGGGTCGAGCAGGTAAAGCATTCGATCGGGGATATTGAGCTCGTCGACCGCGTCGATCAGTCGTCCGCGTACAGACGCTTGCTCGATCTCCCTGATCCGCGCCGCCCGAATCAGCTCCAGCGTTGCGTCGCGGAGTGAGTCGTCGAGCTGTTGAGAGATCTGGTAACTGATCACCGTGAACAAACCCGCCCCGAGCAGGAGGATGATCAGTCCGAATGTCGCTACATACCAGATTGTGAGTCGCAGCCGCAGTCGAACGAGTCGCTGGATTCCCAGCCGCGACGATGTCGCTTCAGTCGCCAAAGCGATACCCGGCGCCGCGCACAGTCTGGATCAACTTGACGGGAAACTCGTCGTCGATCTTCCGTCGTAGTCGGCGCACCAATACCTCGAGCACGTTGGTGAAGGGATCGTGGTTTTCGTCCCACACATGGGCGGTAATCGCAGCTCGATCGACGACCTGGCCATGATGGAGGACGAAGAACTCGAGCAGCGAGAACTCCTTCGCCGTCAGCTCAATCGGCTTGCCGGCGCGCCGCACTCGTTGCGCTTCCAGATCAACCTCCAGGTCCGACACGCGGAGTGTTTCCGGCAGCGGAGCGCCGCGGCGCCGCGCCAGCGCTCTAACTCGCGCCAGCAACTCGCGAAACGCAAACGGTTTGGTGAGATAGTCGTCGGCGCCCACTTCCAGTCCGGCAACGCGATCGTCGACGGTGTCGCGGGCCGTCAGCATCAGGATCGGTGTTGCAATCGCACGGGAGCGCAGCTCGCGGCAGAGATCAAATCCACTGCCGCCCGGTAACATCACATCGAGAATGATGACGTCAAAAGTGCCGAGCAGAGCTTTCATCTTCCCGTCACCATAGTTGGCGACCGTGACGACCTGAACTCCGTGCTCAGCGAAGCCGGTTTTTATGATGGCCGCCAGCCCGGGATCGTCTTCGACTAAGAGAACTCGCATGGCGCCAATTTACATGGTGTGATTTGGGCTGCCCACTATGTAATCAGGATGACAGCTACGGCTTCTAAGATACAGCCGATAACCGCGGGCTAACTTCCGCGATCTACGCGGGCTGCAGTCAAACATATTGAGGAGGACGCATGTTGAAAGTGATAGCCGTGGCCGTCGCCATCGCTGCTACCACCACCGTCGCCGGGGCACAGGGAACCACTTACAAGAGCACAGCGAAGCCGGCAACGCAGGCAAGCACGACCGCCAAGTCGCACAAGAGAGCCAGGAAGGCCGAGAGCAAGGCAGCGCTCCAGAAGGAAGCCAAGATCTCCGAGGAGACTGCACGGGCAACCGCGCTCAAGGAAGTTCCGAACGGAACGGTCAAGTCCAGCGAGCTGGAGCGGGAGCACGGAAAACTGATTTACTCCTACGACATCTCAGTTCCGGGCAAGAGCGGCGTGGAGGAAGTGAACGTCAACGCCATTGACGGCAGTGTAGTCGCCCATACGCACGAGTCGGCGAAGACGGAGAAGAAGGAAGCGGCGAAAGAAGCGAAGGAAGTAAAGAAGACGACACCAAAGAAGTAGCTTTACACCGGCTACCACCTTCCGCGAACTCCGATCGCGGCAACGGGTGGGGTGGGCGTTGGGATGCGCCTTGCCCCACCCGTCTCGTCTTCGCACCGAAAGCGTAAATTTCCTGATGCGATCGATTGTCCGTTCAACCGCACTCCTCCTCTCAGTGTCGGCGGTTGGACGGAGCCAGCAACCCATTACCCGGCAGCAGGCGGTGGAGGCCGCCATCACTCGCGGTGCGCGTGCAGCAGTGGCGCGTGCCGATACCCTGGTGGGCTCCGCCCAGCTTCTCTCGGCGCGTCAGTGGGACAACCCGAGTGTGAGCGCGACCTACAGCAAGTCGACGCCCAACTATCACGAGATCGTAGACCTCCCGCTCGACATCACTGGCGCGCGCAGCGCACGTATCAGATCCGCCCAAGCGTTGCGGCTTGCCAGTCAGTATAGGTTTCGCTTCGAGCGCGCGGCCGCTGCGCTCGACGCAGATACGACCTACACGCGCGCCCTCGCCGCATTCGAGCACGTCCGCCTGGCTCGCAGAAATGCCAAGGACGCTGACAGCCTGCGTCGCATGGCGATCGTGAGACGGGACGCTGGAGACGCCAGCGAGCTCGACGTTCTGTTGGCGACGGTCAACGCCGGTCAGGCTGCGAATCTGGCTGCAGGAGATTCGCTCACATACGTCTCAACCCTTTTCGACTTGCAGGCGGTAATGGGTCTCGACACCAGCGGCGTTGCTGTCACTCCGGTAGACTCGCTGACACTGCCACCGAATGCACTGGGGGCCACACCGCTACGGACCCTGCCAGTTGCGGCAGCCGAGCAAGCACTGACGGCGGCGGAGTTATCGGTCCGCGCTCAGCGCCGCAGCATCGTCGCGCCATTCAGCATCCAGGCAGGGATCGAGCACGGAGATCCGTCCGAGCCGGGAATTCTCCCGACCTTCGGCTTCTCGATTCCTCTGCCGATCCTGAATCGAAATCGCGGACCAATCGCGCTGGCCGAAGCAGAACGTGAGCGTGCCCGCGCCGAGCTCGCGCTTGCCCGTTTCGAGACGCAGACAGCAATTGGACGTGCGGCGAGATCGCGGAACCTGGCGCTGGAAAAGCTTCAGCGCGACCGAGTCCTGGTCGAAAGTGCGACTCGCATAGCGGCGATGTCACTCACCGCGTACAGAGAAGGCGCGCAAGGGCTGCCGGCAGTGCTAGAAGCGCAGCGTAACGCGCGCGAGATTCTGTCGCAGTACATCGACGATCTGGCCCAAGCCTGGATCGCAATTTCGACACTCCGTCTCTACGAACTTCCGACATCGATACGATGAAACGCGCTCTCGCGGTTCTGATACTTGTGATCACCAGCTGTCGAAGAACAGACACCAAGTCCGACACGGCGGCACTCGTTCAGGTGAAAACAGCTACTGCGATCATCGCTCCGTTTGCGGATATCGTCAGCTCGATCGGATCTGTGAGCGCGCGCGCGGGGCACCTCGCATCGCTGAGCGCGCCGGCCCCGGCACGAATCGCAGTCGTTTATGTCTCGCAGGGTCAGAAAGTCTCGACGGGTACGGCACTCGTCGCGTTCGAGCAAGCTCCTTTTATTGCTGCCGCGCAGAGCGCCGAAGCCGCTCTCACCGCCGCCGAGCGGAATTATGAGAGAGCGCGCAGGCTCGCCGACGCCGGCATCATTCCGCGCAAAGATGCCGACCAGGCGGCAACCGAGCTGGCGCAGGCTCGGGCTGTCGCGACCACGGCGCGCCGCTCGGCGCAGCTTGCCGTAATGCGCGCTCCCATCTCCGGCATAGTCACCCGACTGAATGCGCCCCTTGGCGCCTCGGTTGACGCCAATCAACCGATTGTCGAAGTAGCGGATCTCGGCGCTCTCGACATCATCTTCAACGTCTCGCCGTCGGACGCGGCTCGAATTGCTCCGGGAGCTGCCGTCACGCTCAGCGCCGGTGAGAGTGCGAATGGAGAGCCACTCGGGGTCGGTCGAATTATCGACGTTGGTGGCACCGTCGACTCGGCGACCCGTAGCGTCGCGGTGCGCGCTCAAGCTCCTCCTTCCGTCAGAGCACTGAGAATCGGAGAAACGATTTTCGGTCAGATCTCCACCGGCGTTCACCCGCGCGCCATCGTGATTCCGGTTGCTGCATTGGTTCCGGAGGGTGACGGGTACAAGGTCTTTGTCGTTGGCTCCGGCAACATCGTGCGTGAGCGCAAAGTCACCGTTGGACGGAGGAGCGAAACAACCGCCGAGATTCTCAGCGGTCTGGCGGCGGGAGAACTGGTCGTTACCGAGGGCGCGTACGGGCTGGAGGACAGCGTCAAAGTAGTACAGGCGAAATAGTGAAGTCGCTATTCGACTCTCTCGCCGCACAGCGCAGGTTCATCTACCTGCTCGTCGGGTTGCTCAGCGCTGGTGGAATCTACGCCGCGTCAAGGCTTCCCTCCGCGATCTATCCAGAGCTTGCGTTCCCACGAGTCCTGATTGTCGGCCAAGGGTCGTCACTGGGCGCGCGGCAGCTGCTCTTTTCAGTGACGAGGCCGATCGAGGAGGCGGTCAGCATCGTCCCGGGAGTGATGCGCGTGCGGTCGCGCACGATCCGCGGGTCAGCCGAAATCAGCGTGACCTTCTCCGACCGTACCGACATGACTTACGCGCTGCAGCAGGTTCAGGCGCGCGTGAATCAGGTGCGGACGTCGCTGCCGAGCGAGCTCGATATTGAAGTCGAGCGAATGACCCCGTCGCTCTTTCCAATTCTTTCCTACAACCTCGAAGGCGGTGATCCAGCGACGCTCTACGACGTCGCGCGATATCAGCTGAAGCCACTTATCTCGCGGGTGCCGGGCGTCGGGCGTGTCGACGTGCAGGGAAGCGATGTGCGTGAAGTCGAAGTCGTCGCCGACCCAGCTCGACTGGCTTCGCAACGTCTCACTTATGAGGACCTCGCCAACGCAATAAGACAGGCGACAGGGGTCACCGCCGTTGGACGCCTTCCCCAGGACTATAAGCAGTACCTGATCGTGGCAGCGCAGGAAGCGCATTCTCCCGACGACATCGCTTCAATCGTCGTTGCGCATGGATTGAGAGTTCGCGACGTCGCGACCGTCACGCTTGGTACCGAGGACCACGTCCGCATCATCGCCGGCGACGGACGACCTGCCGCGTTGCTCAACATCACTCGCCAACCGGGCGGGAATACGCTGGAGATCGTAGACAGCGTTGCCAGCCTGGCGCGCGCGGTGAGGCCATCACTTCCGCCCGGCGTCACCCTCAAAGCGGTTTACGATCAAGGTGCGCTGGTGCGCGACGCAATGAAGTCGGTCCGCGATGCCATGATCATCGGAGCGGTGCTGGCGGTTATCATCCTGCTGCTCTTCCTGCAGCACGCTCGCATCACCGCCATCAGCGCCTCGTCCATCCCGCTGACTCTCGCCATCAGCGTCTTCGCGATGTACCTGATCGGCCAGACGTTCAATCTGATGACTCTGGGCGCCATGGCGATCGCGATTGGCCTCGTGATCGATGACTCTGTCGTCATCACGGAGAATATCGTCCGACATCTCCGACTGAATCCGAATCGACACGAAGCGATACGGGAAGCACTCCAGGAGCTGATCTGGCCGGTGACGACGTCAACGCTGACAACTGTCGTCGTATTTCTCCCGCTGCGGCTTCTCAAAGGCGTCGTAGGGCAGTTCTTTGCCGCGTTGTCGATCACGCTCACGATTGCGGTACTCGTCTCGCTGCTGCTCGCGCTCACGATTATTCCCCTAATGAGCGACCAATTCCTCACCGCCAAAGACGCCGAAGATGAAGACGTCGATGGCGCGGGTGCCGCAGTAACGAAGACTTCGGTCGACGGATTGCTGGGCCGAACCAGCCACCAGCTGAATGCGCTGTCCGTTCGCTATCAGGAGGCGCTGGAGCGAGTGCTCCACCACCGGCGGCGCGTACTGATCACCGCCGCGATTCTGATCATTGCCGGTGTGGTTGCCGAGCGGTTTGTGGGAACGGGGTTTCTGCCGGAGATGGACGAGGGGGCGTTCGTCCTCGACTACTTCACGCCGGGCGGAACAGCCCTGGCTGAAACTGATCGTGAGATCCACATCGTCGAGCGAATTCTGGCCGCGACGCCGGAGATCGATGGAACATCACGTCGCACTGGCGCCGAGCTCGGGTTGTTCGCGACCGAGCAGAACACCGGTGACATCGTCGCCCGCCTCAACTCTCCCGGTCAGCGCTCGCGCTCGATCTTCGAGGTCATCGATGAAGTACGGGTGAAGGTAGAGACAGCCGTACCGAGACTCCGCATCGAGTTCGTGCAAATCCTGTCCGACGTTATCAACGATCTCGCCGGTTCGGCGCGGCCTGTGGAAATCAAGCTCTACGGGCCGGACCTGAATCGTCTCGAGGCCTACGCTCGCAGTCTCGAGCCAGGGATTTCGGCCATTCCCGGAGTGGAGGACCTCTATAACGGAGTCAGCGAGCCGAGCGCCGAGCTGGATATGCACGTCAACGAGGCAGAGGCAAATCGAGTCGGCCTGACGCCGCAAAACGTTGCCGATGCGGCAACGGGCGCGCTGCTCGGCGCACCTGCCGGCGAAGTGCGACTGGAGGATCGGTCGATCGGAGTACGCGTGCGCGCTCCCGATTCGGTCCGATTCGATCGGGCCGCACTGACGTCGTTACCAATCGTGTCGTCGCAGACCGGGGTGCCGGTTCCCCTTGGAACGCTGGCGATGTTCGATGCGATAGAGACGCGCGCCGAGCTGCTGCGTGAGAACCAGCAGCAGATGATTGCGATGACCTCCGACGTCAGCGGTCGCTCGCTCGGCTCGGTGATCAACGACGTGAAGAAGGTGCTGGCGGCGCACCGGCCACCTTCGGGAATAAGACTCGAGCTGGGAGGACAGTACGCCAGCCAGCAGGAGGCATTTCGTGGATTACTTCTCGTCCTCGCTTTGGCCGCCGCCAGCGTTGTGGCGGTAATGGTTCTGCAGTTCCAGTCATTCGTCGAACCCTTGATCGTGCTTCTCGCCGCGCCGCTGTCGTTCGTCGGCGCCGTTGGGCTACTACTCATCACGGGCACTCCGCTCAACGTCTCCTCCTTCATGGGACTGATTTTGTTGGTCGGCCTGATCGTGAAGAATGGAATCATCCTACTCGACTTCACGCGTCATCGGATGCTCACCAGCGACGCTCCGTTGGAGAAGGCGATCATCGAAGCGGCGCGCGTCAGGCTGCGGCCGATTCTGATGACGACGCTGTGCACATTGTTCGGACTGCTGCCGCTGGCGCTCGGATTGGGCCCTGGCAGCGAGTTGCAAAAGCCGCTTGCCCTGGCGGTGATCGGCGGGCTGACGCTCTCGACACCGATTACGCTGTTCGTGGTGCCGACCCTATTGGTTGGAATCAGAGGGCGGAATTATAGACTCAGTCACCGTAGCTTTAGTGCATGACGACGCCGACGATCGCGCATCCACCCGAAACTCTCGAGGGTTGGTATGCGCTGCACCAGATCTTTCGCTCCCCGAAAGGAAAGTCCGATTCCACGCGACTGATGCACTTGGCTGCGGAGGCGAGCGAATCAGTTTCCGCGGCGGGGGCTGGCGGAAAATCAAAGAGGAAGAATTCAGGACGCGCTGGTTGGAGCTGCTTCGCCGGTCTCATCGGATCGACGTCCGACCTGATGGTCATCCATTTTCGTGAGACTCTCGACGCAATTGATGATGCGGAGCTGGCTCTCGCAAAATCGGAGTTGGGAAAAGGCCTCGATCTCGTTTACTCGTTTCTGAGCGTCACCGAGGCCGGCCTCTACCACATCACCGCGGAGTTGGCGCGAGCCGCTGAGGCACGCGGTGGGAAAGTCGGGGACGCGGAGTACGCGCGAACCCTGGCCGGTCGCGTCGCAGCCGAGCGTGACAGCGATCACCTCACGCGACGGCTGCATCCAGAGCTGCCTCGTGACATGCCCTATGTCTGTTTCTATCCGATGTCGAAGCGCCGCGACGCGGTGCAGAATTGGTACACGCTTTCGCTCGACGAGCGCAGTCGCTTGATGCAGTCGCACGGGTTGACGGGGCGACGTTATTCGGGAAGGGTCCAGCAGATAATCACCGGCGCCATTGGCCTCGACGCGTGGGAGTGGGGCGTCACGCTATTTGCCAAAGATCCGCTTGACTTCAAGAAGCTGGTGACCGACATGCGCTTCGACGAAGTGAGCGCGAAGTACGCCGAATT
>DASXSL010000062.1:0-47956 GCA_036506035.1 Gemmatimonadaceae bacterium | reverse complement strand
GATGCTCTCGATGGACTTGGCGTCAAGGGAATGCGATCGCACACGCCCGACGAGCGGGTGGACCTGCGATCGATCGTCCCGGCGACGGAACGTGCTGCATTGCTCATCTATCGCTTGACGCGGCAGCGATAGGAAAAAGCAACTGGGTGGAATTGGTTGCGGTCGTTCCTGAGCGACGGCTCTGGGTACGGCACTGTGATGCTGCCACGCATCCAGTCGTGCGCGATCAGTCGCAACATCTCGATTCGCGTGCGGTTGCACTGGCTACTGAATCCGTCTAGCTTGCCGCGCGAGCAATCCCCCATAACAGGTACCATGACTGTCGCACCCTACTCACGCATATCTGAGCTTCCCGCGCACTCCGGCAAGTCCGTACGGGTACGCGGCTGGGTTACACACGTTCGCTCCTCCGGCAAAGTCGCGTTTGTGGTGATGCGCGATGGTACCGGCATCTTGCAGGCGGTGTTGGTAAAGAACGCCATCTCGGCCGAGAGCTGGGATCGCTTTGGCAAACTGACCCAGGAAACATCGATCGAGGTCGAAGGTGAAGTCCGCCCCGACGCGCGTTCTCCCGGCGGCTTCGAGCTGGCCGTCAAGGGTCTCTCTATTTACGGAACGAGCCCCATCGACTACCCGATCCAGCCGAAGGAGCACGGAATCGACTTCCTTCTCGACAACCGTCACTTCTGGCTGCGCACTCCGCGACAGCGAGCGATCGCGCGTATCAGATCGGAAGTGGAACAGGCGATAAGAGATTTCTTCTACGAGCGCGACTTTACACTCGTTGACACTCCCATCCTGACGGCTGCGATCGGGGAGCGGAGCGGCTTGTTCGGAACCGAGTACTTCGATGAGGGCACTGCCTACCTCGCCCAAACCGGTCAACTCTATGGTGAAGCAGCAGCGGCGGCTCTCGGAAAGATCTATTGCTTCGGCCCAACCTTTCGCGCTGAAAAGTCTAAAACGCGCCGACATCTGACCGAGTTCTGGATGGTCGAGCCCGAGGTCGCGTTCAACGACTCCGACGACAACATGAGGCTGCAGGAGGATTTCGTCTCGTACATCGTCGCCCGCGCGCTCGAGCGCCGCCAACCAGAGCTCAAGGAGCTCGAGCGCGACATCTCGAAGCTAGAGAACATCAAGGCGCCATTCCCTCGAATCAATTACAGCGACGCTGTAAAGATTCTCCAGCAGAAGGGAAGCTCGGTGAAGTGGGGCGAGGATCTGGGCGCGGAGGACGAATCACTTCTGGTCGAAGGTCAGGACCGCCCGGTCTTCATCTACAACTATCCGAAAGAAGCCAAAGCGTTCTACATGAAAGAGAATCCGGCCGACCCGCGCACAGTCCTTTGCGATGACCTGCTGGCGCCGGAGGGCTACGGGGAGATTATCGGAGGGTCACAGCGCGAAGACGATCACGACAAGCTGTTGGCGAGGATCAACGAAGAGGGGCTGCCGGTGGAAGCGTACAACTGGTACCTCGATCTCAGAAAGTACGGAACCTTCGTTCATTCAGGCTTTGGTCTGGGCCTAGAGAGAACCGTCGGCTGGATCTGCGGCATTCATCACATCAGGGAAGCGATTGCCTTCCCGCGCACCATGAACCGGTTACGTCCGTAATGCGGACCGGTTTTGCGGTGATTGATCAGGCTGGCGGATTCGTGCGCGGCTGTGAAATTTTACGGGTATGATGGTTCTCTCTGCGCTCCGGCCCGACGCCAGCCTCGTCGAGTTTCTCAAGTACCGCGCGCGCTCGGCGCCGGCGCCACGTCTCAGCGCTGAACTGATCGCCGGAGCCGTCGCCATCGCGGCTGCTCTGTGGTGGAAGCCTCCCGCGCAGCTAGTCATCGTGACGACTGCCGCGTGCTTCTCCTGCTATGCGGTGTGGGGGCTGCTCGATCGTGCGCGAGGACGGGCGCTCACGCGCGGACGGAATAGAACCGCTCGGGCGCTGCGCATTGCCTGCATATTTTTCGTCGCGCTGGGCGCAATCGCGGGCGCTGGCGTGCTGCTTTCCATCTGGGCACTGGCCCTGGGAACCTGGATCAGCTAGTAAGCGGGTAGCAACCGCACCGCATGTCTAGCCGGGGCGCGTTGTGTGGTCGCGTTCTCTTTCCTTCGCCTCGTCCCACAATTTGTCGAGCACCTCAAGGCCGGCGTGCGCCACATCGATGCTTCGCTCCTTCGCCAACCGCTCGATCTCCTGAAAGCGGCGCTCGAATTTGGCATTGGCCTTGTCGAGTGCGATTGACGCGTGCACTCCCGCTTTCCGACAGAGATTGACGACCGCAAAAAGCAAATCACCGAGCTCTGCCTCGAGCGCGTAATGGCGTGCGTCGAGGACCGGCGGTGTCCCGTGGAGTGGCGGTGGCCTTCTGGCGAGCTCATCGCGAACCTCGGTCAGCTCTTCTTCCACTTTCCGAGACGGACCGTCGACATCCGGCCAGTCGAAACCAACGCCCGCCGCGCGGTCCTGCAGTCTGTGCGCGCGATGCAGCGCGGGAAGGCCGGCGGGAAGTCCGTCAGAGATACTCTTTCTTTGCTTCGACTTCATGCGCTCCCACGGCTCCTTCGCTGCGTCACCGTAGAGATGCGGATGGCGACCTTTCATCTTGGTGATGAGGCCGTGCGCTACGTCGGCAAATGAGAAGGCGTCGCGTTCCTCTGCCATCACCGAGTGGAACAGCACCTGGAACAACACATCTCCGAGCTCTTCGCGAACGAGCTTGTCGTTCTGCAGGCGAATCGCATCGTCGAGCTCGTGTGCCTCCTCGATGAGGTATGGCCTTAGCGACTCCGGAGTCTGTGCCGCGTCCCATTCGCAGCGAGCGCGCAGATCGCGCATCAGTGCGAGGGTATCGTCGAGTGAATGTGAATGGTTTTTGTCCATAAGTGCGGGTATACTAACCGCAACTTACACTAAGCACGAATGAAGCACTCTTTGACTCGCGCCCGAATCGAGATCGATCTTGGCGCGTTGCAGCGTAATGGAGCGGCGATGGCGCGGCGTGCCGGAGTCCCGCTGCTGCCGATGATCAAAGCGGACGCCTATGGACTCGGCGTCGAGGCCGCAGTTCGTGCGCTCGACGGATTGAACCCGTGGGGCTACGGAGTCGCATCTGTCGGTGAGGGCGAGGAGCTGCGCCGGCTGGGCGTCAAGCATCCGGTCGTCGTGTTCACGCCGCTTCTTTCCGAGGAGCTGGGCGCCGCTCGCGCAGCACGACTCACTCCCACCCTTGGTTTCCCGGGAGAGATCGAAGCGTGGAAGAAAGCCGGCGCTGGCGCCTGGCATTTGTCGATCGACACCGGAATGAGCCGCGCCGGAATCCCCTGGCGCGAGGTGGGCTCGATCAGGCATCTGGTCGAGACTTTTCCACCGGAAGGAGCGTTCACGCATTTTCATTCGGCCGAGTTCGACGACGGCACGCTGGAGGCGCAGGAGACGAGGTTCCGGGAGGCGATTGCTGCACTGCCTTCGCGACCTCGTCTCCTGCACACGGCCAATAGTGCCGCGATTGCCAGGCAGGGACGAAGCGTCTGGGATCTGGTGCGTCCGGGAATTTTTCTTTACGGCGTCGGCAGTGGCAGGACCGCGGCGATTCAGCCGGAGAACGTGGTCAACCTTCGGGCGCCGATCGTGGAGATCCGAACTCTCGAGGCGGGCGACACGGTGAGCTACGGCGCTACGCTGCGAGTGAACCGCCCGGCACGCATCGCGACGCTCGCTGTCGGTTACGCGGATGGCTATCCCCGTGCACTAAGCGAAGGGGGGTCAGTTCTGGTCGGAGGGACGCTGGCGCCGATCGCCGGCAGAGTCACAATGGACATGACTATGATCGACGTGACGACGGTGAAGTGTGAAGTAGGGGATACTGTGACCTTGATCGGCAGAGCGGGCGACACCGTTCTCACGGTCGAGCGAGTCGCCGAAACTGCGGGAATGTCTCCTTACGAGCTGCTCACCGGACTGCGCTCCCGCGTCGAGCGCGTGTATACGGGAGTCCGAAGCTGAAACGAGCCGCGATAATCATCCTCGATGGTGTCGGGATCGGCGAGGCTCCCGATGCCGCATCCTACGGCGATGCGGGAAGCGACACGCTGGGAAACGTCGCTCGCGCTTGCGGCGGACTGGATCTTCCTCAACTCGAGCGGTTTGGACTCGGCAACATCAAGCCGCTCGACGGCGTGAAACGTCGCGGTGATGCAGCGGGGGCGTGGGGAAGCATGCGCCCAGCCTCGGCGGGCAAAGACAGTACGACGGGTCATTGGGAGATTGCTGGCGTGCACTTGAGCAGCCCATTTCCCACGTACCCGAGCGGTTTTCCGTCCGAAATAGTCAAGGAATTTTCGCTTATCACCGGCCGCGCAGTCATTGGGAATGTGGTCGGCAGCGGGACCGAGGTAATCGAGTGTTACGGTGACGAACATGTCGGCACCGGCAGCTGGATCCTCTATACGTCTGCGGACTCGGTCTTCCAGCTCGCCGCTCATGAGGATGTGATCCCGCTGCGCGAGCTTTACCGCGGCTGTGAGTCAGCGCGCAAGATGCTAGGTCCACCGCATGACGTTTCGCGCGTGATTGCGCGTCCATTCACCGGGAGCAGCGGACATTATCAGCGCACCGCAAATCGACGCGATTACTCGATCGAGCCGCCAGCCGAGACACTCCTCGATGCGCTGGCGAAAGCGGGAATAGCGCGCAGCGGCGTAGGAAAGGTCGACGATCTGTTTGCAGGCCGATCGATCACCTCGCGACACACCGCCACCAACGCCGAGGGCATCCGTTTGATCGAGGAGTGGTTTTCGGGTACTGAAAGTGGGTTCCTGTTTGCCAACCTAGTAGATTTCGACCAGCTGTTCGGACACCGCAACGACGTTGCGGGGTTCTATGACGCGCTGCGCGAGTTCGACGCGGCCCTGCCATCTATCACATCGCATTTGAAAGAGGACGATCTGCTGTTCATCACAGCCGACCACGGCAATGACCCCACAACTCCATCCACCGATCACGCGCGCGAGCGCGTCCCCCTGCTTGCAGGTGGAATGAGTGTAGTACCGCGCGATCTTGGCGAGCGCGACACATTCTCGGATCTCGGCGCGACCGTTGCGGAATGGTTTGGCCTCTCATTCCGGGGTCGCGGCCAATCGTTTTTGTCCGAGCTGGTAGCCTGATGAAACGGGATTCGACGCAGCGGACCTCCCTCAAGGAGGCCGCGATGCGCGCGCTGGACAATGCCTACGCGCCGTACTCCAACTTTCGAGTGGGAGCCGCCCTGCTTGCCCGCGGGGGCGAGGTCATCACCGGCTGCAATATCGAGAATTCCGCCTTCGGCCAGGCCATCTGTGCGGAAACCCTTGCGGTCGCCTATGCTGTCTCACAAGGACTCGATGATTTTGAGGAGATCGCCATCGCAACCGAAGACAGCGAGCCGACGCCTCCCTGCGGCGCGTGCAGACAGGTGCTGAACGAGTTTGCGCCGAACATCACAATCTCGAGCTACACGCGCGACGGAAAGGAAGCAACGTGGACGCTGGACGAGCTGCTTCCGAATGCCTTCGTGCTGGACCCTTCACGTGGAAGAGTGTAGTGAAGCTTTCGTCAAGTCTGCCGCGCTTGCTGGCGATCGCGGCTTTGTTCTTATCGATATACTCGTGCTCGGAGAATCTCGACAGCTCCGGAGTATGTGGCGTCCTCTGCCCGCCGATCGGCGGCAACGTACAGAACACTACTCTAAATGGCGCCGTCGAGGTTGACACAAGCGTCCAGTCCCTGTCGGGGCTTGGCACAGAATCTGGACTCCTGCTCGCCAATCGCGGAGACACGCTGGACACACGAGTGGTCGTACGCTTCGACTCTCTGCCGTCGACGTTCGTTCCCGCCGGCGACACCGCTCAGTCGATCTCCAGTGTCGACAGCGCCTACATCCTGTTCCAGCTCGACACGCTTTCCGTTAAAGGCGCGGAACCGGTCACGATCGAAGCCTACGATGTAGATACTACAGCGAACGATACCTCGACCGCGGCCATACTCGCTCTCTTCCGACCGGATCGGTTCATCTCGTCGCAGACCTTTGGACGCGCCGAGCTGACAGATTCGCTCAAGTACTTCATCTCGAATTCGTTTGTGCTCGGCAAGATTCAGAACAAGCTGCCGCTGCGGATCGGGTTGCGGGCGACCGGAATCGCGTCTTCGCAGATGCGCATCTACTCAAGCGAATTCGGTGCGCCGCCGGTGATGTTCTTTCGAGCGACGCCGGACACAGCAACGAAGCCGCTGGGAGTGACCCTCCTCTCCAAGACCCCCATCGATCAGTCAATCCTCGCGGCGAACCTGCGCGATTACATGGTCATCGCCAAAGCGCCGCCGCCGGCTTCGCCGACGACGCTAGCCGTCGGAGGTGTGCCACCGCGTCGCGTTTACGTCCGGTTCACCATTCCGTCGAGCATCATCGATTCTTCGACGGTGGTGCGCGCGACGTTGTTGCTGAATCAGCTGCCGAACACCGCGCTCGACCCGACCGACACCGTCAAGGTGATGGCGCAGGTGGTGCTCGCCGGTAAGGTCGTGACGGATCCGGAGAAAGCGTCGCAGATCATCGCTGGTATATCCGCCGACACTCTCAGGCTGCGGCCCGGAGATTCGGGACTGGTGAACGTCGAGCTGGCCCGCGCATTTTCGCTCTGGCGCACTCAGCAGCCTGATACGTTACCCCGCGCCATCGTGCTTCAATCGGTCCCTGAGGGGAACACCCCGCTCGAGATTCGCTTTTCCTCCTCCGAAGACCTGGCGGCGCTGCGGCCGCGGCTCCGAATCAGTTACACTTCCCGAGTTCCGCTGGGGCTCCCGTAAATGCGCACACATGCTCTTGCTGTGGCCACGCTCATCTCGACTGCCTTCGCCGCTCGTGCGCAGGCACAGGGTGCGATCAGTCTCGAGGGACTCGGCTACCCGACCGGACAGCTGAGCGCGCGGGCCGAGGGCACCGGCGGCGGAATCGCCGACTTCGACGCGTTGAGTCTTGTCACTCCCGCCTCTCTCGCTGGGGTTGGATCCGCAGCTCTCTTCTTCCAGTATTCGCCCGAATTCAGGAAGGTGACGACGTCGTCAGGGACGGCCAAGACGATGACGGCGCGGTTTCCGCTCGTGTCGGGCGTGCTTCCGATGGGACAGGATTGGACCCTCGGTCTCAGCTCATCGACCTTTCTGGATCGGTCGCTGGAGACGAGCCTGCAGCGCCGGCTGGTCGTCGGCACCGCAACCGATACGGTTACGCTGACCGAGCGCAACAAAGTCCTCGGCGCAATCAACGATGTGAGACTGGCGCTTGCCTGGTCGACGAGCCCGGTCTTCAGGATCGGCGTCGGCGGACACGTCTTCAGTGGCAGCAACCGCATCACTTTTTCTCAGCTCTTTCCGGATAGCTCCAAGTACATCAGCACGGCCCAGAGTGGTCGGATCAGTTATGCCGGCTTTGCCGGGTCGCTCGGCATCGAGTATCACCCGTCCCGGGCGATCGGTTTCGCTCTCGCTGGCAGGAAAGGCGGCGATCTGCGGGCAGAATCGGGAGATACGGCGATTGGCAGCGGGCGGATTCCCGACCATTACTCTGCTTCGGTAGTGTATGAAGGCATCACCGGTGCAACGATTTCAGCTCGGGTGGCCCACGACGCGTGGAGCTCGTTGACTTCACTCTCGACCTCGGGCATCCAGGCTTTCGACGCTTGGGACGCGGGATTCGGATTGGAGGCGAGCGGTCCGCGCCTCATGCAGCGAATCATCACGTTTAGAGCAGGAGCGCGCTTCCGGACTCTGCCGTTCGGCTACAGCCCTCTGACGGTGAATCCGTTGACCGGTATAACTGTGCTCGGCCCGGCCGAAAAGGTATCAGAGGCTTCCGTGGCCGCAGGCCTTGGCATCCCGTTGACGCGGGACCGGGCTGCTCTCGATTTTTCCCTACAGCGCGCCGGCAGATCCGCGGCGGACATCAAGGAGCGCGGGTTCATTCTCAGTTTTGGCTTGAGAGTCTCCCCCTGATATGGCTGAAGCGGGCAAGGCGAAGCCCGAGCTCATACTCGTCGCTGACGACATTCCCGCCAACGTCGAGCTCCTGCTCGACCAGCTGAACAGCCTGGGCTACGAGACTGTCACCGCGTCTGACGGCCCGTCGGCGGTGGCTCTCGCGTTTGAAAAGCATCCTGATCTCTGCATTCTCGACGTAGCCATGCCGGCGGGAGATCTCGGAGTGGACGATCGCTCGACCGGTTTCGAGGTGTGCCGCCGCATCAAGCGTGATCCCCGCACCTCCCGAATTCCGGTGATCTTCGTCACGGCGCTCAATGACACCAGCGATCGAGTGCGCGGCATCGAGGCTGGCGGCGACGATTTCCTGACGAAGCCGCACAATCGATTGGTGCTTGGCGCGCGCGTCCGCAGTCTGCTCAAGCTCAAGGCGGCAACCGACGCGCTGGAGGACAGCCTGCGCAAACTCCGTGAGCTGGAGAGAGTTCGCGACGATCTGATGAAGATGATCGTTCACGATCTGAAGACTCCTTTGACCTCGGTGCTGGCGACACTCGAGATGCTGGCCGACGGAGACTTCGGAGGGGTGACGATCCCGCAGAAGGCGGCAATCGGTGACGCAGAGACCAAGTCTGAGGATCTGCTGGCACTCATCGACGACATTCTCGAAGTGGCCAGAATCGAAGAAGCAAACATTTCGCTCAGTCTGGCCCCAATGGCTCCAGGAGCGTTGCTGGCAGAGCTCGTACACGAGTGGGGTCACCGCTTTCAGCAGGAGCACACAACGACCTCGGTGTCCGTTGCCGATGACGCGCCGGTTTTCACCGGCGACAAGAATCTCATCAAGCGCGTTTTCTCCAATCTCATTCAGAACGCGGTCACTCACTCGTCGCATCCGATTCACCTGGAGCTGAGCGCACGACGCGCCGGTCATGGAGTCCTTTTCACGGTGAGCGACAACGGCCCCGGCATTCCACCGGAGTACCACGAGGTCATCTTCCGCAAATTCGGCCAGGTCGAGATGCCTCGTACTCCACGCACACGCAGCTCGGGGCTTGGCCTCACGTTCTGCAAGTTGGTGGTGGAGCGACACGGCGGCCGCATCTGGGTGAAGAGCGCCGAAGGGAAGGGCAGCTCATTCTACATCGAGCTCCCGTCGGATCCGCTCGCGCTTGAACCCCAGAGTACGACGGGGCAACAAATCGCGGGCGTGGCGTCCCGTTAGCCTCTATCTTTGATTGATGGTGACGACCCCGCGCCCCACCGTTTACATCGAGACTTACGGTTGCCAGATGAATGTCAGCGACACCGAGCTCATGCTCGGCAAACTGGCCGAATCCGGCTACGAAGCGGTCGACCAGCCCGACGGCGCCGATGTAATTCTCGTCAACACCTGCGCGATCAGGGACCACGCCGAACAGCGGGTGATTGGCCGGCTCGGCGAGATGAAGAGCAAAATGAAGCGGGAGGCGGTCCTCGGCGTCACCGGCTGCATGGCGCAGCGCCTTGGGTCTCAGCTGCTCGATCGGGTCAAGCATGTCAGTCTTGTCATCGGACCCGACGGGTATCGCGATCTTCCCTCGTTGATCGAGAGTGCGCGAGTCGGCGTCAGAGCAACTGCAGTCGAGTTCGACCTGGAAGAGCACTACGAGGATTTCACTCCGCGTCGCTTCGACGGGGTGAAAGCGTGGATTCCGGTGCAGCGTGGGTGCGACTACAAGTGCACTTACTGTATCGTGCCGACGACACGGGGACCGGAGCGAAGTCGGCAGCTGTCGGAGGTCGTTCGCGAAACTCAGGCTGTCGTCGACTCCGGTATCTCGGAAGTCGTGCTGCTTGGCCAGACGGTCAACTCGTACTTCGACGGGAAACACGACTTTGCCGACTTGTTGCGCGCAGTCGGCAGTGTTTCCGGCATCAGGCGTCTTCGGTTCACCAGCCCACATCCCAACGATTTCAGCGATCGCGTCGTCCGGGCGATGGCGGAGACGGAAGCATTCTGCGAGCACGTCCATCTGCCAATGCAGTCGGGTTCGAGCAGGACGTTGAAGCGGATGCTCCGCCGGTACACACGCGAGAAGTATCTGGAATGTGTCGACAAGCTGAGAGCGGCGATTCCGAATCTGGCGTTGACGACCGACGTCATCGTCGGCTTCCCCGGCGAGACTGAAGAGGATTTCGAGGAGACTTTGTCAGCGATCGAGGAAGTGCGGTTCGACGACGCTTACACCTTCAAGTTCTCGCTCCGAGACGGCACACCAGCAACCAGATTCCCTGCATCGGATACGGTTCCTGACGACGTCGCCAGCGATCGGCTCGCACGATTGATCGCAACCGTCCGCTCCGGCAGCCGCCAACGCAACCTCAAGCTGCTCGGCGAGCGTCGAGAGGTCCTGGTAGAGAAATCGGCGCGCAGAGGCGGGCTACTTCAGTCCCGTACACGCGACTTCAAGACGGTGATGATTCCAGGAGACGTTTCCCTGATTGGGAAATACTTGCACGTAGAGCTGACTGGTACGACCGGCTCTACTTTTCTCGGGCAAGTAGTGACGCAGCGGACTTCGCTGCCAATGGCGGTTTAGCGAACCTGGATTGATTGCGCGCCGGCGCGAATGGTTTCGTGCGGCGTCGGACGAATCGGTAGGATCGGGCGAGCAGATCTGGAGCCCGGCTGCCGCTCATCACAGCTGCATATCTCGTTTACGTCGCCGGACTGCTGGCGGGATTCGCTGGCACCGCGTGGATCGTCGTTCCGGCCGCGATGCTGACCGCCGGACTTGCGCTGATTCGACGGCAACTCACCTGGCTCGCACTTTCCGTTGCATTCGCGGCGGCAGTGATCGTCGCGACTTCGGCGCCGGTCCCCGAGCGCCCGACCGTGCACATTGATGGCAAAGACACGCATCAAAGCCTGCTGGTGAGAATCAGAGCCCGCGCGGCTCGCTCGATCGACAGAACCTTCGGCGACGACGCCCCACTGGCGAGGGCCCTGCTCATCGCCGACCAGCATCAGATCCCGACCGAGATGCGCGATCGGTACGCCGCGGCCGGCCTGATCCACATGCTTTCAATCTCGGGGCTGCATGTGGCAGTGATTGCGGCGGCGATGGAGTTGTTGTTTCAGGTGGCGCGGCTTTCACGTCGTGTCTCTTTGCTTGGCGCCTTTATCACCACTGCGTTGTACGTCGCGGTGATCGGTGCGCCACCGCCTGCGCTGCGCTCGGCGGCGATGCTTGGCGTCGCGATGATCTCGCGAATCGCGCAGCGTCCGACCTCGCCGTGGGCGGCCTGGGCCGTCGGTGCTTTCGTTCCTCTCGCGCAGCCGCGGACGGCGATCGACGTTGGCTATCAGTTGAGCGTCCTCGGCATGTGTGCGCTCGTCGCCGCCGGGACGCTCTGGAAGCGGCACCTGGCGAAGCGTATCGATGGGTGGAGAGGAAAGCTCGCCAGAGATCTTGTAACGTCGCTGGTGGCCTGCGCAGTCACCGCGCCGTTGGTGGCCTGGGTCTTTGGTCGGATCAGTCTGATCGCTCCGCTTTCGAATCTCGTTGCGGCTCCGCTAATCACGTTAGCACAGCCAATTCTGTTTCTGGCTCTGGTAACCGGACCGTTCACGGATCTGGCGAGATTGTTTGCCCAGGCGGTGCACCCACTGCTCTTTGCGTTCGATTGGATCGCATGGTCATGTGCCTCGATCCCCGGTGCTGCGGTCACTGTTCCGATGACGGCCGTTGCGGCTCTGATGGGCGCAACTGCGGCAACCTCGCTAGTGGTGGCGTGCTCGAGTCGCTATCCCACGCGGCCGGCGACTTTGGCCACTGCCGCACTCGCGGCGATGGTACTGCTTCCCATCGTCCCGATACGCGGAATCGATCAGGTCGAGCTGCACGTGCTGGATGTTGGGCAGGGCGACGCAATCCTTCTACGCACAACCGGTGGGCGGTGGATTCTCCTCGATGCAGGTCCGGCGTGGCCTGGGGGAGACGCCGGGCGTACGACGGTCATGCCGTACGTCCTCAGACGTGGAGGGTCGCTCGAGGCGTTTGTGCTTTCTCATCCACATACCGATCACGTTGGCGGAGCCGCCACCGTTCTAACAAGGTTGCACCCACACGCTTACTGGGACGCAGCGTTTGCCGGGGGATCGGAGGCCTACATCGAATCGCTCAACGCAGCAAAGCGCGAAGGAATCGACTGGCATCGCGTGCATCCTGGCGATTCTATCGCTCTCGATGGCGTCACGGTTTCCTTTCTCGCGCCTGACTCGGCGTGGACGATCGGCTTAAAGGATCCAAACCTGGCGAGTACGATCGCGCTGGTGAGGTACGGCACGGTGCGGTTTCTGCTCGTTGGCGACGCCGAGCGCGCCGAGGAGGACTGGCTGCTCGACAACAGGCGCGAGCTGCTTAACGCCGACGTACTGAAAGTCGGACACCATGGCAGCTCGACCAGCAGCAGCGACGCCTTTCTCCGAGCGGTCCATCCGCGGATAGCTATCATTTCGGTAGGCGCCGGCAACAAGTACGGGCATCCGAGCAACGACGTGTTGCACGCACTCGCGCGCGCGGGCGCCGAGGTCTTGCGCACGGATGAAGTCGGTACGGTGATCATTCGAACCGACGGCGTTCATATCGAGGTCGAAGCGAAAGGTGATAAATGGGAGTTGGCTCGAGACTAAGTAGCGCGTTGATCGGCGACAGTATCCAGTTACCCGCTGAATTGCTGTCCAGATACCCGGAATTGGCCCAGGCTAATTACCGTCGTGGCGGATTGCCGGTGAGAGTTGGTGGCTGGGCACTTGGCACTAGTACCGCCGCAGCGATCACGCTGTGGCGGACGATATTTGTTGCGCCAGGGACGCCGATCACAGCGGAACTGCTCTTGCACGAGCTTCGTCACGTTCACCAATTTCTGGAGAACTGGGCTTTCCCTGCCAGCTACCTCTGGCAGTCCATCCGTTACGGCTACAACCGTAACGCTTACGAAGTTGATGCTCGCCGGTACTCCGCGTCCCGCCTCGGTGCCGTCGACAAGGATCTCTGAGTGGTCAAGCACACTGCCACATCGGTCGTAACCATCGAACGCTTCATTATCGAGCAGGAGAAGCTGCATCCCGAAGCTACGGGTGAGCTTTCGGGTGTGCTCTACGATCTCGCGCTGGCCGCGAAGATGATCGCCAACAAAGTGCGCAGCGCCGGGCTGGCGGACATTCTCGGTGCGGCCGATCTCGAGAACATTCAGGGTGAGACCCAGCAGAAGCTCGATGTGCTCGCCAACGAGATTATTATCAAGGCCGTCGATCACGGCGGACGGCTTTGCGCAATGGCCTCGGAGGAGGAGCCGGGGATCATAGACATCCCACCCCATTTTCGTTGTGGCAAATACTGCTTGCTTTTTGACCCACTCGACGGTTCGTCCAACATCGATGTCAACGTCCCGGTCGGAACGATCTTCTCAGTGGTGAGGAAGATCACGCGAGGCAGCCGCGGTGAGATGGAAGACATGTTGCAGCCTGGACGCCGCCAGGTCGCGGCGGGCTACGTGATCTACGGCTCGAGCACGATGCTGGTTTACACTACCGGTCAGGGCGCGCACGGCTTCACGCTAGATCCGTCACTCGGCGAATTTCTGCTTTCACATCCCAACATTCGCACGCCGGATGTCGGCAGATACCTGTCGGTGAACGATTCCTACTACAGCCAGTGGGAGCCTGACGTTCAGAATCTGATGCAGTACTATCGGGGTCAGGAGGGCAATCGGCAGCCGATGAATACCCGCTACGTCGGCTCTCTCGTTGCCGACTTCCATCGCAATCTTCTCGGCGGTGGATTGTTCGCTTATCCCGCCAATCGCAAGAACAAACGCGGCAAGCTGCGACTGTTGTATGAGGCAAATCCACTTGCGTTCATCGTCGAGCAGGCAGGCGGTGCCGCAACTGATGGTCATGAGCGTATCCTCGACATTCAACCCACCGAGCTCCATCAACGTACGCCGCTCTTCATCGGCAGCACCAACGACGTCGATGCTGCGCGGTCAATGCTCGGCGGCGGAGCGAAGAGCGCGGCATCGCTGTCGGCAGTCGGATCCGTCGGCGCGTGAGCTCCAGCCGGCGCCAGGGCCGGCGCGCATGACCAAGCAGAAGCCTGACGACAAGCTCTCTCCCTCGGGAATCCCGATAAAACCCGTCTATCGCCCCGAAGATGCGAATCTGAGCTACGCTTCAGATCTCGCTGATCCCGGCCAGTGGCCGTTCACGCGCGGAGTTCAGTCGTCGATGTATCGGGGCCGCCTCTGGACGATGCGTCAGTACGCTGGATTTGGTGGCGCCAAGAGCACGAACGAGCGCTTCCGGATGTTGCTCGACGCGGGTCAGACCGGCCTATCCGTTGCGTTCGATCTTCCCACTCAGATGGGACTCGACTCCGATTCACCTCGCTCGCTTGGCGAGGTTGGCAGAGCGGGAGTGGCTATCGATAGCGTCGAGGACATGCACGTACTGCTCGACGGGATTCCGCTCGAGAAAGTCTCGACGTCGATGACAATCAACGCCACGGCGGCGACATTGCTGGCGATGTATATCGCGGTAGCCGAAGAGCGGGGAATCACGCGCGCAAAGCTGAGCGGCACCATCCAAAACGACATCCTCAAGGAATACATCGCTCGCGGCACTTACATCTACCCGCCAGAGCCGAGCCTCGCGCTCATCGCGGAGGTCTTCCGTTTTTGCGCGGATGAACTGCCGAACTGGAATCCGATTTCGATTTCCGGCTACCACATTCGCGAAGCCGGCGCGACAGCGGTGCAGGAGCTGGCGTTTACGCTGAGCAACACGATCGAGTACGTCTCTCGCGCGATCGGTGCCGGTCTGGCGGTTGACTCGTTCGCTCCCCGCCTGTCCTTCTTCTTCGCCGCGCACAGCGATTTGTTCGAGGAAGTGGCGAAGTTTCGTGCGGCGCGACGCCTCTACGCGCGCATCATGCGGGACCGTTTCAAGGCTTCAGAATCGAGCGCTCGGTTGCGCTTTCATACGCAGACTGGCGGCGTCACACTCACTGCGCAGCAGCCCCTCAACAATGTCGTCCGCGTAGCCATTCAATCGCTCGCTGCGACGCTGGGCGGGACGCAGTCGCTGCACACCAACGGCTACGACGAAGCCCTCGCGCTGCCAACCGCGGAAGCGGCAAAACTGGCACTCCGCACCCAGCAGATTGTGGCGCACGAGTCGGGAATAACCAACACAGCGGATCCGCTCGGTGGGAGTTACTACGTCGAGAACCTGACGACTGATCTGGAGCAGCAGGCGCTCGCGCTCATCGAGAAAGTGGATGAGCTCGGCGGCTCCGAGAAAGCGATCGCTGCCGGTTTTTTCCAGGAAGAAATCGCGCGCAGCGCGTACGAGCATCAGTTGCGCGTCGAAGCGGGCGAAACAGTGATAGTCGGCGTCAACCGATACGCCGATGCGGAACAACCGCCGGATGTTCCAGCTCCGAACTACTCAGCTTTGGAGAAGGTCCAGGTCAAAAGCGTGAAAGCGCTGCGCAAAAAGAGAGATTCGGCCGCGGTCACTCGCAGTCTAAAGGCGCTTCGTGATGCATCGGCTGTGAAAGGAGGCCAGCTGCACGTGATGCCGTTGATCGTCGACGCTGTACGCGCGAGAGCAACCGTCGGTGAGATTGCGGAAACCCTTGCCGCCAACTGGGGTTATTACAGTCCTACCGCGTAGAACGCGTGTCTCTGCGCTTGAGACGCTATTCGCTGCAAACTAGCTTTCACCTTAGCGCAGCCCCTCTCAAATCCAACAATGCCCACCTACGAGTTTCGCTGCCCGGAGGGCCACGAGTTCGAGAAATTCTATCGCTCCATCGCCACCGCTCCGCGCGAAGTTCATTGCCCAGTTTGCGGCAAGATAGGGGAGCGACAGATGTCGGCTGGCGGGGGGCTGCTGTTCAAAGGATCTGGCTTCTACATCACCGATTACGGCAAGGACGGAAAGAAGCAGCAGAAGGCGCCGGCCGGTGAATCGAGCTCGAGCGACTCTGAGGCAGCGTCGAAGAGCGAATCTGGAGCGAAGCCTGAATCGAAAGCCACTGAGGCAAAATCCGCGAAGGACGCAAAATCAGCCGACCACAAAGCTGGTGAGAAGTCGAGCGCAAAGGGAAAAGCGAAAGGCTCCGAATGACTTCCGCTGATCAGATCCGCGCCGAGCTGATTCGCGCGGCGCGCGGCATCGGCGCGCCGGAAGACATCGACCCACTGCTCGAACGGCCGCGCGAATCGTCCCACGGCGACTGGGCGACCAACCTGGCGATGGTTCTCGCCAAACCGTTGCGGTCGAAACCGCGTGAGATCGCCGAGCGGCTGCGTGATAACATGAAGCTGGAGAGCGCAGGCGTTTCGAAGATCGAAATTGCAGGGCCCGGCTTCATGAATTTCTGGATTGACGCCGGGAAGATCGCATCCGGACTCCGCGAGATCATCGCGGCGAACGAGAAATACGGCAGCAACACAGTTGGCGCAGGACGGGTCGTCAACGTCGAATTCGTGTCTGCTAATCCGACCGGACCCCTGCACGTCGGCCACGGGCGTCAAGCGGCCCTTGGCGACGCGATCGCAACGCTGCTCGAATTCACCGGCTGGAAAGTCACACGAGAGTTTTACTACAATGATGCCGGTGTGCAGATCGACAACCTCGCCGCCAGCGTCGAAGCACGTCTCAACGAGCTTCGCGGCAAGTCTGCTCAGATTCCGGAAGGGGGCTACCACGGCGAGTACATCCGTGAGCTCGCTGAGCGGTACGACGCCGATAGTGATGGACTTTCCGTGCGAGAATTTGCCGTCCGCGAGCTGAGGAAAGAGCAGGATCTCGACCTGCAGGCGTTCGGCGTACGATTCGACCACTACTTTCTCGAGTCATCGCTTTACACAGACGGCATGGTTGAGGACACGGTGAGGCTTTTGATCTCGTCGGGCAAAACCTACGAACACGACGGCGCGCTTTGGCTGCGCACGACCGAGTTTGGCGACGACAAGGATCGCGTAATGCGCAAAAGCGATGGCACCTTCACCTACTTTCTGCCTGATGTCGCCTATCACGTCACCAAGTGGAAACGCGGGTTCAAGCGCGCCATCGACGTGCAGGGGGCGGATCACCACAGCACCGTAACGCGAGTTCGCGCCGGGCTGCAGGCGCTCGACATGGGCGTCACCAAAGAGTATCCCGAGTACGTGCTTCATCAGATGGTGACCGTCATGAAGCACGGCGAAGAAGTGAAGATCTCCAAGCGCGCCGGCAGTTACGTGACCGTTCGTGACCTGGTCAACGAAGTTGGCCGCGATGCAGTGCGCTACTTCTTCCTGATGCGCAAGAGCGATTCGCAGCTGATCTTCAACGTCGATCTCGCTGCGTCGCAGTCCGAGGAGAATCCGGTTTATTACATCCAGATGGCGCACGCCCGCATGTGCGGGATTTTTCGTGTCGGCGGTATCGACCCTGCTTCGGTTTCGACCGACGGGGTGAAGTTCGAGCTGTTGAGCGAGCCGGAAGAGCAGGAGTTGATAAAGGCTCTGCTCGATTTTCCCGGATTGTTAGAATCAGCTGCCGAAACTCTCGAGCCGCATCGGATCGCCAACTATTTGCTGGAGACCGCGCGCCTGGCGCACCTTTGGTACCACAAGCACCACGTCCTCGAGCAGGCAGAAGACATCACGCGGGCGCGGCTCACGCTCGCTCGCGGTGCACAGATAGTGCTTCGCAACGGCCTGCAGATACTTGGCGTGACTGCGCCGGAGCGGATGTAGAGTGAGCGTACTTGTTGTCGGCTCCGTCGCGCTCGATTCTGTCGAGACCCCGTTCGGCAAGGCTGATGATGTACTCGGCGGGTCCGCAACGTTCTTCTCCGCGTCGGCGAGCCTCCTCACCAAAGTCAGCGTTGTGGGGGTGGTTGGGAATGATTATCCGATCGACAAGCTCGAGCCGCTCAAGAAGCGCGGGGTGGACTTCAGCGGTTTGGAGCGTGCGGACGGGGATTCGTTTCGGTGGCGCGGCCGCTATCGACACGATCTCAACTCCGCGGAAACGCTCGAGACCCATCTCGGTGTGTTCTCTCGTTTCAGTCCGAAGATTCCGGAGAAGCTGCGGTCCTCGCAGTATGTCTTTCTCGCCAACATCGACCCGCGGCTGCAGCTCGACGTTCTCGAGCAGGTCGAAAAGCCGAAACTTGTCGCGTGTGACACCATGAACTTCTGGATCCAGAGCAGGCGGCCGGATCTACTGCGGCTGATGGGCAAGGTCGATCTGGTCACGCTCAACGATGCCGAAGCCCGTCAGCTCTCGGAGAAGGCAAACCTCGTTCAGGCAGCTCAGTGGATCATGGCGCGCGGCCCGCGCCACGTCATCATCAAGAAAGGGGAGCACGGTGCATTCATGTTCACCGAGAGCTCGATTTTCTTCGCTCCCGCGTTTCCTCTCGAGAACGTGTTCGATCCCACCGGCGCCGGCGATTCCTTCGCCGGTGGATTCATTGGCTATCTCGCTGCCACCAGTGATTTGAGCGACGCGAACATGCGGCGTGCCGTGATCTACGGCTCGGTGCTCGGATCCTTTGCCGTCGAGAAATTCTCGATCGAGCGATTGATGACCGTCACCCGGGCTGAAATCGATCAGCGAATGCGCGACATGCGCCGACTTGTTGCTTTCGAAGAGGCGCTGCCAGCGTGAGTGACGACGCGCTTCGCTACGGAAGCGCCGGTGTTGACATCGATGCCTCCAACGCCGCCAAGGAGCGCATCAAGCGACTGGTAGAATCCACGTTCACCAGCGGCGTGGTAGGCGGATTTGGTGGCTTTGGGGGCATGTTTCGCGTCCCACCCGGTCTCCGCAAACCCGTGCTGGTGTCCAGTGCTGACGGCGTCGGAACCAAAATCAAGGTTGCTATCGAGTCGGGACGTCATGACACGATCGGCCGGGATCTCGTCAATCATTGTGTGAACGACATACTCGTTCAAGGCGCGCGGCCACTGTTTTTTCTGGACTATCTCGCGTTCGGCAAACTCGACCCCCTGGTAGTGGCATCCGTCGTCGCTGGAGTTGCAGCTGGGTGTCGAGAGAACAGTTGCGCGCTAATAGGCGGTGAAACTGCTGAAATGCCTGGTTTGTACACACCGCCCGATTACGACTTGGCTGGGTTCATCGTCGGATATGTGGAAGAAGACGAGGTGCTCGGCCCGCATCGCGTCAGGCCGGATGATGTACTCGTCGCACTTCCAAGCTCGGGATTACACACCAACGGATATTCGCTGGCGAGGAAGATCGTTGCCGATCGACTCAAGCTGCGAATGACGGATGCATTTCCGAATGGTGACGGGTCAGTCGCCGACGTCCTGCTCGCCGAGCACAAGTCGTATCTGACGGCCGTCAAACCGGTGCTCAACCGAGTGCACGCGATGGCTCACATCACCGGCGGCGGATTGCCGGAAAATCTCGATCGCGCACTGCCGCCAACGCTGGACGCAGTCCTGGATGTTTCGAGCTGGAGGGTCCCGGAGGTTTTCCGGGTCCTTATGGAGGCGGGGCAAGTCGAGCTCGCCGAGATGTACCGGACGTTCAACATGGGTGTAGGAATGGTTGTCATCTGCGGGCCATCCGACGTCGATTCTGTCTTGTCGGCGGCAGTCCAGGCGGGTTTGAAAGGTTGGCGCATCGGCACGCTCCGACCGGGCTCAGGCGCAGTCATACTTTCTTGAGGAATTATCGATGAAATTTCGTGCGTTGATATCCTTCGCGGTCCTTGCTTTGTCCGCAATGTCGCTGCAGGCGCAGGTAGACACACAGCGCTGTCCGCCGGGAAGCGTTAACGGTTTCGGCGTTCCCGATCAGACACGCGCTTCACAGGACGCCTGTCAGAAAGCGATCGATTTGTTCAAGTACCTGGCGCCGCAACTCGGCACCAGCATCGCCGGTGGAAACCCCACCCTCGGTCAGGGTGGAAACCTGGGCGGACTCGGCCATTTTTCAGTCGGCCTGAGAGTCAACGTTCTCCAGGGAAGTCTTCCTCAGATTCAGAATGTCACTCCCGCTGTGACCGGCGCCACCAGCACCAGATTCGAGACGAAGGATCAATACATCCCGATGCCGACGGCTGATCTCGCGATCGGCGTGTTCAAGGGAATTCCGCTCGCGCTCACCAATGTCGGCGGCGTGGACGTGCTCGTCAGTGCTTCATACGTGCCCGAGTTCGACAACAGCGGCGTGAGCGTTAAGGTACCCAGTGGATCGCTCAAGCTCGGCTATGGTGCGCGCGTCGGTATTCTGCAGGAGTCGCTGTTGGTCCCGGGTATTGCCGTGAGCTATCTGGTGCGTGATCTGCCAACGCTGGACATCACTGGCAGCAGCGGCGGCGACTCGTTGTACGTCAAGAACCTCGGCCTGAAGACCAAAGCCTGGCGCGTAACTGCCAGCAAGAGCCTGATCCTCTTTGGTCTTGCGGTTGGTGTCGGTCAGGATAAGTACGACGCTTCGACCGACATTAGTGCGCACGTCGCCGCCCGCACGGTACCTCCGACTTCAGCCGTGACCTCTAATCCGGTATCGATCTCGCAGAGCCTGACGAGGACCAACATTTTCGGCGATCTCTCGGTGAACCTGTTGCTTTTCAAGATCAACGCCGAAATTGGACAGGTCTCAGGCGGCACGATTAACACCTACAATACCTTCAGTGGCAAACAAGCAGCCGATTCCAGACTCTACGGATCGGTCGGAGCTCGATTCGGGTTCTAACGACGTACGCGACGCAGAATACATGCGTCGCGCGCTAGCCCTCGCCCAGCAAGGCTGGGGTCAAACAGCGCCGAACCCTATGGTCGGCGCTGTTGTCGTTCGCGACGGCGTCGTCGTTGGAGAAGGCTTTCACGCACGGTACGGGGATGCACACGCCGAGGTCGTAGCGTTAAAAGCCGCAGGCGAGCGGGCGCGCGGCTCGACCATGTACGTCACGCTCGAGCCGTGCAATCATTTCGGCAAGACTCCCCCATGCACTGAAGCAATCCTCCAGGCACGAGTCGCGCGCGCCGTGATCGCCACTGCTGATCCGACGGCTCTGGCGGGCGGGGGAGCACGCCACCTCTCCGACTACGGCGTGCAGGTCGATTTCGGGGTCGAAGAAAAGGCCGCACTCGAGCTAAACGCTCCGTTCTTTTTTGCGGCGAAGAATCCGAGTCGCCCGTGGGTCACTCTCAAGCTCGCGTTGTCGAGCGACGGGAAGATGAATGATCCGTCGGGTGAGCGTCGCTGGATCAGCAACGAGCAATCACGCGTCGAGGTCCAGCGTCTTCGGGCCAACGTCGATGCCATCGCTGTCGGGTTGGGCACGGTAAAAGCTGATGACCCACAACTCACCGCACGGGGCCCCATCCGGCCAAGGATCCCGCCACTGCGCATAGTTTTCGATCGGGATGCCGAAACGCCGCTCGATTCGACCCTGGTGCGCACCGCCAGGGAAACTCCCACCGCAATCTTCGCCCATCACCCGCCGGTCGCCCGTCTGGCCGCCCTCCACAATGCCGGCGTCGACGTCTTTGAGGCTGAGGATCTGCCGTCGGCCCTCGCGGCACTGCGCGGATTCGAGATACAACATCTGATGGTCGAGGGCGGTGCGCGTGTGGCGCAGGAATTCCTCCGCGGCGGACTGGTCGACAGACTTGTTATCTTTCAATCACCGATCACACTCGGTACCAGCGCCCTGAGCCCGTTCCACGGTTCTCAGGCTGAATCGCGAGAGTGGCTGTCGAGTCTGCCAATCATACGACGCGCGGAGCTGGGCGAGGATGTGATGTCGGTCTATGCTCTCCGCGAGACGTGAATGTTTACAGGATTGATCGAGCAAGTTGGCGAAGTAGAAAGCGTGCGGCAGACTGACGCCGGGCGCGAGCTACGCATTCGCGCGCCCTTCGACGATCTCAACGACGGCGAGAGCATCGCGATTAACGGTGCGTGCCTCACCGTTCGCGAATTCGGTAAAGGGTGGTTCGACGTCGCGGCGGTAACAACGACCCTCGAGCGGACAACCATCGCCGCCTGGAAAAAAGGTACGAGGGTAAATCTCGAGCGTGCGCTGCGCGCTGAAGGCCGGCTTGGCGGTCACATTGTCCAGGGACACGTTGATTGCGTCGGTGTCGTCGCCGCCGTCGAGCGAGAGGGTGACGCTCACCTAGTCGATCTCTCGATTCCTGCGGCGTTCGAGCCGCTTTTCGTTTTACATGGCTCGATTGCTGTCGACGGGGTCAGTTTGACTGTCAATGACGTCAAGCCGCGCGGGCTTCAGGTATCGTTAATCGAGTATACCCTGCGGCATACCAATCTTGGCGAGCTTAAGCCGGGGTCGAAGGTCCATATAGAGGCCGACATCATCGCTAAACATGTGCGTCGGCTGCTCGAACCCTATCTGCGCGAGACATCGGCGCTAAATTCACTCACTGATTTCTCGCTGGAGCATTAGAGGTACTATGCAGTTTGGAACGGTTGAACAAGCACTTGCTGACATAAAAGCGGGCAAACTCGTTATCGTCGCGGACGACGAGGATCGCGAAAACGAAGGCGATCTGATTTGTGCCGCCGAGCTCGTTACGCCGGAATTGATCAACTTCATGATCAGGAAGGCCGGCGGCTGGATCTGCCTGGCGCTCACCAATGAGCGCGCTGACCAGCTCGAGCTCGCGCCGCAAAGCGAGGTAAGCACCGACGAGTATCGAACCGCGTTTACGATCAGCATTGATGCCGACGAAAGATTTGGAGTGACGACAGGTGTCAGTGCGCAGGATCGCGCCAAGACCATTCGAGTCGCGGTCGATCCGAACACCGTGGCATCGGATCTTCGTCGTCCAGGACACGTGCCGCCGCTTCGCGCGCGTGATGGTGGTGTGCTGCAGCGGGTCGGACACACCGAGACCGCAGTCGATCTGGCGAGGCTGGCCGGCCTCACGCCGGCCGGCGTGATCTGCGAGATCCTGAGCGAAGATGGATCCAGTGCTCGTCGGCCTGAGCTCGAGCAATTTGCTCAGAAATACGGGCTCACTTTCATTACCGTCGCTCAGGTAGTCGCCCACCGGCTGCAGACGGAGCGACTGGTGCATCGCGTCGCCGAAGCGCGCCTTCCGACTGAGATGGGTACCTGGCAGGTAGTCGGCTACCGCAATGATGTCGACAACCACGAGCACATCGCGCTCGTTTACGGGGACGTCGGTCCCGACTTCAGCGTGTTGGTGAGAATGCACTCGAAGTGCCTCACCGGCGATGTGTTTCACTCCCTCCGCTGCGACTGCGGCTGGCAGCTGGAAACGGCGATGAAGATGATCGCCAAGGAAGGGAAGGGCGTCGTCGTCTATCTCGATCAGGAAGGCCGCGGCATCGGACTCCTCAACAAGCTCAAGGCGTATGAGCTGCAGGATCAGGGAATCGATACGGTCGAAGCGAACGAGCGTCTCGGTTTCAAGCCCGATCTGAGAAACTACGGCATTGGTGCCCAGATTCTGCTCGACCTGGGTCTCAAGACGATCCGTCCGATTACCAACAATCCGCGGAAACTGGTGGGACTCGAAGGCTACGGCCTCACCATCGACGAGCGTGTACCGATCATTTCGATCGCTCACGACGAAAACTCAAGCTACCTCGAAGCCAAACGGGCAAAGCTAGGACACCTCTTCGCTTCTTAAATGCCCGAGTTCCACGGATTGCCAAGCGGCGTCGGGCGGCGCATCGTCGTCGTTGCCAGTCGCTTCAATGAGCCCATCGTAAAAAAACTCGTCGATGGCGCCCTCGAGGCGCTGGTGAAGTACGGCGTCGCCTTCGAGGACATCGACGTGGTGTGGGTTCCCGGAGCGTGGGAGCTGCCGATCGCTGCGCGTTGGCTGCTAGCGAGTGAGCGCTACGATGGAGCGGTCGCCGTCGGAGCAGTAATCAGGGGCGAGACCGCCCACTTCGACTACATCGCGGGCGAAGCCTCCAAGGGACTTGCTGCTGCCAGCGCGGAGTCAGAAGTCCCGATTGGATTTGGCGTCCTCACCTGCGACACCGACGAGCAAGCCGAGGCTCGCGCCGGCGGTGCGCACGGCAACAAAGGCTTCGATGCCGCTGTCGCTACGCTCGAGATGGTGGATCTGCTGAACCGGCTCGACCCGGACGATGCGGATTGAATCGCGCGCCCGCGCTCGAGCGCTCCAGGCGCTCTACGCGTGGGAGATGCGAGGCGGCAAGAATCTAGATCGCGTCGCTACACAGGTGTGGGATGATCTTGCCGTCACACCCGAGGAACGACGACTCGCTGGATTGCTTGTGCGCGAGGTCTCGAATGCCGGGAGCGAGCTCGACACCCGTCTTGCCGACCTTACCACCAACTGGCGACTCGAGCGCCTTGGGGCGATCGAGAGGTCGGTGCTCCGCCTCGGCGCCGCCGAGCTGCTGAAGGGCGATACTCCACCCCGCGTCGCCATCCAGGAAGCGGTGCGGCTGGCGGAAAGATTCGGTACCTCAGCGAGTGCCAAGTTCGTCAACGGAGTACTCGATGCGTTCGCGCGACAGGCCGGCATGATCTAGTGCGCATACTCGTTCTCAACTGGCAGGACGTCACCAACCCGCAGGCAGGCGGCGCGGAGCTTCACCTTCAGGAAATCTTCAGTCGGATCGCGGCGCGAGGCCACAGCGTCGATCTGTTGTGCAGCGGCTGGGCAAACGCCCCTCGTCGCGCCAATCTCGATGGCATCGAAGCGCATCGGGTCGGTACCCGCCATACCTACCCATTCGTCGCCCAGCGGTACTACCGTCGGCATCTGGCGCAGAACGACTACGACGTCGTCATCGAGGATCTGAACAAGGTTCCACTCTACACCCCACTCTGGGGTGCGAGAAAGCTGGTCGCCCTCGTGCACCATCTTTTCGGAGGCACCGTCTTCCGTGAGGCGTCGCCACCGGTAGCGGCCGCAGTCTGGCTCTCGGAGCGCCCGCTCGGCGCTCTCTACGCCGGCGTTCCGTTTCAGGCGGTGAGTGTCAGTACAGCCGACGATCTCGTTGCGCGAGGCATCCCGCGCCGCTCCATTCGCGTCATTTACAATGGAGTAGACTCGACGCGCCTGACGCCGAACCCTGCCGAGCGATCAGCGCAGCCGCTGTTCGTCTACTTAGGTCGACTCAAGAAGTACAAGCGAGTCGACGTGGTGATCAGAGCGTTCGCCGGACTCAACATACCCGAGGCGACGCTCGAGATCGCGGGAACCGGCGACTATCGCGCCAGGCTTGAAGGTCTGGTAAAATCACTCGACCTTGAAGGGCGGGTTCGCTTTCTCGGCTTCATTCCGGAAGATGAAAAGGTTCACCTTTTGCGCCGCGCATGGGCTTCGGCGTTGGCGTCGCCAAAGGAAGGATGGGGAATCAGCAATCTGGAAGCAGCAGCGTGTGGGACGCCGGTGATTGCCGCCAATTCGCCGGGGATTCGAGAGTCAGTGATTGACGGAGAGACCGGCTTTCTGGTTCCTCAGAACGATCCGCAGGCGATGACGGCAGCGATGCGGGGAATCGTGCAGTCACCTGATCTTGTCGAGGTGCTTGGTCGCGGCGGCCGGCGTTTCGCGGAGACGTTCACCTGGGAGCGAGCTGCGAATGAAACGCTGGCCCATCTCGAGGAAGTCGTAGCGCAATGAACCTGGTGATCTCGCAGCGAACGGAGAGGGGATGCCAAATCCTCAGGTAACCGTCGGTCAACTTCTCGATCGGCTGCGTGGGGCGTTGCAGCTGGAAGAGATCGAGCCGGGCACTGGACTCGATCGGGTGATCGGCAACGCCGAAATATCGAGTCCCGGCATCGTACTGGCCGGCTACGTCGAGCGTTTCTCGGCGGAACGTCTCCAAGTTCTGGGAGAAACGGAGATAACCTATCTCGCCTCGCTGGCTCCAGCCGAGCGCAAGAAAATCCTCGAGCTTTTCTTCTCGTTTCCGATCCCGGCGGTGTTCGTAACGAAGGGGCAGCGATTGCCAGCGGGCCTCAAGGAAGCGGGGGCAGCGTCGGGAATTCCTCTGATTCGGACCAAGCTCAAAACGGCAGAGTTCTATCGGCGCATCAAGCCGGTGCTTGAAATGGAGTTTGCGCCGACCGTTTCGCTCCACGGATCGCTGGCCGACGTTTTCGGGGTCGGGCTGTTTTTCACCGGCAAGAGCGGCATCGGCAAATCGGAATGCGTTCTCGACCTTGTTGAGCGCGGTCACCGGCTAGTCGCCGACGATCTGGTCATCACGAGCAAGCGCGGCAACGACGTGCTAATCGGGCGCGGCCACGAGATGCAGCGGCACTACATGGAGATTCGTGGTATCGGTCTCATCGACATCAAAGCAATCTTCGGAATTCGCGCAGTTCGGCAGCAGAAGCGCATCGAAGTCGTGGTGCAGCTGGAGGAGTGGGATCAAAACGCCGTCGTCGAGCGCACCGGACTGGACATGGAGACGACGACGATTCTGGATGTTGAGCTGCCGAAGGTGACTGTTTACCTCAATCCGGGTAAGAACATCACGGTGGTGGCGGAGGTCATCGCGATGAACCATCTCTTGCGCTATTCTGGGGTCAACGCGGCCGAAGCCTTCAACGAACGCCTGCTGGGTCGCATGAAGACAGCGGGGGCCAACAACATCCGGGAGTATCTGCAGGAAGACCATGAGTGAGAAATCGGGCGGCGCCCCGGAAAAACCGCGCGCCATTGTGGTCGGTCACGGCGAGTTCGCCGGTGGCCTCGTGTCGGCGGTGGGCCAGATTTGCGGCATGGCCGACAAGCTCGTGGTGCTGTCGATGATGGGCATGACACCCGAGGACATCGAGGGGACGATTCGCGATCAGCTGCTGCGAACCGGTGCACGGGTGATATTCACTGATCTTCCGGCGGGCAGCGCCACCATCGCCGCGAGAAGAATCGTCAAAGAGGACCCGGGAATCGTGCTCGTGAGCGGAGTGAACCTCGCGACTCTGCTCGATTTCGTTTTCAGCACCGACGTATCGCCAACCGAGGCTGCCCGCGCGGCCGCTGAACGAGGAAAAGCATCGCTGATCGTGGTCGGACGCTGATGGGCGTCAGCCTCTATCGCATCGATGACCGGCTCATTCACGGTCAGGTTGTCGTCGGTTGGGGTCAGCCTCTCAACATCCGCCTGCTCATTCTCGTCGACGACATGGTCGCCTCAAGCGACTGGGAGAAAGAGCTCTATCGGATGGCAGTCCCACCCGACGTGGAGGTTCGTTTCGTCGACGTCGCAACCGCCATCCGGGATCACGCGAAATACGCGAGTGATCCGCGCCCTGCACTGGTTCTGACCGGCGACATCTCGAGTATGCAGCGGCTGGTCAGAGGTGTGAAAGCGATCGGCAGCGTCAACCTGGGTGGCATTCATCACCGCGCTGGGCGGTCTGAAAAGCTGCGCTATATCTACCTGACGCCCGACGAGGAGCAGCAGCTCAGGGAGCTGGAAGCGGCGGGGGTGGAAGTGACGGCGCAGGATGTACCGTCGGCGCGCGCGGTGCCGTTGCCGGAGGTTCTCGAGGGAGCAGCACGTTGAGTTTCCTCGAGGCTTTGCCGATCGGACTGTTGGGGGCACTGCTTGGACTCGACGTCGTCAGCTTCCCGCAGGCGATGGTTTCTCGCCCCATAGTCGCGGCGACGCTCGCCGGAGCCTTCATAGGAAATCCGCCTGCCGGGCTCGTGATCGGAGTCGTGCTCGAGATGATCGCGCTCGACACGCTTCCGTTCGGGGCGTCGCGCTACCCGGAGTGGGGCTCCGCCGGCGTCGTCGGCGGCTCACTCTTCGCCTCCCAGCCACCCGGCGCGCCGGGCGCCCTTCCGGCGTCACTGCTCGCCACGCTCCTCACCGCGAGCATCAGCGGTTGGAGCATGGTGGTGCTGCGGCGATTGATCGCGGCACGCCTGGAGCGTTCGCGCGATCGTCTCGAGGCCGGTTCGCGCGATGCACTTCTCTCGCTTCACCTCTCTGGAATGTCGCTCGATCTTTTGCGCGGCGGACTCGTGACCATCACTGCGATGTTGATCTTCGCGCCGCTGGTCAGGGCGATCGTGGCGGTATGGGGAAGTGAATCAGCTGCCTCGCATGCAGTCGTCGTTGTGATTGCCGCGACCGTGGCAGGTGGCGCGCTCTGGAAGATTTTCCACTCCGTTCGACGAGTGCTGTGGTTCACTCTTGCCGGCGTGCTGATCTGGACCGTGCTCCTGGTGACGAGATGACGACAACCGCCTCGGAGACTTTCCAACTTCCGCTGCGCGTGCAGGTGGCGATCTACTTCCGCCTGCTGGCGTTGCAGGGATCGTGGAACTATGAAACGCTGAACGGAACCGGTGTTGGCTTCGCGATCGAGCCCGCGCTTCGGTTGCTTCCAGAAGGAGTGAACGGACGCGCGTATCGCGAAGCGCTGGCGCGAGAATCGCGCTACTTCAACGCGCATCCTTACCTGGCTGGAGTCGCGGTCGGCGCGCTTGCGCGCGCAGAGCTCGACGGAGTCGACCCCGTACGAATCGAGCGTTTCCGTACCGCGCTTGCTGGTCCGCTTGGTAGTGTCGGCGACAGGCTGGTCTGGGCGAGCTGGCTGCCATTCTGCTCGCTCGTCGCCATTGGTGTGTTTGGCGCTGGCGGCTCCGCCCTGGCAGTGGTTGGTACATTTCTGTTGCTGTATAACGCGGGGCATTTTCTCCTTCGGGCATGGGGACTTCGGATCGGTCTCTCGCGCGGTCTCAACGTGGCGTCGGCGCTGGGCAACCCAGTGCTGCGGCAGGGGCCGCTTTATATCGGATCCGCGGCGGCGCTGATTGGCGGGTTAGCGCTGCCGCTGGCGCTGCAGCGCATCACCGGACCGGGGCGCGCCCTCGTTGGTGGGATCATCGTCGCGGCAGTGATAGGGATACTGCTGCTGGCGCGTCTGCGCGAGCGGGCGGAAGGCTGGCGGATCGCTCTCGGAGTTCTGGCTGTGTTCGTTCTCTACTCGGTGCTGACCTGATGCCTGAGCGCGAAGTAAAGATCGTCAACAAGCTGGGAATACACGCTCGCCCTGCCGCCGAGATCGTGAAGACGGCCGGGAAATTCAGGAGCAGCATCACCATCGTGCGCGACGATCTCGAGGTCAACGCCAAGAGCATCATGGGAGTGATGATGCTGGCCGCCGAGTTCGGTGCGACCATTGTTTTGCGCGCCATCGGGGAAGATGCCGACGCTGCGCTCGACGCACTGGCGAGTGTGATCTCGAACAAGTTTGGGGAGAGCTGATGGCTAAGGGCCTCACCGGCATGCCAGCTTCGCCCGGAATCGTCGATGGGCCGGTCCATCTGCTGCGATGGGAGGTACCCGACGTCAGACATCGCATCATTCACGACGACGCCATTGCAGGAGAGATCAAGCGATTCCATGCTGCGCTCGGCCAGGCACGCGAACGGTTGCACCAGGTGCGCGCGCGCGCTGAGAAGCACGCCGGCCCCGAAGAGGCCGCGATCTTCGACGTTCAGTTGTCTATACTCGAAGACGGCGAGCTGATCAGACAAGTCGAAGAGTTGATCCAACAGAATCTCGGCGCCGAAAAGGCGTTCGATCTGGTGTTGTTCGAGTGGCGCCAGCAGTTCGCGGCTCACGTGCGGCCGATGTTACGTGAGAGAGTGGGCGATCTAATCGACGTCCACATCAGGGTGCTGTCGATTCTGCTCGGATTGCCGGATCACGACCCGGTCGATCTGCCAAAAGGATCGAACAAGATTCTCGTCACGCACGACCTGACGCCGAGTCTCACGGTGCAGCTCGATCGCGAGGCGATCATCGGCATTGCGACCGACGCTGGGACGCGCACGTCCCATGTCGCCATTCTCGCGCGATCACTCGGCCTGCCTGCCGTCGTCGGGCTGCGCGAAGCGACCGAGCTGTTGAATGGCAATGAGCACGTGATCCTCGACGGAACGTCGGGAGTGCTCATCATCGACCCGACGCCGGGTCAGGTCAAGGCGTATCGTGATCGCCGGGCAGTACAGGCCCTGGAGGACAAAGAGCTGCAGGCGTTGGCCGCCGCGGAATCAGTCACGCTGGATGGCCACTGGGTGACGCTGCGCGCAAACGTCGATCTGCCGGAAGAGGCGCAGTTCGCCGCGCACAGCGGAGCAGAGGGTGTGGGACTCATGCGCACCGAGTTCCTCGTTGTTGGTCGCGCGACTATGCCCGACGAAGAGGAACAGTACCGTGCTTACCGGCACGTCGTCGAGGCGTTCGGCGGACGCCCGGTGGTGATCCGCACCTTCGACGTCGGCGGAGACAAGCTCCCAGTTGGCGGCTATCCGACCGATCCGAATCCATTCCTTGGTTGGCGCGCGATCAGGATGTGCCTCGACGAGCCGGAGCTGTTCAAGACGCAACTCCGCGCACTGCTGCGCGCGGCGCGGCACGGCGACGTCAGGATCATGTTCCCGCTCATCATCACACTCGACGAGGTCAAGCAGGCGAAGCACCTGCTCAATGAGGCCGCGGCGGAGCTCGATGCACGCGGAGTGGAGTACAGGCACGATCTCCCGCTAGGTGTGATGGTGGAAACCCCGGCCGCCGCGATATCCGTTCACACTCTCGTCGACGATGTCTCGTTCTTCAGCATCGGCACCAATGACCTGGTGCAATACACGCTGGCAGTGGATCGCGGCAGCGCCAACCTAGCGTCGCGTTTTACCCCACTTCATCCGGCCGTGCTTACTCTTATTAAGCGCATCGTTGACGTCGGCGTCTCGCATCGTCTGGAGGTCGCCGTCTGCGGCGAGATGGCATCGCAACCCCTGATGGCGTTCGCGCTAATTGGACTTGGAGTGCGATCGCTCAGTGTGGCCGGCAGGGCGGTCCCGCTGGTGAAGCGCATCGTGCGGGGAGTAAGTGTCGCCGTCGCAGCCGAAGCCGCGAACGCCGCGCTCGAGTCGAGAACCGCTCGCGAGGCCGAAGGGGAGCTGAGACGCCGACTCCTGACAGCGTTTGGCGACGCTCCATTCCTCCGCGACGGGTTGCCTGACTTCGCGGATGGAAATATCTTCGAGGGCTCCGGTGGGCTGAAAACATCCTCGGCGCGCGAATAGTACGGCGCGCGACCGTTGCCACCGCTCATCCTCACATAGGTTAGAGGAATTTCGTGCTCGATCGACATCTGTTCACATCCGAATCCGTCACCGAAGGTCATCCTGACAAGGTCGCGGACGCGATCTCGGACGCCATTCTCGACGCAATTCTCAAGGATGATCCGCCCGCTCGCGTTGCTTGTGAGACGCTCGTCACCACTGGGCTTGCCTGTGTCGCCGGCGAGATCACGACCAAGACCTACGTCAACGTCCCGGAGATCGTCCGCTCCACCATCGACCGCATCGGGTATAACGACACCGCGTTCGGGTTCGACTCGAAGACGTGCGCGGTGATCAGCACCATCGACAAGCAATCACCGGACATCGCGCAGGGCGTCGACACCGGTGGCGCCGGCGATCAGGGGATGATGTTCGGCTATGCCACGGACGAGACCGAGGAGCTGATGCCGATGCCAATCCAGCTCGCCCACCGGCTCACCGAGAGACTCGCTGCCTTTCGACGCTCCAAGGACGGGTCGTGGGTGCGACCGGACGGCAAGGCCCAGGTCACAGTGATGTATGAAGAGGCGCTGCCTATCGGTGTAGAAACGGTCGTTGTCTCGACGCAGCACTCCGAAGAGATCTCCACCAAAAAACTTCGCGAAGCCATCGTCTCGGAGGTCATCGAGCCGGTCATTCCCAAAGAGCTACGCGACAGGAACATCAAATTCCACATCAATCCAACCGGGCGGTTTGTCGTCGGGGGGCCGCAGGGCGATGCCGGTTTGACCGGGCGCAAGATCATCGTCGACACGTACGGTGGAATGGGACGTCACGGCGGCGGCGCATTCAGTGGCAAGGATCCGTCAAAGGTCGACCGCTCGGCGTGCTACGCGGCTCGCTGGGTCGCGAAGAACATCGTCGCCGCCAAGCTCGCCCGTCGCTGCGAGGTCCAGGTCGCGTACGCGATTGGAGTAGCCGAGCCGGTGTCGGTGGCCGTCGACACCTTCGGGACCAACACGGTGCCCGAGACATCGATCATGAAGGCGATCGCGAAAGTCTTCGATCTTACGCCGAGAGGCATCATCAACGCGCTCGACCTGAGGAAGCCCATCTATAGCGCCACCTCCGCCTATGGACATTTCGGCCGGGCACCCAAGAAGAACGGGAAGGGAACGCTCTTCACCTGGGAGCGGCTGGATCGCGTCGCCGATCTAAGGAAGGCCGTCGACGGACGTTAGAGCGGTTCGTTAATTTGTTTTAATGCAACTCGTCGAAGTCGAAGTCATGCGCCTGGGGCTCGACCGGTCCACTAACTCCTATGTTGTAATCCTCCAGGAGAAAGGCGGCGCTCGGCTCCTTCCGATCTGGATCGGACAGCCTGAGGCTGAATCGATCGTGATCGAGATGAACAAGCTGAAGCGCGAACGACCTCTCACCCACGACCTTTGTAAGAATCTCATCATCGGGATGGGCGGTACGCTGCGGCGCGTCAACATCACGAAGGTAGAGAACCGCACGTTCTACGCTGAGCTGCACATCGCCCGCAACTCGGGAGCGGTGCACATCGACGCCCGTCCCTCCGACAGCATTGCCATCGCCCTCCGATTCGAGGCGCCCATCTTCGCGCAGGAGAGTCTCCTCACTGCGCTGTTGCTCGAGGAAGGCCAGACACCGCCGGAAACACTCGCCGAGCCGTCCGAAGAGATGTCCGCGGAGCAGCTGAAAGAGTACCTCGAGAATCTGCGGCCCGAAGACTTTGGGAAGTTCAACATGTAGCTTCGCGGTCCTGCTGCTGTTGCAGGCCGCTCTCTCTACAACTTCGCAGCAAGTTTCCGGGAGAATCGTGCGCCCCGGCGCGCACCAGATGGAACCGGTGAGCGGCGCATGGGTTGTCCTGCATCGCGTCGGACCAGATCGTGCCGGCCCACTCGATTCGGTGAGATCGGACTCTCGAGGCCGGTACTCATTCAACTACAGACGGACCGGAAGTCCCGACGCCATCTACTTTGTCTCCGCCTCGCACGACGGCATCGCGTATTTCACACCTCCGCTTGCTGAGGGTAAAGTCGTCGGCGAGGACGGCGAGATCACCGTTTTCGATACCACGTCGGGTCGCGTACCGCTCAGCCTGCGCGGCCATCACGTCGTAGTATCCACCGCCGACGCGAACGCACGCAGATCGATCGTCGAGGTTTACGACCTCTCCAACGATAGCTCTGTCACTCGCATCGCCTCAGGTGATGCACCAGCCGGTGCCACGTGGCAGACCCACGTCACACCCGGGGCAGCCGACTTTAAAGTTGGTCAGGGCGACATTTCCGCAGCCGCGGTTTCTTTCAATAATGGGCTGGTCAGCGTATTCGCGCCGCTCGCACCGGGAATCAAGCAGCTCTCCTTTTCGTATTCCCTACCGGCGAAGTCCTTCCCACTCAAGCTTCCACTCGAGAAAGAGACCGGCATCTACGAAATCATGATCGAGGAGAAGGCGGGCAGCGTCACTGGGCCACATCTACGCGAAGTCGATCCGGTCACCGTGGATGATCGGAATTTCCGTCGCTTCCTCGCGTCCGACATGCCGGAGAATTCGGTGGCCGTGATCGATCTTCCGCCGCCCCCACCGTCGCATAGTATCGACCCGCGATTTCTGGTTGCGATTACGCTCGTGATCGGCGGCTCGATGATCCTGGCGCTTGCGCAGGCGCTGCGACGTAGATAGCTTCGCCCAACAATCGATCGCGGACGGGAGCCACGGAAACCGGTTCAAAGCCGGTGCGGCCCCGCCACTGTAACGGGCAGTAAACGCCGACTCGTAACGCCACTGGCTGCAGGAGCAGCTGGGAAGGTGAGTCGGATGGCCCGGAGCCAGGAGACGACTTTCGTCCGCGCCACTTTCGCAGAACCTCGGAGGGAGGTCCTGGTGGCGGTCAGGCGCTTTGGCGCGTGCTCGTTGCGGGCATTCCTCTGGGAGGAGTGTCCGTTTTGTTTTTTCATTCGCGCCGGTTGGCGTTGTATGCGTGCCTGTTGGTCGCTGTCGTCGCGTGCGAGAAGGCGAGTCGCGAAGCAGTCGCTGCGCGTGACGATTTTGGCGATCCGGTTCAAATCGGTCTACCACCGAAGCGGATCGTTTCCCTCAACCCCGCCACCACCGAGATTCTTTTCACCATGGGTGCGGGGCCGCGAGTAATAGGCCGTACTGAGTACGACCTGTGGCCCGATTCAGCCCGCCTCGTCCCCGCGATGGGCGGCGGCATTAGCGTGAACGTAGAAGCAGTACTCGGCGCCCACCCGGATCTCGTTCTCCTCTACGCCAGCCAGGACAACAGGTCAGCTGCCGCGCGTCTGCGGGCGGCCGGAATAAACACCGTGTCGCTCAAAGTCGATCACATCGCGGATTTTCGGCGCACGACCCAGCTTCTGGGCGCGCTCCTCCACGACTCCGCGCGCGCCAAAAGGGTGATCGATTCAGTCGAGCACACGCTCGATAGTGTGCGACTCGCAAACAGAGACGCGCGCCGCCCGACAGTATTCTGGCACATTTGGGATTCTCCACTCATCACCGTCGGCTCCGGCAGCTTCATGAGTGAGCTGGTGGATATAGCCGGCGCGAAAAACGTCTATGCCGACATCAACGGACCCTCGGGGCCGATCTCACTCGAGGACGTCGCGAAACGAGATCCCGATTACATACTGGCTGGACCGATCGGCGCCGCGAGGATAAAGGCCGAGCCGCGTTGGCGCATCGTTCGCGCTGCTCGAGAGAACAAGATCCTCGTAGTCGATACGATGCTGGTCGCGCGTCCGGCTGTGCGATTGGGTGAAGCGGCCGTCTCTCTCGCCAGACTCCTCCATCCCGCCGCTCCACGGTGAAAAAATTCAGAAGCTGGTACTGGCTCGCCCTCGTTGCGGTGTTGGTGTTGATCGCGATGATTGCCGTCGCGCGTGGAGCAGTATCGGTCCCTATTGGGGCCGTGCTGGATGCGCTACTCGGACACGGCGATCCGACCGCGGTCGCAATAGTACGCGACCTCAGGCTGCCACGCGTGGTGCTCGGTGCTTTAGTCGGCGCCGGGCTCGGCGCCAGTGGTGCGGCGCTTCAGGGTGCGCTACGGAATCCGCTCGCCGAGCCTTACCTGCTTGGAGTCTCGGGCGGAGCAGCGGTGGGCGCTGTGATCGCATTCGCATTCAAAGTCACCAGCGATGCAGTGATCACCCTTGCCGCTTTTGTCGGGGCGATTGCAGCGGTGTTCGTTGCGCTGGGCGTCGCGCGTGTCGGTGGAAGAAGCGCGCGGGCAGACGTGCGCACCTTGCTCATTGCGGGCGTCATTGTCGGTGCATTTGCAAACGCCGCGATCATGGTCGCCTTGGCAAATGCTTCGCCGAACAACATCCGTGGCGCTCTGTGGTGGATGATGGGTTCGGCGGCCGACGCGACCTGGCAGCGCGTCGCGTGGCTGGCGGTAAGCATCCTTGGGGCTGGTGGTGCACTCGTCTATTGGGCACGAGAGATCGATGTTCTTTCGCTCGGTGAGGAGACGGCTGCATCGCTCGGCGTCGATGTCGAAAGAGCTGGGCGCCGAGCGTTTCTGATTGCCGCACTCCTTGCGGCGGCGACTGTGTCGGCGGCGGGCCTCATCGGATTCGTCGGACTCGTCGTGCCCCATATCGCTCGAGGACTGGGCCTCCGTGCGCATCGACCGCTCGTCATTGCGTCGGGTCTGATCGGCGGCACGCTTGTCATCGCCGCCGATCTTGCGGCTCGAACGTTGGCCCCGCCGAGCGAGCTTCCACTGGGCGCGATTACCGCTCTGCTCGGCGTGCCGTTCTTTCTGTTGCAACTGCGGCGGATGTCATGATCGAGCTCAACGATCTTGTCGTGTCGTACCCAGGCTCACGGAGCAACGCCGTCGATGGCGTCACCCTCGTCGCTCCGCGCGGCCGGCTGACGGCGCTCGCCGGACCGAATGGCTCGGGCAAAAGCTCGATCGTGAGAGCACTGCTCCGTCGCGCGGACATCCGCCGAGGCTTTGCATCCCTCAACGGGCGCGACGTGCGCATGCTCTCGTACGCCGAGCTAGCGCAGAGCGTCGCTGTCGTACCCCAGCGCGAGGAAGCGGCGTTTCCGATCCAGGTGCGCGAATACGTCGCGCTGGGACGCTACCCGCACCTCGGGCTCTGGCGCGCGCCGTCACGCGACGACGATCTCGCGGTGAGTGAGGCGTTGACGCAAGCCGGCATCGCGGAACTTGCTGAGCGCGATACTGACGCGCTTTCGGGCGGCGAGTGGCAGCGGGTGCGCATCGCGCGCGCGCTGGCGCAGAAGTCCCCCGCGATTGTCCTCGACGAGCCGACCACTTTTCTCGATGTCGCGCACGAGATGGCGATTTTCGAGCTTCTCGCGTCGCTGGCGCGCTCTGGCCTCGCAGTGCTTCTCGTGAGCCACCAGCTCAATCTGGTAGCGCGGTTCGCCGATACCATAGTCGTCCTGAACCACGGCAAGGTGGCGATCAGTGGCTCGCCCGGAGAAGTCATGAAGGCCGACCGGCTGGAAGCGATCTATGGGTGGCCGGTGGTTGTCACGCGCGATCCCGCCATTGGCGCGCCCACCCTCGTCCCGCTTCGTCGTCCGCTACAGCTATGAAAAACTCTTTTCCCAACCGGACATGAAAAACAAAATCTCACTTCTCGGGATCTGCGTCTGCGCTGTCTCCGCAACAAGCACTGCGAGCTCCCAGTCGCCCGATACCACGCAGCTCAGAACAATAGTCGTCTCTGGTTCAGAGGTGCCGCGTCCGGCGGACGCCCTGACGCAGGCAGTCACCGTGATTTCCGGTGAGGACCTTCGCGCCCGCGGAGTGGCTCGCGTTTCTGACGCGCTGCGCGCGGTGCCCGGCGTGTCGGTGGTGCAGAGTGGATCGTATGGCGCACTGACTTCGCTTTTCCTGCGCGGCGGAGAGAGTCGCTACACCAAAGTTCTGATCGACGGTGTCCCGGTTAATGCGCCGGGCGGCTATTTCGATTTCAGCCACCTCACTACCGACAACATCGATCGGATCGAGATCGTGCGCGGACCCGCCAGCGTCCTTTACGGCGCGGATGCTGTAACGGGAATCATTCAGATCTTTACGCGTCGCGCGGGCAGTGACCGTCGCGCTTCCGTCGGCGCCCGGGGTGGGACGTATCATTCCCTCGATGTCGACGGAGACGTATCGGCTGCGGGCGCGCTGGGCGGACTCACGTTAGGAGCAGCACGGCATTCCACCGACGGCATCCTGCAGTTCAATAACCAATACAGCAACGGGACTCTAAGCTCGAGCGCCACCTTAGGGCACGGTGCACTTGGTGACGCGAGAATATCCGCGCGCTACACAGCGGCAGAGTTCCATTACCCCACGGATTTCAACGGGGAGCCAGTCGACAGCAACTCGTATCGTACGCAGCACCGGCTCACCGTCGGTCTCGATGCTGGCCGCAATCTGAGCGAGAACGTGCAGGCGCGCATTCTTGCCGGCAGTAACGACGTGTCGGATTTGACGGAGGACATCGCCGTCCCGTTCGCATCGACGTCACCTCAACATTCGGTTTTCCGGTCGCGTGGTTACCGCCGAAATCTTGAAGGCCGGCTGTCATTCTTTCTTCCAACCAATGCCACGATCACGGCTGGCGGAACGTACGAGCAGGAGCACGAGAACAGTGAAACCGGGTCAGGCGCCGTCGGATCGCCCACCACGCAGACCAATTCATTCGATGCCACACGACACAACGTCGCGTATTACACCGAGATCCTCGGCAATCCTTTCCAACGCTTTTCCTACACGGTGAGCGGACGCGTCGATGACAACTCTGACTACGAACGGTTCGCTACCTACCGAATTGGTGCAAACGTCGCTGTCCTGCCCGGGTTCCGACTGCGTGCTTCTCTAAGCACAGCGTTCAATGCTCCCGCCTTTAATCAGACTCGTCCGACACTCTACACGGTCGGGAGTCCGGATCTGCGCCCCGAGAAAAGCCGGTCAGCCGAGATCGGAATGGTTACCAGCATTTGGTCCGACGTCATGCAGGTAAGCGCCAACTATTTCAATCAGCGCTTCTCGGATCTGATTCAGTACGTGAATGGACCACCACCGTTCTTCAAGGGAAGTTTTGCCAACCTGACGGGCGCCACCGCGAATGGATACGAAGGGGAGTTGCAACTACGGCCGGCGGTGAACTGGCGGGCGACGGCCAGCTATACCGTTGTCGAGCCTCGGGTGACGCGTGTCGATCCAGGCTACCAGGGCAGCGACCAAGTCGGTGACGCGCTCATCCGCCGCCCTACCCATTCGGGAAGTTTCATTGCTTCGTACGCCCGGCCATGGGGGCTGAGTGTCGGCGCAGGCGTAAGCTACATCGGCAAGCGACCTGACCTGGACTTTTCAAATTTTCCGTCATCCCGGGTCACTCTTCCCGCCTACGCCAAGGTCGACCTCTCGGCGGATTTCCCATTGACTCGCCTCGGCAATGGTGGCTTCACCCTTACATCTCGAATCGAGAATCTCTTCGACAAAAGGTATGAGGACGTTTTGCACTTCGCCGCACCCGCACGAACGATTCTGATCGGCGGCCGCGCATCCGCAATATTCTGATGTGCAGTGACGCAGAGCGGCGTGTTACATTCTCACAATGCCCCTCCTCGTCACTGAAGCGATCGTTTTACACGCCTTCGACTATCTGGAAAGCTCCCGGATCATCCGCCTCTTGACGAGAGAGGCGGGCGTCCAGTCGGCGTTGGCGCGAGGCGCCAGAAAATCACGCGCGCGCTACGGTTCGGCGCTCGATCTCTTCGCCGAGGGGTCGGCACAGCTTTACGTCAAGCCGAACCGCGAGCTCCACAACCTGGCCGGATTCGAGATCACTCGTTCGCGCAGTGAGCTGGCGGAGGAAGTCGGTCGATTCACGGCAGCGTCTACGATCGCCGAATTAGCGCTCCGGTTCGCCGGTGAAGAGGGCAGTCCGCAGCTGTATGAGACAGTGTCCGACGTGCTCGATCGGATCGCGCGTGCTGCGCCGGACGCCACCATCAGCGTCGGGCTCGCCGGTTGCTGGCGCATCGTCTCGGTAGTCGGATTCACGCCGGAGCTCGCCAGTTGCGCGGTATGCCACGCCCCGTTGCGCGACAGTGAAGACACTGTCTTCTCACACTCCGCGGGCGGCGTTGTCTGCAATGCCTGCGGCAAACTCGCCCGCGGCGGACGCAAAATTCCCGCGACAGCGCGCGCAGTGATGATGAGTTGGCTTGCCGGCGACGAGTCGGCGACGGTCTCGGAGGCCGAGGGCCGGTCGCATCAGCGACTCCTGCGGGAATTCCTCGACGCGCACATGCCGGATGATCGTCCTCTTCGCGCCTTCGCAGTCTGGGAACACGAGCGCTGGAGTGCCGCGTGATCATCGGGACAGCTGGCCACATCGACCACGGCAAAACGCAGCTGGTGAAGGCCCTGACGGGAGTCGATACCGACCGGTTGCCTGAAGAAAAGAGACGCGGCATCACCATCGATCTTGGTTTTGCTCCGCTGCTGCTCGAGGGCGTCGGCACCGTCGGGGTGATAGATGTGCCGGGTCACGAAGATTTCGTGCGGAGTATGGTTGTCGGCGCGAGCGGGATCGACCTCGCCCTCCTGATCGTCGCGGCAGATGAAGGTGTGATGCCGCAAACGCGGGAGCATCTGTCGATTCTCGGGCTGTTGCAGATCCCGCGTTTGGTGGTCGCGCTCACCAAGTCCGATCTCGTTGATGACGAATGGCTGGCATTGGTGCGCGCCGACGTCGCAGCATTGCTCAGAGAATACGGTTGCGGTGACCAACCGATTGTCAGCTGCTCGAGTCGCACTGGCGTCGGTCTCGATAAGTTGCGCCAGGTCCTCATATCAGAGCTGATGTCGGGCCAGGGTCGGAAACCCGATGACCTCTTTCGGCTTCCTGTCGATCGCGCTTTCTCGGTGAAGGGAACGGGGACTGTCGTGACTGGCACTGTCTGGAGCGGTGATCTCGCCGTCGACGAAGTCGTCCGTATTCTTCCCTCGGGCAGGGCGACCCGCGTTCGCCGAATCGAGCAGCACGGTCAGCCGGTCGGCCGTGCCCGCGCTGGCAATCGCGCCGCGATCGCGCTCACGGGCACAGAGTTGAGCGATGTGGCGCGGGGGGCTGTCCTGGTGCGCCACGATCATTGGCAACCGACATCGCTTTTCGAGGCGGTCGTCGTTTTCGATCCTGAAGCGGCGAAAGGACTAACACCCCGTAGCTGGCTGCGTTTGCACTCCGGTGCGTCGGAAGTTGGCGCAAGAGTGACGACGACCGAGCCGCTTTCTCACGGAAAACCCAAGCGCATCGCCCGCGTAACGACAGATGCGCCGCTCGTTCTGAGGGGAGGCGACCGCTTCGTGCTTCGGCTGCCGGCGCCGGTCCGCACCATCGGCGGAGGAGTCGTGATCGATCCATGCGCTCGACGTCGTTCTCTCCCGCTATACACCGAGGTGGAGCTCGATCGCCTTGGCGTGAGCGCCGATGCGCGTCTGAGTTTCATACTCGCTGCCCAATCAAACAGAGGCGTACGTCGGGTTGATGTTCCGGTTCGAGTTGGCTGCGCGCCCGCTGAGGTGCCAGAGCTTCTCGAAAGCACGGGCGCCTACCCCGGCAGGCACAACCTTTTCGCCTGCGAAGCTGTCGAACAAGTAATGGCAAGCGTTAGACGAATCGTTGCGGAGTATGAGATAAAATCTCCCCTTGCCCTCGGCGTTCCCGCGCAGACGGTCAGGGAGAGTGTTCGCGCCAGCGAGGAGCTGGCCGACATCTCGATCAGGGAGATGGAGCGAGCCGGTGAGATCGAATCGGTCGGTCCGCTTCTCAGGAGACGCGGGTGGTCGCCTTCGCCCACTGATCGGGATCTGGAGGCGAGTAACCATCTGGCGCATGATATTTGCGCTGCCGAGCAGGAGCCGCCGAGTGTTACAGAATTGGTCTCGCGCTACGGCAGCTCGGTGCCTGTGTTGCTTCGCTTTTTGGAGCGCCAGGGGCGAATCGTTCAGGTGGAGGCGGATCGCTATTACGACCGGCAAGCGCTAGACCGCATGATCGCGCAACTCAAAGGGAAGCTAGTGCCGGGACAGGTCTATGTCCCGGCCCAGCTTCGAGATGTGCTCGGCTTCTCGAGAAAGTATCTCATCCCGTTCCTGGAGTTCTGCGATCGAAGCGGAGTTACGGAACGGCGGGGAGATGGTCGGGTTATAAGGGAAACACCTGCAATTCTGCTTGACACTTCCAGAGCTCGTTCGTAAGTTCGCGCCAAGAGAACACATGTCCACCTTGGTAGGAGTTAGCGTCTAGAGACCCTCTTTCGTCAGCATTTGGAGCCAACATGAAGCACCTTTGGCGGGCGCTGTTTTCAGTGCTCGTGCTCGGCGCGTTCATGCCAAGTCGTTCGGCGGCCCAGGGGGTATCAACCCAGACCGGCGGAGGACAAGGCGCCGGGTTGCAGCAACTGGGACAAAACTTTCCCAACCCGGTCAAACTAGACACCCGGATCCAATTCATCGTCGGCGACCCGCAAGGGTGCACGGACTCCGGACGTCAATACCGCGTAAGTCTGAGGATTTACAACCTGTTGGCGCAGCAGGTAGCTGTGCCAGTTCTGCAGGGCGGTTTCGGGAACGCGGCTGGTGGCGAGCCGGTAGATAATCAGTTATTGACGTGCGGCCAGTACCAGGCGTATTGGGATGGCAAGAATTCGCAAACCGGTGATGACGTGGCGTCGGGCATTTATCTCTATCGCCTCGAAATCGACGGTAAGCCGTTCGTGAAGAAAATGATCGTCAGGAAGTAGCAGCTCTGACGGAGCGAAGACCCGACTGGCAAATTGCCAGTCGGGTCTTCTTCTTTTGCGCATCAGTCATGTCAGCTTGGCGGAGTTTATGCGGCACCAGCGTTGCACTTTCGGCGGCGCCATGACGATGCACAACTATCCGGCAACATCATGATCAATCCGGACCGGCTAACAGTAAAGGCGACCGAAGCGCTGAATGAAGCGGTAGATCTGGCCAGGCGCGCTGGTAATCCGCTCGTCTATGATCTCCATCTGCTGCTGGCGCTGCTGACCCAGGACGAAGGGATCGTCGTTCCCATTCTTCAAAAACTCGGCGTCAGCGTCACGCAACTGCGCGAAGCCGTCGGACGCGAGATGGCTCGCTACCCCAAGCAGTCAAACGCGCAGCCCACTCTCTCGAGAGAGCTGAATCAGGTATTCGACAAAGCGGAGGCGGACGCGCGCGAGCTCGGCGACGAGTTCGTTTCCACGGAACATTTTCTGCTCGCCCTATCGGCCGTAAAAGGCACCGAGAGTAGAAACCTTCTCAACGGTGTGGGCGCGGCGCACGACAGTCTGCTCGAGGCACTCCAGCAGGTGCGCGGCTCCCATCGAGTCACTGACCAGACTCCCGAAAACCAGTATCAGGCGCTACAGCGTTACACTCGTGACCTCACCGACGCCGCGAGGAAGGGCAAGCTCGATCCAGTGATCGGCCGCGACGAGGAGATTCGTCGCGTCATTCAGGTTTTGTCGCGTCGCACGAAGAACAACCCGGTGCTCATTGGTGAGCCCGGTGTCGGCAAGACAGCCATCGCCGAAGGTCTTGCTCAACGCATCACTAACGGAGACGTCCCCGAGGGTCTGAAGAACAAGCGACTTGTTGCTCTCGACCTGGGCGCACTCATCGCCGGTGCCAAGTTCCGCGGCGAATTCGAGGAGCGCCTCAAAGCGGTACTGAAGGAAATCACTGAAGGGGAAGGGCAATTCATCGTTTTCATCGACGAGCTCCATACCATCGTCGGAGCCGGCAAAGCCGAGGGATCGATGGATGCCGGCAATATGTTGAAGCCGATGCTTGCTCGGGGCGAGCTGCGCGTCGTTGGCGCGACTACCCTCGACGAGTATCGCAAGAACGTCGAGAAGGACGCCGCGCTCGAGCGCCGCTTCCAGCCTGTTTACGTCGGTGAGCCCAGCGTCGAAAGCACCATCGCGATTTTGCGCGGACTCAAGGAACGCTACGAGTCGCATCACGCCGTCCGCATAACAGACGGCGCCATCGTCGCGGCGGCGACACTCTCCAATCGCTACATCGGCGATCGATTCCTGCCGGATAAGGCGATCGATCTCATTGACGAAGCTGCGTCGCGCCTTCGCATCGAAATCGACTCGATGCCGCAGGAGATAGACGAAGTCGAGCGGCGCATCACGCAGCTGGAGATCGAGAGGCAAGCGCTGCAGAAGGAAAAAGACAAGGCATCGCGCGAGCGTCTCAAGGCGCTCGAGCGCGATCTCGCCGAGCTGCGGGAACAGTCAGCGGGCATGAAGGCGCAATGGCAGCAGGAGAAAGAAACGCTGGGCGCTGTCGGCAAGATGAAGCAGCAGATCGAGCAGGCTCGCACCGACGCCGAGCGCGCGACTCGCGCCGGCGATCTGCAGAAAGCCGCTGAGATTACTTACGGACAGATTCCCCAGCTCGAGCGGCAGATGCGTGAAGCCGAGCAGAAGCTTGCCAGCAAGCAGGGCGGTGGAGCGCGTTTCCTCAAGGAAGAAGTTACCGCCGAGGACGTGGCCGAGATCGTTTCCAAGTGGACGGGAATTCCAGTCGCGAAAATGATGGAGGGTGAGCGCGAGCGTCTCACCAAGCTCGAAAAGGAGCTGTCGCGGCGGGTGATTGGACAGGACGAAGCGGTGGAGGCCGTCTCCAATGCTGTCCGTCGGTCTCGCGCCGGACTACAGGATCCGAATCGGCCGATCGGCTCATTCATTTTCCTTGGACCGACCGGCGTTGGCAAAACTGAGACGGCGCGCGCACTCGCTGAATTCCTGTTCGACAACGAGCAGGCGATGGTGCGCATCGACATGTCCGAGTACATGGAAAAGCACGCCGTCGCGCGTCTGATTGGCGCGCCTCCCGGCTATGTCGGGTTCGAGGAGGGAGGACAGCTCACAGAGGCAATCCGTCGTCGTCCTTACTCCGTCGTTCTGTTTGACGAGATCGAGAAAGCGCACCCGGATGTGTTCAACATCCTGCTCCAGATTCTCGACGACGGACGCCTCACCGATTCTCAAGGTCGTACCGTCGATTTCCGGAACACCGTCATCATCATGACGTCCAACATCGGCAGCACCTACATCCTCGAGCACACCGGTGAGGATCAGGCAGTAATCGAGGCACAGGTTACGAACGCGCTGCGTCAGCACTTCCGTCCCGAGTTCCTCAATCGCGTCGACGACATCATCATCTTCCGCCCACTCGGCAAGCAGGAAATCGAGCACATCATCGACCTGCAGCTGAAGCGCCTGGAGAGCCTGCTCGGCGACAGAAAACTGACTTTCGAGCTGACGCCGCCGGCGCGCGAAGTGCTGGCCACCGAAGGCTACGATCCGGCTTTTGGCGCGCGGCCACTGAAGCGCGCGATCCAACGCTTGCTCCAGAATCCGCTGGCGCTGGCGGTGCTTGAGGGCAAGTTTGCCGAAGGCGATCACATCATCGTCGACCGCGATCCGAAGGGAGAGCTGACTTTCCGGAAAGCGGCCGAGCCCGCGCTTGCCAATCGATAGCGACGCGAAAATCGATACCCTCGGCTCATCGGATGTACGGGGGCTCGATGAGCAGTACATCCGCAACGCGCTGGACCTGGCGCGCGAAGCTGCCAAGCGAAATGAGGTTCCGATCGGCGCCGTAGTCGTTCAGAACGGGGTGATCATCGCCGCGGCGTCGAACCGAACCATTCGAGATCAGGATCCAACTGCTCACGCCGAGTTGCTGGCGATTCGTGAGGCGTCCTCGAAACTTGACCGTTGGCGTCTCGACGACTGCACCCTCTACGTCACGCTCGAACCTTGCGCGATGTGCGCCGGCGCGGCGGTTCTGGCTCGCATGAAGCGAGTTGTCTTCGGCGCCTGGGATGCCAAGGCGGGGATGGCCGGCTCGGTTGGCGACCTGCTTAGGCATCCGCGGCTCAATCACCGGCCCGAGGTACGCGGAGGCGTTCTCGAACCGGAATGCGGCGTACTTCTCTCCGATTTTTTTGCCAGCCATCGGGGTGAGCCGATCGCGCGCTGAGCGACAGCCGCACGAAATCTCTTCAGTGAGACTGGACATCCCAATCCGGTAGGTTGAAGAAGGCTCTTGCCTCCAATAAGTTGCGTGGCTCCAGGACAGGTGGCCGAGTGGTTGAAGGCACCGGTCTCGAAAACCGGCATACCGGTGAACCCGGTATCGAGAGTTCGAATCTCTCCCTGTCCGTAGGCTTTCGCTTCTTAGCGTCGCAATTTGATGTCGGGACGGGTGGCCGAGTGGTTTAAGGCGCACGCCTGGAAAGTGTGTGTACGTTAATAGCGTACCGTGGGTTCGAATCCCACCCCGTCCGCTCCAATAACCACCCTAAAATGGTGGTTTTTTTTCTGGTTAGGACGCCTTGGGTGGCGACGCGGTCTGCCAGTGTCCGCCGAAGCGGCAGACAGTGCGAAAAGGACGTGACCGGCTCAGCCGATTTCAGTCCTTTAATCAATGGAGAAAATCCTCAGAACTGCGAAAGAAAGAGCCACCTGGGTAAAGCACACAGCGAAGCTCGTCGCCGTCGCCGCATCCTCCGGAGCTGCGCTCGTTTCGATTTTCACCGCGCTCTACTCCTACGGCGTTATTGGTGCCGCCGAATCACACCAGTCGATCGGGAATATTGGAGCGGCCTGGGTTGGCCTTCGCCCGGCCATCGACACTGCGACTGCGATTGGCGACACAATCCATTACGCGGCAACTGTCACAGATAAGAACGGCAGCATTCTCGTCGGAGCTCGGCCAACCTGGACGACGGGTGACTCCAGCATCGCCGTAGTTTTGCAGGACGGTTCGGTCGTCGGACGCGGACCCGGGCGGACGATGGTCAGCGTGGTGGTAGGAAAGCTCGTTGCGCACTCGACGATCGTCGTTAGCCAACGCGTGGCGAGGGTCCAAGTTGGCAGAGCCTCCGGAGATAGTGTCATCGTCTTGCCCGAGGGCTCGCAGGTGCAGTTGCGCGCCCAGGCGCTTGACGCCCGGGGCTATCCGATTGCGGGGTTTGATCCGGTCTGGCACATCGACGACAACAGCGTCGCCAGCCTCGATAGCAGTGGACTTCTCATCGGGAAGTCGGCCGGTCGGACCCTGATCGGCGCCAGGATCGAAGGCGTCGCGGGCCGGGCGAGCGTTTCAGTGGTTACGCCGGCTTCGGCGATTGCGTTGGTCGCCGGCACTAATCAGCGTGCCTTGGCCGGCCGGTCTTTGCCGCAAGCGGTCGTCGTCAGAGCCACCAACAGGCGCGGAACCGCCGCTTCCGGGAAGAGAGTGACCTTCCGGGTCGCTGATGGGCAGGGCGCGGTTGATCCGGCTAGCGCCGTCACCGACGCGGATGGTCGGGCGCGAACGTCCTGGACGCTCGGCGTTGATCCAGGCCGGCAGACCCTGTTCGCCAGCGTCGAGAATGTCGATAGCGCGCTTCCCATTATCGCTGAGGCGGATCCGGTCGCGGCCAACACGCGTGTCACTGCATTGGTGGAGGCCTTGACTGGCAAAGCGGGCGGGCAGCTTCCTGACTCGGTCGCGATCCGGGTCACCGACTCGACGGGCAGAGCCCTGCCAGACGTTCCAGTGAGGTGGACGCTGGTCGACGGCGGCAACGTCGATTCCGCCTCATCCCGTACCGACTCCCTTGGGGTGGCGAGCGCCCGTTGGACCTTGGCGAAGAAGACCGGCACCCAGCGTCTTCGTGCCCAGGTGGGAAGCGGCTCAGCGCTCGGAATTCCTCCGGTTACGCTGAAAGCGACGGCGCTGGCGGGCGCCGCGGCGGCTGTCCTCGCTACCGCAGGTGACAATCAGAAAGCGGCGGCTGGGTCGCAACTTCCCAAAGCAATCGCATTCAGCGTTACGGACGCGAACGGGAGCGGAGTCGCCGACGCCATACTAACCCTGGCCCCATCCGGTGGACTCCTGTCGGATAGCTCGCTGACGACAGACTCACTTGGGGTCGCGCGAACGCGGTGGACAATGGGTCATTCGGCTGGAGATTACACTCTCGCGGTCAAACTCGAGGGGGTCAAGAAGCTGCTCAAGGTTGCAGCCAAGGCGACCCCGGCGGCACCAGCCAACCTTGCCTTTGATGATGCGCCGGGCGACAAACACGCCCGCGACGCCGCTAAGACCAAGCGCCTCTACGCTCTGGTCACCGATGTCTACGGCAACCCGGTCCCCGACGCGCGCGTGAACTTTTCGGCCAAGGGTGGAGTGGTGACTCCGGCGCGAGCGGTGAGTGATGCGCGTGGACGTGCAGCGCTGACTTGGAAGTTGGGCTCAAAGCCGGGCGAGCAAACGCTCAGGGGCGTCGTGAAGGGAACCGACGTGACCGGCGAGTACGTGACTCAGGTTGGTCCACGCGAACCGCTCGCGAAAGCATCGGCGCTCCGATCGGCGAGCAAGTAGGCGCCTCGAGAGAGCGGCGCCCCCCTCTCCACACATACGTTTACAAACACGGTCAGTCGACTCTGGGAGCTTCCGAAGAGACAGCTGGGAAGCGTCCAAATGAGCCTAGCTACAGAATGAGTTTTCAGGTTAAGCTGAGTGTCTAATTAAGACCGCCGTCAGTACTTAGTAGATTACGTTTAAAGTAACACACTAAGTGTAAACAAACTCAGCAGTTACACAAAGGCTGTCCCAACAGTCATGTTATTGTTCGCGCCCAGCTGATCCGTACGGGCGCCTCCGACAACCGCAAAACCGTCGAAAGACGGCGACGCAAAGC
>DASXSL010000061.1:0-2443 GCA_036506035.1 Gemmatimonadaceae bacterium | reverse complement strand
GTTATTTGCCGATGCCCCCCATGCCGATGCAATCCAGCGTCGGTGCTGAAGCCGCAGTAGCGAGGTGTAAACGGTCCCTTCATTCAGCCGCAAGGCGTCTTCGCTGACTTGCTCGATGCGCCGCGCGATAGCAAATCCATGAAGCGGTCCGAGGGCATCCAGCGCTTTCAAGATCATCAGATCCAATGTGCCTTGCAGGACGTCGAGTTTCTCGCTGGCGGTTCGTGTGACCATTCCACATCACAATAGTTGATCGTCCTTTGGAATGTCCAAAGGTCGCGGCACATGGCATTGGACGGGATTTACGTCACGAAGGTTGCCGACACGGGCCGGGTTGAGAACTGGATGGGCTGGCTCCAGTGGTGGGCGCACCTGGTGGGCGCACTTCGAGTTCACCCGCATAAACACGACGCCAACTATCCTCCGCCAGAAGATCGAGGATGCGCGCAAGGTGTGCGCGATCGTCGGCGTAAGGGCTGCGGCAGCCCTATGGCCATCGCAAAGGAAACATGCTACGTTACACCTGTGGCCATGACAAAGGACCGCTCGGAAGTGCTGCAGGGCACGCTGGACCTGATGGTGCTCAAGACCCTTGACGCGCTCGGGCCGCTGCACGGATATGGAATCGCGCGACGCCTCGAGCAGGTTAGCGACGATCGATTGCGGCTGAATGAAGGTACCGTCTACAACTCGTTGCTGCGCTTGGTGCAAGAGGGCTGGATTTCTTCGGAGTGGGGCGCCTCGGAGAGCAACCGCAAGGCGAAGTTCTACTCGATCACGAAGGCTGGCAGGAAACAACTGGCTCGGGAGACTGAGAGTTGGCAGCGCATCTCCGGCGTGATTGGCCGAGTGCTGCGGCTAGGGAGTGAGCACTAATCCAATGCTGCGAGTGCTTCTCTCGCGCGTCCGGGCGACGTTGCGGAGGTCTCGGCTGGACGACGAACTAGATGACGAACTCCGGGAACATCTGGCCCTGCTCCAGGAGCGCTTCGTTCGAAATGGGATGGATCCGAGCGAGGCCTTCTACGCGGCGCGGCGTCAATTTGGCGGCGTCACTCAAGTCAAGGAGGCACTGATGGAGCGAAGCGCCCTCCCGAGCATGCGTACCGTGTTTGCCGATCTTCGTTACGCGTTCCGAGTGATGTCCCGGACTCCATCGCTCGCAGTTGCGGTCGTTAGCGTGCTGGCGCTTGGCATCGGCGCGACCACAGCGATCTTCAGCATCGTGAACGCGGTCCTGCTGCGTCCCCTGCCTTTCGAGGAGCCGGACCGCCTGGTGCGGATCTTCGTCCGGCCGGGCCCGCGCGGTGGACACTTGGAGCTAGCGCCCGGCAAGTTCTACGACTGGCAGCGGGATGCACAGTCGTTCGAGGGCATGGCGATGTACCGGGTCAGGGATGTCGCGCTCGCCGGGACTGGCACCGCGCGAACGGTTCGTTCGACGGCTGTCAGTGCGGGCTTTTTCGAGATCGTCAGAGCTCGGCCGGCGCTCGGACGCGTCTTTCGGCAAGACGAGGACACGCCAGCCGGGAAGTACCGGGTGGTCCTGAGCGACCGGTTCTGGAGAACCGAATTCGGCGGCAACCCGGACGTGATCGGCGGCACGGTGAAGCTCAACGACGAAGCGTACACCATCGTCGGCGTCATGCCGGCCACCGCCTCGGTCGCGTCATGGACCGCGATGGCGAGCGACGTCTGGATCCCACTCGCACTCACTGACGAGCAGCGCGCCGACCGTGGGAATCACAATTGGGACGGCGTCGCGCGTCTGAAGCGAGATGTCGAACTGGCGCAGGCGCAGGCCGAGACGGACGCGATCTCCGCACGGCTCGCGCGTGCGTTTCCCCGAACGGACGGACAAGGCTGGGGAGAGATGGTCATCCCGATGCAGGAGGAAATCGTCGGCGATAGCCGCACGATGCTGCTCATGCTGCTCGGCGCCGTCGGGTTGGTGCTCCTCATCGCCTGCGCCAACGTCGGCAACCTGCTATTCACTCGCGCCCTGAACCGACGCAAGGAGATCGCGATTCGCTCGGCGCTTGGCGCGGGGCGCGGACGCGTGTTTCAGCAGCTGTTGACCGAAGCATTGCTGCTCGCAGGCGCCGGTGGCGCGCTCGGGCTTCTGCTCGCGTACGGGACACTCAGGTCAGCCTCGACGCTGCTCGCCGGCCAGGTGCCGAGGGCGGACGAAATCTCGATCGATGGGCGAGTGCTGCTGTTCGCGGTGGGGGTGTCGACGCTCACCGGCGTGCTCGCCGGGACGTTGCCGGCCGTGCGCGCAGGCCGGTCCGACCTCAACGACGCCCTCAAGGAAGGGGGGCGCGGCGACGGTGCGATCGGCGTCGGCACGCGCCGCGTGCTGATCGTGTGCGAGGTCGCGCTGTCGCTGGTGTTGTTGATGGGCGCCGGCGTGATGGTCCAGAGCCTGCTCGCCCTCAGGCAC
>DASXSL010000060.1:0-10960 GCA_036506035.1 Gemmatimonadaceae bacterium | reverse complement strand
GCAAGAGACGCAACGAGACTCGCAACTCCTAAGTACCTGAGCCAGCACCGATCTGACATTGTGAGCGGCCTCGAAAGGAGATGGTCCCCAGTAGAACACCCTAGAGCGCGACCCCGCCCCCGGCATAGGCCATGCCCTCCGCGAAGTTGTTTTGCTGCATTTGCTTGCGTTCTCGAGGCTGCGCTCGGACGCCGTGTGCATGCAACACTTTGACGCATTAGCGATGCGGCGGCGCATCAGCCCATCGCGGTTGCACCTGGCGGGAAAAGCGGCTATCGGGTGCCGCTCAGTGTCCACTCCGCGAGGTTGGCCCACCAGGCGTCGGGACGGATCCCAACCGGCTCGATTCGTTTCGACGCGCCGTGAACGTTGCGCAGCTCGTAGATCCACATCGCCGGTGCGTCGTCGATCAGAATCCCGTACGCGCGGCGATAGAGATCGGTGCTCCGTGACGGATTCATTTCCCTGACCGCGCTGTCGAGCACAGCATCGAACGCCGGACTCTGATATGACGTCTCGTTGTAGCCGCCCTTCTTGACCTCCGAGCTCGCCCACTCCTCACGCACTGAAGACGGGGTCGGCTCGATGTGCCAGGCGTTGAGCAGCGCATCGAACTTTCGACCTTCCATTCGCGCGCCAAAAGTATTCAGCTCGATCGCGTCCAGCCGGACGTTGGCGCCGATTCGCCGCCACTGCTCCTGCAGCAGCACAGCTATCCTCATGCGGATCGCGCTCGAGGTCGGCACCATCAGTGAGAAAGCGAGCGGAGTCTTGCCGCGACTGCGAAATCCGTCGGTTCCTTTCTTCCAGCCAAGCGAATCGAGCGTGCGTGCGGCTGCAACTGGATCATATGGGATTCCGACAGTGGTGTCGGAGGTCGCCATTATCCGCGTCGCCGGCCCATGGGACACCAGGCCTAGCGTGTCGAAGACACTGCGGACGATAGCTGCTCGATCGACAGCCATGACCAGTGCACGACGTGTCTCACGATCGCCAAAGACTGGGTTGAGACCTTTGTTGCCGGCGTTCCGCAGGTTGAAGGCGACGTAGCCGTAATCGAGGCTGCCGGGCGAAACGATGACGTTCAAGCCCTTCGCTTGTACTTGCGGCACGAGCTCCGGCCGCACGACGTCGAGAAAGTCCGCCGTGCCATTCAGAAAACGCAGTGACGCGGCATTGTAGTCGGAAGCGACGAGCCAGATCACCCGATCGGGCTTCGGTCGGCCGCGATAGTTCGCTGTGTCGGCCTGGAGCACGATCCGCGCGCCGCGCTCCCATGCGCCGAACCGGAATCGGCCGCTCCCAACCGGCGCTCGCGCAAAAGCACTCTCGTGCAGCGCCGCTGGTGTCGTCTTCGACAAGAGATGCTCGGGCAGAATAGCAACCGGGCTCGCCACTTTGTAAAACGCGTCCGGCGTCCGCTGGTGCAGCCACACTACCGCTGTCAGCGAATCGGGGACCGTAACAGAGTCGACGTTGTCCAGGTTTGCAGCCGCCGGCGACGCCAGGCTAGTATCCTTCACCAGGCGAAAGGTGAAGCGCACGTCCTCACCGCCTACGCGAACACCATCGTGCCACTTCGCGTCCGGGTTTAAGTGGAACGCGATGTATGATGAATCCGGCGCCCACCGCCACCGATCGGCGAGTCGCGGTGTAAATCCAGCGTCGCCCACCGTATTCAGCTTCGGACCAATGTCGGCCAGGTTGTCGAACAGCTGGTCGTTCACCTGCTTGCCCATCAGGGTGAGCGTCAACGGCGGAAAAAGAATGTCAGCGTCAGCGGCCGAAGAGATCGCGATGGTACCGCCCACACGTCTCTCGCTCGAACACGCGCTGAGGAGGAAGACCGTCGAGAGCGTGATCGAGTAAACGCGCCGCCATGGCGTCATGCAGTATTTCCTATTGAGAAAGTTGCCAGTCCCTGCGGCGTATGATGGCTGGAGACATTTGCACCCGCGGCCCAGCCGAGGAACAGCTCCAGCAGCTGTGGATCGAACTGCCCCTTGGACGCGCGCATCACCTGCGCGGCGCGTCGGTGCGAGAGGCTGTCGCGGTACGAGCGCGCAGTGGTGAGCGCATCGTAAACATCGGCGACGCACAGGATGCGCGCCGCAAACGGGATCGCTTCACCCGCGAGGCCATCCGGATATCCCTGCCCGTCCCAGCGCTCGTGGTGATTGCGAATGATCGCGCGGACGTCCCCGGGAAAATCGATGTCGGCCACCAGCTCGAGGCCCGCCTCCGGATGACGCTTCATGATCGCCCATTCTTCATCGGAGAGATTACCGGCTTTGTTCAGGACTTCCGTCGGCACGATGATCTTCCCGATGTCGTGCAACAGCGCGCCCAGCCTGAACCAGAAGAGCGAGCGTGAATCCATGCCGGCGCTGTCCGCAAGGACGCAGGCGAAGAAAGCCACGCGCTGGCAGTGGCCCTGTGTGTAGTGATCCTTGCTCTCGATGGAATCGCCCCAGTGATGCGCCATCTCCAGGAATCGAGCCTCCAGAGCGGAGTTGCGCCGCTCGACCTGTGCGATGCGGTGCTGTGCCTTAAGACGCGAATAGAGCGCATGCGACTGGTTGAGATTCGCCAGCATGTCGCGGTGCCGCTTCTGCGTCCAATAAAGTTCCGCCAGCTGCTCGGTCACGTCGGCTTTGAGCAATAGATCTTCCGCTTCCTCGGCGCACTCACAGGCTCTTCCCAGATACTCGGCGGCTCTCATGTAGTCGCCGCTCTCTCTGGCTATGACACCCACGTGCCTGTATACCTCCCCGCGCCACGAGGGAGCTATCTCGCCGGAAAGCGACAGCAGCGGCTCGACTCGCTCCTGCGCTTCCTCGAAGCGGCCCGTCGCAATGCAAAGCTGCACCTGATTGAGCGCGACGTTCAGTTGGTTGGTTTGATCGCGCTCTTCGCCGAAGGTGTGCTCAGCCTCGGCGTATGCTGCCGCGGCGCGCTCTAGCTCCCCAAGGTCGCTGTACGCGAGTCCAATGTTGTTTAACACCTGGGCCGCTTGGTCCCGCATGCCCAGCGTCCGGTAGCCATCGAGACTGAGATGGAACGCTTCGAGGGCACGGCGCACGTCGCCGCGAATGCTGGCGACAGTGCCGAGGTTTTGATCGATCATCGCCAGCGCTTCGGCGTCTCGGATCGATTGCGCGGTAATCCTGGCTTCGGTGTACATCGCCTCGGCGAGGTCGAGATCTCCGCCTGTCTGGTGGACGATGGCAACGACGTTGAGCGCCTGTGCAATCGCCGATGGCGAGTGCGCCTGCGTGGCGGCGGCGACGGCGGCGTCCAAAACATCCATTGCAGCGCCGCGGTTGCCCTGCTCGAGATAGACCCTTCCGAGCCAGCGCAGCGCCGACAGCCGATCCTGATCGCCGGCGAATGGATTGCGGACCAAACTCTCGTAGCGGGCGGCAGCGTCGCTCCACCGACCTTCCCGTTCCGCCAGCTTTGCCTGTTCTATGAGTGCTCTTACACCCTGCGCTTCCACCTCGTCATTGCGAGAAGTGGAGCCCTGCGTCATGACGAAGCGAGGATTGTGCGCCGCACTGAGCCTTCGTCGCGCAGTTTTCTGGTGAGTGTCGGACGTGAAATGCCGAGTATGCGGGCCGCCGCGCTTAGGTTGCCTCCGGTCAGCCCGATAGTGGTGTGGATCGCTTCATCTACGATCGCCTGAAGCGATTTCCCTTCGGCCGGAATGCGGATCACGCCGCCGGCGGGGGTCTCGACAAGCGGGATGTATGACCGGCGCTGGAGCGACAGGTGGTGCGGCTGGATCACATCGCCTGTGCAGACGACGACCGCGCGCTCGATGACGTTCTTGAGCTCACGGATGTTGCCCGGCCAGCGATGTCTCTCTAGTGCGCTGATGGAGTCTTGGCCCAAGTGCAAATTCTCCCTGCCCTCGCTCGCCGCATGCCGCTTTACGAAGTAATTCGCGAGGAGCGGAATATCCCCCTCGCGCTCGCGTAGAGCCGGAAGCTCGAGCCGTACCACGTTCAGTCGATAGAAGAGATCGGCGCGGAAGCGATTCTCGGCGACGGCCGTCTCCAGAGACGAGTTTGTCCCCGCAACGATGCGCGCGTCAAGAGCGCGTTCTTCAGAGCCTCCCAGCCGGCGGAAACGTCTGTCTTCGACCACTCTCAGGAGCTTCGCCTGGAGCTTTAGCGGGAGCTCGGCGACCTCATCGAGGAACACAGTACCTGTCCCGGCGACCTCAAACAGCCCGCGCTTGAGCGCGCGCGCGTCTGTGAAGGCACCCGGTTCGTGGCCGAAGAGCTCGCTTTCGAGAAGCGTCTCCGGTATCGCGGCGCAGTTGATCGCCACGAAGGGCTCGGCAGCCCGCGCGCTGGCCGCGTGGATTCCACGCGCAAAAAGCTCCTTGCCGGTGCCGGTTTCGCCAACCAGCAAAACGGTGACGCTCCGGCTAGCTGCTACCTGAGTCGCGAGTGCGATGACTTCGCGGATGGCTGCACTCTGGCCAACGACGTGCGCGTCCCAACGGTCCGCCGACGCCTGCTGCGATCGGACTGAAATAGTTACACCGTTCCTTTGTCGCGCGAAGGTCGAGCCCATCCGCGCGGGGAATGTGAATTTGATCGAGCGATTTTGGGCCCTAAACGCGTTCCTGGGCTTACCTAGCAGACGAGGAGATAGGGAGCCAAGTCACCCTTTTTTCAGCACTTACACGCTCTGGCGTGGTGCAATTGGGCTTGATTCGTCTCGCGGCGGCTCTACGCGGGAAGTGAGGCCAGCAGTGCGTTTATTTCCGCGGCTTCGTGCTGGGCGCCCACCCCTTCGAACGACTCGGCCGCTTCGCGCCAGGCGAGCCGGGCATCGGCCGAGTTTCCAAGCGCTCGGGAAGTCTGGCCAAACTCTCGAAGCATTTCGGCCTGGAGCAGCCGATCTTCGAGACCTTCCGCCTCAAAGATCCCGATGCGCAGCGTGGCGATGCTGGCATCGAACGCACCCCGCTCGCGTTCGATCATGGCGCGGCATTTCAACGCCTCGGCGATCGTCAGGTGATCGCCGCGCTCCTGCGCCGCGCCGAGCGCAGAGATGCAAGCTTGTTCCGCGTTGTCGAGTTTGCCGCTGGCGACCCAGACGAGGGCGAGATTGAGCGTCAGCACGCTTTCGACCAGCGCGTCGCTGCGCATTCTGGCGATCACCAACGCTCGCTCGAACGCTTCAACGGCGCGCTGATAGTGACCGAGCTTGGTGTAGAGCATTCCAAGATTGTTGAGCACCCACGAAACAGCCTCGTCGTCATTCGCCCGTTCGAATGCTCCGAGGCTGTTTGAGTAACGCGCTTCAGCGGCGGTGAAATTCCCGCGCATGCTGAAGAGAACTCCGCGATTCTGCTCGATCATTCCCAGGAGCCGGACGTCGCCGGCTTGTCCCGCAAATTCTGCCGCCTGAGTATAGAGTTTTTCACTCTCTACCAGATTACCGCGCCGCTGCGCGATGATCGCGAGGCAGTTATAGCCATGCGCCTTGCAGCTGACCGAGCCGCACCTCTCAGCCTGAATCAGGCTCTGCGTATAGCAGCGATAGGCAGCCTCGGTCTCACCCTGCTCTCGATGCAGGGTGCCTTTCCACCTCAGGGCGTCGGCGAGTGCGGCCAGGTCCTGCTCACGCTCCAGGGCCTCGATCGCATCATCGTAAAGACTGAGCGACCGGGCCGTATCGCCGCGACGTTCTGCTTCGCGCGCCTGCTCGACGAGGCGACGCGAACCTCCCGAACCAGTCTGCGTCATGTCAGCAAGACTGTCGATCTCTGCATGCAACGTCCTCGAGGCGTGAGTTACGTAATTCTACGAACTGCGACTACTTGCCGGTGCTATCGCAACCTTCGACGCAAACCCACACGCCGGAAATGAGAATGTATCTCGAAAATGACGCACCGACGTTAGCTGTCGGATTTACTTGCTTCTGTTGTGACGGACTTGTGATGCCAGTGTAGTCTCCGCACGCAAGACCAGCAACGGCGCTCACAACCGCCAGGTACCGAAAGACACGGTGACCTAACATCGTGAACCACCTCGGTTAGAGACTTCAAGCTCTTCCGTGGCATGGCCCGTGCCCTTCTGTAAGCCTATGTTTTATTGAGAGTTACACGTTCACTGCCTAATCAAGCGATCATTTTGGTGTAACATTCTTTTACGAAAAGAGACGTTTCTTTCTCGGGGTTTCTTTGGGTCCTTTTCGGGATCAGTCACCCACGCTCGACGCGAAAATCGCCAGCCTCTGGGGCGTCGGCCGGCCTGGTATGTCGGCAGTCTCCGCCCAGTCGAGGAACGTCTCCAATAGCTCGGGGTCGAACTGCCCGGTTGACGTCCGCATTATCTCTGCTGCCCGCGCGTGCGTCAGGCCGGGGCGATAAGAACGAGTCGTCGTCAGCGCATCGTAAACATCGGCAACGCAAAGAATGCGAGCGGCAAATGGAATCTCCTCTCCTTTCAACCCATCCGGATAGCCGGTGCCGTCCCATCGTTCATGATGGTTTCGGATGATCGCTGTGATGTCGCCCGGAAAATCGATGTCGGCAACCAGCTCCAGCCCGGCTTGTGGATGCCGCTTCATTATCGCCCACTCTTCGTCGGTGAGCTTACCCGGTTTGTTCAGAACCTCTGTCGGAACGATGATCTTTCCGATGTCGTGCAGCAGCGCTCCAATGCGGAACCAAAACAGGGAGCGGGCATTGAACCCGGCGCTGTCAGCCAGGACGCAGGCGAAGAATGCAACCCGCTCACAATGGCCCTGCGTGTAGCGGTCTTTGCTTTCGATCGATTCACCCCAGTGCTTTGCCATCTCGAGAAAGCGAGACTCGAGAGCACCGTTTCGCTTCGCGACCTGCGCGACGCGGTGCTGCGCCTTGAGTTGTGAATAGAATGAGTGGGCCTCGTTGAGACACTGCAGCATCTCGCGATGTCTCTTCTGCGCCCAGTACACCTCTGCGAATTGCTCCGCCACATCCGCGCGCAGCAGGAGGTCACCGCTTTCGAGCGAATGCTGCTCGGCTTTTCTCAGATTCTCCGAGGCGTGAGCGAAATCTCCCCGCTCGCGGGCGATGACACCAATGTGCCGAAAGACTTCGCCGCGCCAGGGAGCTGAGTCATCCGCCACAGCCAGCAGCTTCTCGCACTGGGCAAGAGCCTCATCGAACCGGTGAGCCGCGATATAGAGCTGCACCTTGTTGACGGCGAGATCCAGCTGGCGGGCGCGATCCCCATCTTCTTCGAAGGCCTGTGCCGCGAGGTTGTAGGCACTCTCAGCGTCATCGAGCTTGCCGAGCTCCATATAGGCGAGTGCGATGTTGTTCAGGACTTGTGCTTCGTGATTTCGCATCCCGAGGGTCTGATAGCCGAGATGGCTCAGACGAAATGCCTCGAGTGCTGCGCGAAGATCGCCGCGAATTATCGCGACAGTGCCAAGATTCTGGTCGATCATGGCGATGAGCGCACCGTCGCCGGCGAGCTCCGCCTTCGCTCGCGCTGCCTGGTAGATCGCAGTCGCCTGATCGAGATCACCACCGACCTGATAGACAATGCCAACGACGTTGAGCGCCTGTGCGACCGCCGGGGGCGAGCCGATGATGTCAGCTGACGCAACGGCGGCCTCCAGCACATCGAGGGCGGCACCTCTGTTTCCCTGCTCGAGATAGGCGCGACCCAGCCAGCGCAGAGCAGCTAGACGGGTATTGGCGTTGGCGTCAGGATCTCTGACGAGCGATTCGTAAATCGCGCACGCGTCCGCCCAGCGTCCATCCCGCTCGGCCTTCTTTGCGCGATCGATGCTTTCCCGGACGGTGGATGACTCCACCGCCTTCAGTTCGATTGTGGGCCTGCTTTTCGTCATGGCTGCGCAACGACGGTCCGGAGACGGGCCTTATCGCGCGGTTTCGCGAATCAGGAATCTCCCTAGGGAGACGAGGGAGCGCCGGGTGCAGCAACCCCGCGCGCCGCAACGGGCTGGGTGTCGGCGCCCGTCAGCCGGGCAGCGAATGCAGCTTGGCTTGAACCTCGGCGATTTCCTGATTGGCGCCGATAAGCTGGTAGGAGTCGACGGCTTCGCGCCAAGCCGAGCGTGCAGCGCCTGCATTGCCGACGGCGCGGGAGATCTCACCCAGCTCACGCAGCATCTCCGCGTGGAGCAGCCGGTCCTCGGCGCCTTCGGCCTCATAGATCGCGATGCGCAGGGTCGCAATACTCTTGTCCAGAGCGCCGCGCTGGCGCTCGATAGCCGCGCGAATCTTGAGCGCGCCGGCAGCACTGAGATGGTCGCCACGCCGCTGGGCCTGGTCGAGAGCTTCTGCGCAGCAGTCATCCGCCATATCGAGACGACCGAGGCCGACCCAGACCTCGGCGAGATTGAGGCGGATCACGTTCTCGACGACAGCGTCGCTGCGATTGAGGGCGATGGCGAGTCCTCGCTCGAGGTATCCACGGGCTTCTTCCCAGTTTTTGATCTTGGTGTGAAGGATTCCCAGGTTATTGAGAACCCAGGACATTGGCTCGGTGTCGCCCGCCATCTCGAAGGCGCCGAGGCTGTTTGAGTAGTACGCCGCCGCCTGCGCGTATTCGCCGCGCATACTGGAGAGCACGCCCCGATTCTGTTCGATCATGCCGAGGAGCCTGGAGTCGCCTGCTTTCGACGCCAGCGTGGAAGCCTGGGCGTAGAGACGCTCGCATTCCTTGTGGTCGCATCGTCGCTGGGCCACCGTTCCCAGACAGTTCAGGGCGTGAGCCTCCGCCTTGTCTGATGCGACGAGTCGCGCTTTCTCGAGACTCTTGGTGTAACATCGGAACGCTGCCTCGGTCTCTCCTCGCTCCCTCAGCAGCGTTCCTTTCCACCGTAGCACCTCGGGGAGGAACGGATCCACACTATCCTCCCCGAACTGAGCCAGCGCGTCATCGTACAGGCTCAGCGCCTTCCCATTTTCCTCCAGCTGTTCTGCCACCTTGGCCATTTCGACCAGCAGGTGCGCGCGTTCTACATTATCGGATTTCTGCATGTAGACCGGCCTGGGTTAAGGGATTCATGCCTCGTCGATACGAGGCTCGAACGTAAGGGTTGAGATCAGCCCGACGCGAGCATGTATCGAGAGAAGTGATTGAGCTGCCAGGTTTCGACCGCTGCCTTTCCAGTGTTGGGGTCGGCGAAAATCGTGGTGGTCTCGATTTCGAGGGCCTGGAGAATTCCACTGAGGTCAAGAGGATCCTGTGCGAAGTAGGCACAAGCAGCATTCAGCGCGAGAGAAGTTCCATAGACAGCGGTGTTATTCAAGCGCTGAGTGACGATGACCGGTTTCCTGAACTGGAGACCGTGCGGCTGCATGTCATAGGACACGTATCCGCTTGCATCAGAAATGATTTTGATCGAGGTCGGCTGCGACAGCGCTCCGTATGGGAACGTGATGGTAAAGTCAGAGCCGGGGATCGAGAGCGTGCCACCGTTGACGCCGATTGTCGCCGAGACGGAGCGAACCTGGTTGACGTGTGACCCCGACCACATGATGGCGGTAACCGGGATGCCATTCGGATCGCTCTGGAAGCTGATGACTCTGAGCACGGAACCGAGAAGGTTGGTCACGGTTCCGACCAGACCAGAGATCAGACCGTCTTGCGCCTGCGTCGGAGCTTGCGGGCCTGTCGGTGAGTAGTCGGAGCACGACAGCGCGATGGCTGTCGTCAGGACGAGTAATGAGGAGCGGAGAAATCTCGAGCGAATCATGGTGGAAGGACCCGGTGGCGGTGGAGTTCTAAATCAGCTGGGATTGCGGGGAGCAGACCCGATCAGCGCGTCACCATCTCTTTAGCCTGATGCGAGCATGTAGCGCGAGAAATGTCTGATGATCCAGACCTGCGCTTGTGGAATTGCGGAGTTTGGGTAGAAGAGCGTCTTCGACGGCTCGATCTCGAGAACCGGGACGCTCCCCGAAAGACTTATGCTGTCGTCGGCGATGTAAGTCGCGTAGATCTGGTTTTGGAGCGTCTGTCCAGATAGCTCGGTGGTGGACAGCGCCTGAGTGACAGTGACGTCCTTGAGGAACTGAGTACCCGCCGGATCCATTTTGTACGCAACGTATTTCTGGTCGGCGGTAACCGTGATCGTGATCGGTCCGCTGACAGCGCCGGCGGGGAATTCCATTGTCAGGCCGGTCTCGGCAATCGTGAGAACTCCGCCCGACTTATCGATGGTCTTCGACACCCGGACAACCGAGCTCAGGTTATGCTTCCACCAAAGCGCGTGAAACTCGCGTCCGCCGGCGTCGACCGAGTGATCGGTGAGGGCTGCGTCTGGCCCTGATAGGCCGGTCGGATCGGGCGCGCTCGAATCGGATGCGCAGGATGCGATCAGGATTGCCGCGGTTAACGCAGCAAAGGCGCGAAGGAATCTGGTGCGGAGCATGGGACCGTCGGGCGCTAAGGGTGGAAGGACCGGCGCTCCCCCTAAAGCAACGCATATGCCTTATGCGAAGTCATTGCTCAGTAACAACTTGGCTTTCCAACGCTGACCAAGCTCATCAATAACGGTGCAACGTTTTTTTGCACCCGCATCGTTTCGTTATAGGCGCTGGGGGATCGGACCGGACCAGCCATGTGAACCCGGCGGCTGGCACTGATAGCTACCGATCACGCCGGGGGGCGCGGCTGCCGACGTGTGCGATGGGTCCGATGTGACGCTTGTGATGCGGAGTACGTCGACCTAGTGGCTCGAGCGTTGGAGCGAAATGGGACGTTCGCGCGTATTAAGGAATGTGCGAAGCCGGTTTTTTTTCTTAGCGCCCCGCCGGCCCTCAGAATTCCCGGTCTGGCGTGAAACCTGAAGCTCGCGCATCGTGTCTTACTAGTTATACCGTTTAGCACAGTTACAACCTTTAGCCGCATAGTCGCATGTCCATTGGAACGCAAAGAGCGCGGCTCTTCGTAGCCGCAGTGACCGCTTTCGT
>DASXSL010000059.1:0-1571 GCA_036506035.1 Gemmatimonadaceae bacterium | reverse complement strand
GAAGTCAGCGACTTCCAGTGCCCTTTCTGCAAGCAGTGGCACGATCAGACGTATCCGCTGTTGCGCGATCAGTACGTCAAGACCGGCAAGGTTCGTTTGGCGTACGTCAACTTTCCCCTGGCAATCCACGCCCACGCCATGCCGGCTGCGGAGGCGGCGATGTGCGCCGGCGCCCAGGACAAATTCTGGCAGCTGCACGACGCCCTGTTTGCGACGCAGGCACGCTGGGAGACTCTCGACGCGCCAGGTCCGGTCTTCGATTCGCTGGCGCAGGCAGCCGGTCTCGACATGAAGCGCTGGCGCGATTGCGTAAGCACTGGCAAGATGCGACCGCTGATCGACGCCGATCAAGACCGCGCTTCCAGGGCCGGCGCCAGTGCCACGCCGAGCTTCATGATCGGCAACAAGCTCCTCACCGGCGCTCAGCCTCTCGACGAGCTGCGAAAGGCGATCGACTCCGCCATGGTGCAAAATCGCAAGCAGTGAATTCGCTGCTGCGAATTCCATACGCCTTCGCGGGCCTCGTCACTGAAGGACTCGTTCGGATAGTTCCGGCCGGAAAATCCAAATTCCGGCGTGGGCTGAGCGCGCGACGCAGACTCGTCGATCGCTACGCACAGTGGGCAGCCAACTCTCGCGACCCGGCACGACCACTCGTCTGGTTCCACGCACCCTCAGTCGGTGAAGGACTCCAGGCCTTGCCCGTCATGGAGCTCCTTCGTGCGCGTCGCCACGACGTCCAGATCGCCTACACGTTCTATTCGCCGAGCGCCGAGCAGTTTGCGCGCTCGGTAAAGGCGGATTTCTCGGACTTCCTCCCGTTCGACACCGTCGGACATGCAGCCGCAATCCTAACCGCCCTCCGTCCCGACGCACTGGTCTTCAGCAAATTGGACATTTGGCCCGCTCTCACCGAACGAGCAGCTGCGGCGGGAGTTCCGGTCGGAGTGATCAGCGCGACGCTTCCCGAATCCTCCGGACGACGCGGCGTCTTCGGCCGCTCATTGCTCGGCGATGCCTACCGCGCGCTGGAGCGCGTCGGAGCCATCGATCAAACAGATGCTGACCGTCTGCGCGAGCAAGGCGTTCGCGCCGACAGAATCAGTGTGACCGGCGACACCCGCTACGACCAGGTTTGGGCACGCGCTCAACGAACACCGTCAGCTCTAGTTGAAACACTGCGCTCCTCGCGACCAACTCTGGTTGCCGGCTCGACCTGGCCAACCGACGAGCAGCATCTGCTCCCCGCCTGGACGCGTATCCGCGAAAAGATTCCCGATGCTCGGATCGTCATCGCACCCCACGAATTGGGCGACGCGCATCTGCGCTCGATCACCGAGTGGGCGCTCGGGAAGTCTCTCAGCCTGGCCCGGCTCGACGCTGCGAACGTGCCTCACGCCGATGTGATTCTGGTCGATCGCTTTGGGGTGCTCGGCGATCTCTACGCGCTGGCAGATGTCGCCTACGTCGGCGGCGGATTTCATGCTGCCGGTCTGCACTCGGTGCTCGAGCCAGCGGCTTTTGGTGCGCCAGTCCTGTTCGGACCTCGCAACGAGAAGAGCCGCGATGCC
>DASXSL010000058.1:0-9682 GCA_036506035.1 Gemmatimonadaceae bacterium | reverse complement strand
CTGGGCTTTCATCTCGCGCTTCTGCAGCATCCCGGTCGCTTCGATCAGGCGGTCGGCCAGGGTCGATTTCCCGTGGTCGATGTGCGCGACAATGCAGAAGTTGCGAATGTGATCGAGCTTCAAGTGAGATCTCTTGGCTTTTCTGGGGAGCGGCGGGAGGAACAATCAAATATAACGGTCGAGAGGGTTTCCCCCCGACGACGAGAGAGAATCAACAGAAGGCTAGCAGCTAGGGCGGTGGGCGGAGCGGCAAAAAACTGCGAGGCTCGAACCAACTGCCAGATCGAACTGCGATCTAGGTCCGAAAAACGAACCTGCTGCGAATTGCGGACGGTTTTCCGGATTGAGGGTTTCGGACTAAACTGCCAAAGCTCCGAAGTTCGGACTAATTGAGGGCTCGGACCTTCGTGCGAATTACGGACACTCGAGGGCGTGGATCGCACCGTGCCCAATCATAGGCAGTCAATTGTTCTGACTCCTCACTGCGTCCTAGTCCTCAATTAGTCCGAACTCCGGACTGAAAGTCAGTCCTCATCCCTCAATCCGCGTCAGCCCTCTTTGAATCGAGCCTTGCTTTACTTGCGGTTCGGCGGAGGCTTGCTCGGGCTCTCCGCTCTGGGCGGAGGCGGCGGAGGCGGCGGAGGCGGCGATGGACGCTCGTGGACCACTGGTGCCGGGGCGGACGCCGGTGCGGGTGCGCGATCGGGAACGCGTGATGGCGGCGGCGATTGTACGCGCGGCTCCGGTCGGTACTCGCGTAGCGGTTGCGCTCCAGTCGCGGCGGCAGGCTGCGGCACTGACCGATCTACCGGAATCCTTCCCTGAGGCATCGACAGCGGCGACGGCTGCGTACGATATCCCTCGATGATGCGCGGCTCACCGCGACGGCTCACCGGCGCAGTGATCGTCACGTCGCCCATTTGTCCAACGCCGGGCCTGCGCGTCAACGGAAAAATTCCCTCTGCTGCAGTATTTGACCCGGCTTCGCCTGGATGTCTCGGCACGCCGTGATCGCGGAAGCGAGACTTGGGGAAGACCGTCGTATCGCCGGTCGTGCGCGGAACTCCGGGGATCGGCAATCGGCTGGCGATGACGGGCCCGTAGGAAATGATCGGAACACCACACAGGTTGAATCCGACGATTTTCGCGCGTTGGTTGCGAGCGCGATTTATCCGGTTGAGTGCCAGGGACTGGGCGAAGCCAAGACCGGGTGCATAGAAATAGCCGTTATAGAAATCGCACGGCGAGAAGTACGAGCTGTAATAATCGTTGTACGCGTAGTAGTTGGTTGCGCCTCCGGCGACCCGCAAATAGTCGCGGCCGATCGGCTCACCATTCGCTCCGAGGTAGTTGGCGAGGACGCTCAACGCCTCCAGCGGACTGCGGTCCTCGATCAGTCGGCGGATGGCGCTAATGTTCCAGTCGCCACCGCTCTCGATCCGCTCGAGATTGAATGGAGCGCGCGAGGCGAGGGCGAGCACCGTTCCGCGCGTATCCATGTAGCCGCCGTACGGGCTGTAGCGCTGGAAGGCTGCGTTCGAGTAGACGCGGCCGTAGGGACCCGCCTGATTGAAGCCGACGAAGAAGTTTGGCAGGCGCAGCTGCGTACGCGCCATGATCTTGACCGAGAGTCCCGGGAAATCCGGGTGGAGGACCTGGATCTGACCGTCGAGGTCCATCTCGACTGCAAAGACGTAGGCGTCTTCGCTGAGATCGATCTGCGGCTCGATGTAGGTCGACGTATTGATGACGTCGGTGCCGCTGGTCGAATAAACCCGGATGATGGGCGCGCGTTGGCGGGATCTCTGCTGTGCAGCTGCGGAGGTCAGCGCGCAAAGCATCAATGCCGTGGCTCCCAACGCCGATGCCGATCTCAATGCCCGCATCTAGCCCTCCCGAGGTTTGTATACAATTTGACGAGATGTACCAGTGGGGTCAAGCCTCAGTTCTCCTTATAGACTACGCGCCCGAACGCCTACCTGGTGATAACTGCGGGTTTTACCTTGCGCCATGCCGCTGCCCCAACTGATCTCGATAGCCGAATCCCTGAGGGAATTCACCGAGCTGCGCGATCAACTTCCGGCTCCGGGCGCTCGCTGCGGTGTGGGCGGCCTCCATGGATCGACCGACGCAGTGGTCGTCGCAGCGCTCGCTGGGACGCTGCCAGCGCGGTTCTACATAGTCGTCAACGACGATGTCGCTGGCGCTGAGAGGTGGCTGGCTGATCTTAGCACTCTGCTCGAGCCCGAGCAGGTCGCGTTTTACCCGCCGCGTGAGAGCTTCGGCGAAGCGGAAGCTCACGCCGAAATTGCCGGCGAGAGAGTAGAAACCCTGGAGCGAATCGGACGCGGCGATCTGCGCGTCCTCGTCACCACCACCCGTGCACTGCTCGAGCGCACCCAGTTGCCGCGGGCGCTGGCATCGGCTCGGCTGGAGCTGCGAAAGGGAGACACTCGCCGCCCGGAGCAGCTGGCCGCACATCTGGAATCGATTGGGTTCGAGCGAGTACCAATGGTAGAGGACGTTGCCCAGTTCAGCGTGCGCGGCGGGATATTCGACATCTACAGCTTTGGCATGGCCGAGCCGGTGCGTCTCGAGTTCTGGGGCGACGACATCTCCGAACTGCGGCATTTCGATCTCCTGACCCAGCGGTCCACGCGGGACGCCGAGCTCGCGCTCATTCTGCCGGTCGATGGCCACATAAGCGGCGGTGACGTCGAACCGGCCCGGTCATCGATACGCGCGCTCTTTCCCCCCGACACGCTGATCGTGGTTCCACAGGGGACGCACCTGAAACCCGAGTTGGAGCGGACGTGGACCGAGGCGCAACACCACATCGACCTGGCGCGGCGCCGCGGCGAGGATACGCCGCAGCGTGACGAGCTTTACGAGACCCCGGACGAAACGCTGCGCGCGATCAATGCCTACGGTCGCATCGATCTGTCGGGAGAGGATGGCTCGCTGGTCTTTCCATTCCGCGAGCCGGAGGAAATTCAGCGCGACATCAGGCGGCTGAAGCAGATCGTCGCCGACGGAATTCCGACGCTGATCCTTTGCGACAACGCGGGCCAGGCCGAGCGGCTCGACGAGCTGCTGAACGACGATCGGGTCTCCCCGGCAAATCTGGCGATCGGGGTTCTCGATGGAGGATTCATCGCACCGCCGCGCGGCGAGTTTCCCGGATATCGGCTTCTTACGGACCACGAAATCTTCCGTCGTGAGCGCCGGTTTCGTCGCGCCCGACGTTACGCCACCGGCGGCGCGCTCGAGAGTCTCACCGCGCTCAAACCGGGCGACTACGTTGTGCACCTCGAGCACGGCGTCGGCATTTACCGTGGGATCGAGAAGATGTTCGTGCGGGAGAGCACCGTCGAAGTCGCGGTTATCGAGTACGAAGGAGGCGACCGACTCAACGTTCCCCTCTATCGCATCGACCAGATCGAGCGATACCGCTCGGCCGACGACATCACCTCCGAAGCGCCGCCGCCGCGGCTCCACTCGCTCGGTGGCAAGCGCTGGGCGTCGCAGCGTGACAAAACACGCGCCGCGATTCAGGAAATGACGGTGGAGCTGCTCGATCTTTATGCTCGGCGCAAAGTGGCGACGCGCCCTCCGCACTTGCCGGATACCGTTTGGCAGCGCCAGCTCGAATCGTCTTTCCTCTTCGAGGATACCCCCGATCAGCGGACGGCCACCACTGATGTGAAGGGTGACATGGAGAAGCCGCGTCCGATGGACCGGCTGCTCGTCGGCGATGTCGGTTACGGAAAGACAGAAATCGCTGTTCGAGCCGCATTCAAAGCGGTGCAGTCGGGAAGGCAGGTAGTAGTACTCGTTCCAACGACGATTCTCGCCGACCAGCACGCACGCACCTTCGGAGAGCGGCTGGCGGATTTTCCAGTGAATGTGGAGACGCTGAGCCGTTTTCAGACGACAAGGGAGCAGGAGGCGGTTATCGCCGGACTGAAAGCGGGGAAGGTCGACATCGTCATCGGGACGCACCGCCTGCTCAGCGCCGACGTTGCATTCTCAGAGCTCGGGCTGATCGTCGTTGACGAGGAGCATCGCTTTGGTGTCAAACACAAGGAAAGACTGAAGAAACTTCGTCTGGACACCGATGTTTTGACGCTGACCGCGACTCCGATACCGCGCACGCTCCACCTCTCTCTTGCCGGCCTGCGCGATATGACTCTGATGCAAACACCGCCGCGGGATCGGTCTCCGGTGCTCACTTACGTCGAGCCGTGGGATGACGGCCTCATCGACGAGGGCATCTCGCGAGAGCTCGATCGCGGCGGGCAGGTGTTCTTCGTCCACAACCGCGTCGAGACGATTGACGGTATGGCGGAGCACATTCGTCGGGTGGTTCCCGGCGCGCGGATCGGAGTCGGACACGGTCAGATGCGCGAGCGCGACCTCGAAAAGGTCATGCGCTCATTCGTCAACGGTGAGATCGATGTTCTGGTCTCGACGATGATCGTCGAATCCGGACTCGATGTCCCGAATGCCAACACCATGTTCGTCAATCGCGCCGACTCTTTCGGGCTCGCTCAGCTCTACCAGTTGCGTGGCCGCGTCGGCCGCTCCCACCGTCGCGCCAGCTGCTACCTTCTGGTCCCCGACTCGATCGACGAGGACGCCAACCGTCGGCTCACCATTCTGGAGCATCACACCCAGCTCGGCGCCGGCTATCAAATCGCACTGAAGGATCTCGAGCTTCGGGGAGCCGGTAATCTGCTCGGTCCCGAGCAATCCGGCTTCGTCCACGCTGTCGGGTTCGACATGTACCTGCGGATGCTTGACGAAACCGTCAAGCGCGTTCTCCGCGGCGATGATGCTCCGAGGCTACAGCCGTCGGAGATCTCAGTCGATCTGCCTTCGTATCTGCCTGACGAATACATCAACTCCCAGGACGCCAAGCTCGATATCTACCGTCGCCTCACCCACATGACGGAAGTCGACGAGGTAAGAGCCCTGGAGGCCGAGGTCAGAGATCGCTTTGGGGTGCTGCCTGAACCGGCGCGGAACTTCTTTCTGGTCGCGCTTCTGCGAATCCTCGGCGGGGCTTCGGACATCGAATCCGTGCTGGTGCGCGGGAACGAGGCCCGTATTACCTTTCGCGAGCACGCAGTACCCCGTATGAAGGGGATTTCGGCGGCGTTCCACGAGGTACAGTTTCAGGCGGAGGTGCGACGGGCGCATCCGCTCTCACTCAAGCTCACCCGACTAGGAGGAGCTGAGATGCTGGATGGACTTGTCCGTGCCCTGACGACACTTCACCCTACCGAACCGCTAACCCGCACTACTTAAACATGAAACGAGCTATTGTCCTTGCCGCAGCGGCAGCCATTACGATTTCCGCCTGCTCCGGGCTGGGAGACGCATTGAACGCGCACGCTGATCGGGTGGCACGTGCCGGCGACACCGAATTCACAGCGGCGACGATGGCGAACGTCCTCGGCAAGTCGCGGGCGCCAGTTCGCAGGGATATCGCAAAGTCCATTGCCAACGTGTGGGTGGATTACCAACTGCTCGGATTCGCCGCGGCGCACAACGATTCACTCAACGATCCGAAAGCGATCGACGAAGCGATGTGGCCCGCCATTGCCAACCTCAAGGCCCGCAAGTGGTATGAAATCGTCTCGAAAAACTGGGGTGTTGAAGACCCTGCCGCCGCTCAGCGTCAGTGGGCCAGCGGCCAGATACTGGGCGCCGACCACATCCTTCTTCTTACTCAGGGGATGAATGATGCCCAGAAAGCTGAAGTCAAGAAGAAGATAAACGCCATTCGAGCAACGGTTACTCCGGCGAACTTCGCCGAAACCGCGAGGAAAAATAGCCAGGATCAGACGACTGCCCCGTCGGGTGGATCACTTGGACTCTTTCCTCGTGGGGCGATGGTGCCCGAGTTTGAGAAAGCGCTACTTGCCCTCAAGCCTGGCGAGATCTCACCGGTGATTCAGACGCAGTATGGCTACCATATCATTCACCGCCCGACGTACGACCAGGTAAAGGCCCAGTTGCTGCGGTATTCCAAGGGAAAGACCTCCGCTGTCGCCGAGAGCACCTACCTTGCCAAGCTCGAACAGAACGGCAAGATAGAGTTGAAGAAGAACGCGGTCGCCACCGTTCGCGCACTGGGCAACGATCCCGACGCCTTCCGCAACGACAACACGGTTCTCGCCACATCGACGGCCGGAGATTTTACGACGGCGCGACTGGTCGGATGGCTGGAGACTCTTCCGCCCCAGGCGCGGGTGCTCGATCAGATAAGGCAGTCACCCGACTCTCTGCTGGTGCGGCTAGTTCGCAACTTCGTGAAAAACGAGTTGGTCCTAAAGCAGGCAGATAGCGCCAAGGTGTCGATCGATCCGGCGGAGATGGCTCAGTTGCATGCCAGCTTCAGCGGTGCCGTCCAGCGCGCGTGGTCACAGCTGGGTGTGATGCCACAAGCGCTCTCCGATAGTGCGAAGACGGTCAGCGACCGCGAGAAGCTCGCTGCTAGGCGCGTCGACGACTATTTCGCCCGGATGGTTCAGGAGCAAGCTCCGTTCGTCCCGATACCGACGCCCGTCTCGAACGTGTTGCGGAAAAAGTACAAGTACTCGTTCAACGACGTAGGCTTGGATCGTGCCGTGCAGGAAGCAGCCAAGATCAGGAATTCAGCCGACTCAGCGCGGACGGCAGGCCAGCCGCGGACAGCGGTGCCGTTGAATCCGGCGGGGCCGTCCGGTGTTCCACCAGCTGCCTCCTCCACTCCCGGCGGAAAGAAGTGATCGAACCGCTCTTCGCCGCTGGTGTAGGAAGTCGGATGATCAAGCGAATTATTCTTGTCGCCGGGTTTTCGCCGCTCGCGTTGGCAGCACAGGTTCCGGCCGCTGCCTCGAAACCTCTTCCGCCGTCACTGTCAATCGATCGCGTCGTCGCCATCGTCGGCGACCAGCCGCTCCTCTGGAGTGATGTCCTCACTGCTGTCAATCAGCGTCGAGCGCAGGGGTTGCAGCTCCCTCCAGACTCCGCCGGCCAGGCCGCGCTCACCAGGACCGTTCTGGGCGAGCTGGTCGATGAGGAGATCCTGGTGCAAAAGGCGAAGGAGCTGAAGCTGGAAGTAGTCGACGCTGACATCACGGCCGCCGCCGACCGGCAGATCAAGCAGGCCCGCACTCAGTTCGCTGCTGACGCGGAGTACCGCAACGAGCTCCGCAAGGCTGGACTCGGCACTCCGGAGGAATACCGCAAAGGATTGATCGAGCAGTACCGGCGCCAGCAGCTGCAGCAGAAGGCGTTCGCCGAGCTGAGAAAGAAAGCAAAGCCGGTGAACGTCACCGACGAAGAGGTGACGGCTGCGTACGAGAAGAGCCGCGCCGATCTTCAGAAGCGGCCGGCGACGGTGACTTTCAGGCAGATCATAGTCGCGCCCCACGCGTCGGCGGCTGCCAAAGCCAAAGCCAAGGCGCGCGCCGATTCACTGCTGGCTGAGATCAGAAAGGGTGGCGACTTCGAGCAGATCGCGAAGCGCGAATCGATGGACCTGGGAACCAAGCAGCTTGGCGGTGACCTGGGATGGAATCGGCGCGGCAGCGGACTCGTTCCCGAGTTCGAGGCGGTGATGTTCGGGCTGCGACCGGGTGAGGTGAGTCCGGTGATCGAGACCGCCTTCGGCTACCATATCATCCGCGTCGATCGCGTTCAGTCGGCTGAAGTAAAAGCTCGCCACATTCTGATCGCGCCTGTTATCGACTCCGCCGATGTTGCCGCAGCAAAAGTTGAGGCAGACAGCGTTGCGGCGCAGTGGCGTCGCGGAGTGCCGTACGATACGCTCGTTGCCAAACACCACGACCCGACGGAAGAAAAGGGCGTGCTACAGCCTTTCCCACGCGATTCGTTGCCGCCGTCGTATGCCGCTGCTCTTTCCGGAGCGAAAGCCGGTGACATCACGCCCCCGTTCCAACTGACGAACCCGCGCGGGCAGCCCAAGTTCGCCGTTCTCCAGGTCGTCACGATGACGGATGCGGGTGAGTACAATGAGGCTGAGATACGCGATCAGATTCGCGCGCAGCTCTCCGAGGAGCGCTCGATCCGGCAGCTGCTCGACGAGCTGCGAAAGCAGACCTACGTGTCGCTCCGGATGTAGAAGTGAAAGCACGTCTTGCCATGACCGTGGGAGATCCCCGCGGGATTGGACCCGAGATCGTCACCAAAGCGCTCGCTGATCCACGGGTCGGCGAGCGCTGTGACATCGTGGTGGTCGGACCGCAAGGATGCGGTGTAGCTGTCGCCGAATCCGTCGGAAACTGGTCAGCCAGAGAAGACGCCGCAGTGGCGGGGAAACTGAGCGGCCTCGCCATCGAGCGCGCCGTGAAGCTCGCTGAAGAGGGTAACGTCGATGGAATCGTAACTGCTCCCATCGATAAGTCGGCACTCCTCGCGGGCGGCTACGATTTTCCCGGTCACACCGAGATGCTGGCCGAGCTGACCCGCTCGCAGGTGGCGATGATGCTCGCATCTGACAAGCTGCGCGTTGTGCTCGCCACGACGCACCTTCCGCTGCGCGAGGTGCCCAAGAAGCTGACGGCCAAAACGATAACCGATACCGCCCGGATCACGCGCCAGGGTTTGCAGCAGTGGTTCGGGATCGCCGAGCCCCGCATCGCTCTCTGTGCGCTCAACCCGCATGCCGGAGACGCCGGCAGGTTCGGCGACGAAGACCAGGTGCTTCTTGCGCCTGCTGCGCGTGAGGCCGGATTGGCAGGACCGTTTCCGGCTGACACTGTTTTCGTCCGAGCGATGCGCGGCGAGTTCGACGCCGTCATTGCGCCGTATCACGACGTAGGAATGACGGCGATCAAGGTTGCGTCGTTCGGAAGCGCGGTGAACGTTACGCTCGGCCTGCCTTTCCCGCGCACATCACCCGATCACGGGACAGCGCTCGACATCGCCGGTCAGAACCGGGCCGATCCGTCGAGCATGATTGCCGCTACACTTCTGTGTGCGTCGATTGCGTCTCGCGTTCCGCCGCGCGCCGGTCGCCGAGCGAATGCAGGTCGACGGCGAGAGTCTCGATCCGCCGGCCGTCCATCTCGCGCACGGTAAAAATTGCTCCTCCGGCGATGACGCGATCGCCGACCACGGGAAGCCTCCCCAGCACACCAAAGACGTAGCCACCGATCGTGGTGTAGTCTTCGTCCGGCACGGTGAGTCCGAAGTGCTCGTTGAGCTCGCCGATGTGGGTGCTGCCCGGCACCAGCGTCTCGCCGGCGCGGGTATGAAGCGGAGCCTCGGCGTCCTCGGGAGTGTCGTACTCGTCCAGTATCTCTCCGACGATCTCCTCCAGCAGATCTTCCATCGTCACGACGCCGGCAGTTCCACCGTACTCGTCGAGCACGATTGCCATGTGCTCCTTCAGGCGCTTGAAATCTGCGAGAACTTCCTCGACTTCGCGCGAGCCGGGTATCACGTGCACCGGCCGCATGATCGAAGGAAGATCGAACGCCTCGGTGTTGGCGCGCGGCGCCAGCAGCTTGAGAAGGTCCTTGGCGAGTACGACACCGATGATGTTGTCGATCGATTCATCGTAGACCGGATAGCGCGATAGTCCGGTTTCCTGGACGACGCCGAGGACTTCCGACAGCGTCGCTTCGACCGGCAACGCAACCAGCTCGGTGCGCGGCGTCATCACCTC
>DASXSL010000057.1:0-6389 GCA_036506035.1 Gemmatimonadaceae bacterium | reverse complement strand
TTAGAACATGATGCCGACGGTAACCGGCACGAACTTCACCGAGCCAGCATCGGTCGAATAGCTGTTGTAACGCGCTTCGACGAACGCCTTGAACACCGACAGCGGCAGGTTGATACCAGCGCCGGCGTTCCAGCCGAGGTGATTGTCAGTCGTGGCGGGTGCGCCAGTTGCCGTGACGGACTGCATGTACAGTCCAGCGCCGCCGATCAGGTACGGCGAGATGCCGACGCTCGGCAGACGCCATACGACGTTGCCCGTCGCGCTGATGGCGTGAAGCTTGGCACCAACGCCAGCCTTCTCACCAAACTGGTTGTAGGCGCCATCGATGCGCAGTCCAACCGGGATGAAAGGCAGGTTGATTCCCAGCGCGGCGGTGGCATTGTAGCCCATGTTCGCGCCGTCCTTCAGGTCGCTCATTGGCTGAGCGACGCCGCCAGCAACACCAAGCTGGAACGGCTTCAGTACGCCGAGCTGCGCGTGAGAAACGCGCGGAGCAGCGACGAGTGCGATCGCAGCGATCGCGAGGTACAGTGAACGCTTCAAAGCTTCTCCTTGTTCGAGAATGCGCCCGCAAGCTGCCGTGATGCAAACTCGTAGGACGCTGATCTGGTTTACGGGAGGGTTTTGCGCGGTGCAGCGGCCTCATGGACCGTTGCAGTAAGCGCTTGCCGGCCCTCACCGACAATACGACGCGCCAGCGTAAGGGCAGTAACGATTGTGAGCCCCGAAAACACAATATTTTCGGTTGCGCAGCGAATTTGTGATATCTCCACAATCGGATCATCAGAAGCCGAGACAAAAAAACCGCGTCCAATGGACGCGGTTTTTTTGCACCTACCCTTGGAGAGAACTACTGCGCTACGATCGTGAGGATAACCGAGTCGGAGTCGCTCGCACCACCAGCGCGTGCGGAGATCACGCTCTTGGCGGGGCGAACAAAGACTTGTGCCGATGTCGGGATCTGCGAGAGCTCGCCGGATGCGACCGTCGACGACTGCTCGGTAACTGCTTCGTAATCGGACTGGCCATCGCGAGACCACTGAAGCCTGGACTTCGACGGGCCACCAATCGAAAGCGTCCACGGCTGCGTAGCAGATACGCTGAGCGACAACCCGTTGGCCGACGGCTGTCCTGAAACTCTCGCTGCGCTCGGTGCGACTTGAGCGCTACCAACTTGAACTTTAACTCTGGGAGGAACTGTCACGCTTACCGTGTGCGTGAGGCTCACCGATGCGCCATGCTGCGCCACCGCGGAGCGCGAGATCAACGCGCTACCCAAGGCGAGTGCAGTCAATGCAGACCGAAGATGAGCCATCGACAGAGTCTCCAGTTCGCTGCGAGCCGGAGCTCCTCAGCGCGGTTATTGATGAGGCACAATTTGTACCTCCCTCTGTGACGGCTTTGTGAATGGATTATGACTGTTTTGTCATAATCTCCATGGAGCTACCTCTTTGATCCGGTAGGACTTACCGAGGCGCTAGTGAGCACGAAGCCGATGCCTCTGCGGGTAGTTATGGAGGGTTGAGACCCGACTTTCTGAAGTTTTTTCCGCAATCGGGCCACGTGCGCGTCGATCACGTTGGAGCTCGGATCGAAGTGCATGTCCCACACTTTGTCGTGCAGCTCACTTCTCGAGACCGTCTCGCCCGCTTTCAGCATCAGGTGCTCGAGCAGCTTGAGCTCCATCGAGGTAAGGTTCACTTCTTCGGCGTTGCATGTCACTCGGCGCGTCAGGCGGTTGAGGGTAAGGTTTCCAACGCTGACCTGCTCGCCGACTCGAGCGCTGCCGGCGCCGCGGCGAATGAGGGTGCGGACTCGTGCGCGCAGCTCCTCGTTCGACACGGGCTTCACGACGTAGTCGTCCGCACCCGCATCGAGCCCGCGCACAATCGAGTCGGTGTCCGCGCGGCCGGAGTATAAGAGCACTGGCGTCCGTCTGCCGTGCCGCCGCAGCTCCTGCAGGATCTCGAAGCCGTGCCTGTCGCCGAGCTGGAGATCGAGGATGATTCCGTCGTATTCGTTCACCAGCGCCAGCATCCGCGCTTCCTCTCCGGTGGAAGCGGTATCGACTGCATAAGCTTCGTCGCGGAGAACGCGGGCGATCAGCTTCAGTATTGCTTTGTCGTCGTCAACGACGAGGATGCGCATGGGTCAGGCGGGAAGAGGGAAGCGGGAAGAGGGAAGCGGGCGTGACTGTATGCAGTATGGCTCCGGCTCCGACCCGGTTGCAGTGGAGCACAAAAAAGGGAGAGGCCTATTGCTCCTCTCCCTCTTTCTCATCACGCGATCGCGTAATTAGAACATCACTCCGAAGGTGATCGGAATGAACTTCAGCGAGCCGCCATTGCCCTGAACCTGGTTGTAGCGAGCCTCGATGAAAGTGTCGAAGCCGCTCAGCGGCATGCTGATGCCGCCGCCAGCATTCCAGCAGAAGTTGTTATCCGATCCGTTGCCGAAACCAGTAACACTCGCAGATGAGTGGCACCAGCCAGCGCCGCCGATCGCGTAGGGCGACACCGTCGGCGCGACGAACTTGTACACCAGGTTACCACTGACGCTGGTGAACGCGATGTTGCCGCTGACACCCTTGAGGCCGAATCGATTGTACGCGCCGTCGATTCTGATTCCCAGGGGGATCAACTTCGGATTCAAGCCGACTGTGCCAGTGACGTTGAACCCGGTGTTGGCGCCGTCCGACAAATCGCTAGTCGGAAGTGACGCACCGCCAGCGACGCCGATTTGAACGGGCTTCGCTGCCGATAATTGTGCGCCCGCCTCAAACGACAGTGAGACAAGCGCGATGCCCATGAGGGCCGCTGCAAAAATGGAACGCTTCAAAACAACTCCCTTGTTGATGGGAAGCGCCCGCGCCGGGCCGGTCGGCTACCGTTCAGACGCTAATTCCGGTTGTACACTGATGAGCTTGCTCGCCGGAGCCGTGACTTTCAGTGCGTCACTGCGACGAGCTAGTGTCTTGAGGAGTAACGGGTTGCTTACGTTTTGTCACCCTCTTCCGTACTCGACGCGGCGGTGATACGGGTTTGTTCTTGATGAGGTAGCCTGGGTTGATCCGATCCAATCGTCTCTGCCTGGCGCCGTCGAGAGCGATGCGGCAGGAGTCCCGCACCGCACGCAGCGAAGTCGAGTCCACACTTTGTAGAGATTTCGCGGCGGAATCGTAGTAGCTCACGACCCCCAGCGAATCTGCTTTCAGAAAAGGCATTCCACAGACTTCCTCCACCGGATACTTATCCCCGAGTAAGGCGAGTACACGGGCCGGCGAATGGGTGAGAGCCGACGCGAGTGCGATTGCCAGACTTGCCTCCGCCGCGGCCGAAGCGGGAGTCAACTGTTGCGCAACCTCCAGCCACAAGCTGTCACCCGTGGCAATCCCATCCATCACTGATTGGCCGAAACTCTCGTCGGAGTCAATTCGGCGCGACACCGCCGGCGCGCCGCCCAGTTTTATCTCGGAGAGAACGAGCTCGGCACTTCCCATCGGTGTCCATCGGCTCTCCTTGCATCCAGTTGCGATCACTAAAGAGAGCAGACCACCCACGATCACTTGCCGCTGCACGCTTCGCGCACGCGAGCAGTATCACTCGGCATCCAGATCGCGATAGCACGCGCCTTTCGTTCCGCGTCGTTGGAGCCGATGGCGGCGCCAAGAATCTTCACGGTAGCGTGGGTTGCGCCAAGCGCATCGAGGACGACGCCGTTTGCGCCGACAGAGGCCGCCTGGTTCCGGACTGACTTGAGCAGATCACCATTCCCATTATAAACCGAGTTGCCCTCCGCTGAGATCGCGGCGACCTCGTAGTAGTCGTACGGCACGTGCTCACGGTCAGGGTAGACGGGGACCGCGTCGGCACAAGTCGGTGCCAGGATGACGGGGAGGGCAGAGTTCCTGGCGACGATTTGCGATCGCGCGCCACAAGCCGCGAGCGTGCCGGCGAGCGCGCCGGTGAGCACGGCGATCGAAAGAAGTCGTGGCATCATTCCGTTTTGGCTCCTTCTTGTGCAAGCGCGAGGCCTCCTTACTCGACGGTCGGCAAAGGCTGCCGATCGCGTTGGCCCGAAAGTAGCCGTCGCACATAACGCGTGCGGCTAACAGTTCTTAGTACTGCGCAGCGCCGTACATTGGCAGTCGTGCCCGCGTTACTGGTGCTGCTGGTCGGCGCGCTCGCCTACCAACGGGCGCGGAGCGTCATTTCCGACGTGACCGAGGTTGAGCGCAGCCATGCCATCATCGAAAGCTCCGACCTGATCCTGACGCGAGCTGTCGACGCCGAGACGGGCCAGCGCGCCTTCCTGCTGACGGGAGATGAGGAATTCCTCGAGCCATATCGCGGCGCGCTTCGCGACATCAACCACTGGCTGGACTCCCTGCGCGTGCTGGTACGCGGGGATCCTGCGCAAGATGCACGGCTTGGCAGAATTGCTACGCTGGTCCCGGACAGGTTTGCGCTGCTCGATAGCGGAATTGTCCAAAAGCGCCGCGACGCAATTCAGGTGAGCAGCGTCGTACGCATGCTCGCTGGCAAGCACAAGATGGATGAGCTCCGTCGTGTTGTCGCAGCATTGCAAGCCCAGGAGCGGCGCGTGCTGTCGCGACAACATCTGGTCGAGCAGCGCAGGGTGCGAAGCGCCGCGCTGGCAGTTGGCGTAGCCGGCGTCATCGCGCTGGTGGCCAGCGCGCTGATAAATGTTTTCTTCTCTCGTGTGCTCGGCGAGCGCGAAAAAGCGAACCTCTCACTGCAGGAGGTCAACAGGGACCTCGAGCACCAATCGTCGCAGCTCGAGATGCAAGCAGCGGAGATGGAGTCCCAGGCAGCGGAGCTGGAAGCAACGGCAGACGATCTCAAGTCCGTCAACGAAGAGCTCGGGCGCGAGCAGCGGAGCGCCCAGCTACTGAGTGATGCCAGCCGGATGCTCGCTTCGACTCTCGATTACGAGAAAACCCTCCAGGCTATCGCCGATCTCGCCGTCGGTGAGCTCGCAGACTGGTGCGCCGTCGATCTCGTCGAGGCTAGTGGAAGAATTCGACAGGTCGTCGTCGCACACAAGGACGAGGAAAAGATGAAGTGGGCGAAAGCGCTCGGCAAACGCTACCCGCCGAGTTATGACGGGGCCACCGGAGTGGGGAATGTCATCAGAACTGGCAAGCCGGAGCTCTATCCGGAGATCACCGATGAAATGCTCGTCGCGGCAGCGCGTGATGACGACCACCTCGCGATCCTGCGCGAGTTGAGAATAAAATCAGTTATTCTCGCACCGATGATCGCGCGCGGCCGCACACTCGGCGCGCTGACGCTGGTCAGCAGCGAGCTCGGTCGAAATTACGGAGAGAGTGATCAGGCGCTGGCGATAGAGCTGGGCACGCGCGCCGCACTTGCCATCGACAACGCCCAGTTATACCGGAGCGCGCTCGCCGCAAGCGACGCGAAGTCAGCATTCCTGGCGACGATGAGCCACGAGCTCCGGACGCCGCTCAACGCGATCATTGGGTATCAGTCGCTCTTGTCAGAGGGAATTACGGGGAAGCTGAATAATCAGCAACGAACCCAGCTCCAGCGCATTCGGGCGAGCGCCGATCATCTACTCGGCCTGATCGACGAGGTGCTGACGTTCAGCAGGCTGGAAGCCGCGAAGGAGACGGTCCAGCGAGAAGAGGTCCAAATCCGCTCGCTGGTGGACGGAGCCATCCAGATGGTTGCTCCACTCGCCCAGGTGAAAGGACTCGAGGTGCGGGATGAAGCTACGGACGCAACGCTCGTAACCGATGGCGGCAAAGTCCGCCAGATCTTGCTGAATCTGCTCTCTAACGCAATCAAGTTCTCGGATGATGGCGACATCTTCGTTCGATCGCACCGCGAGCCGCACTCCGTCATCATTTCAGTGATAGATCCGGGCATTGGCATCGCCCCCGAACATCACGAGAGCATCTTCAATCCGTTCTGGCAAGTCGAACAGCGCTCGACGCGACGGGTTGGAGGAAGCGGTCTTGGATTGAGCGTGAGCAGGAGCCTGGCGCGGCTACTCGGCGGCGACGTCAGGGTGCAGAGTGCCGCGGGAACGGGGAGCACGTTCAGCCTCGTGCTCCCGGTTTAACGATCGACGCCCGAGGGAAGCGTCTGCCGGGCAGCGTCGCGCTGATCGGAAAGCAGCCGAGTGGTGTAGCGCTGTCCTTCCGAGATCCGTTCGACCTCGAGCGCGATCGCATCGACAGCCTGGTTCAGGTGCGCGAGCTGCGATGAGATCTCATTAGGGATTTGTGCCGGCCCACTGCGACGATCCATCCGACGGGCAAACGCGCGCGCGAGTGGCAGTCCGATGACGATGATTGCGATGGTGAGGAAGAAGGCGACTGTAATGTCGACCGCCTGGGG
>DASXSL010000056.1:0-16336 GCA_036506035.1 Gemmatimonadaceae bacterium | reverse complement strand
ATTCTGGCCCGGCGCTTCGGTTTTACACCCTACACCTCGCCGACTCGGACGAGTCCCATCTCACCGAATCGGGAGGAGCGCTGGAAGTATATCTTTAGCGAGTCGCTCAAAGCACCGCTCGCTTTCTTTTTCGAGAGAAAGATGTGAATACGAAGAACCCTTCAGTGCGTTTAGTAACGCTTGGCTACTTAATAGCCAGTCTGAGTGGGGACAGTCACCGGCCAACCGATTCAGTAAGAGACTTTTCCTAAAAGGGGCATGGCAAGAGCCACCATGCCCCTTTTATCGCGCTGAATCGGAGTCGGGTCGCTGCAAGGCCTTACGAAACCATCGCCAATATTGTTCTCCACCTACGTCGGCGACGTCGTTGTGGCCAGCCTGCTCGACTACAAGAAGCTCCCCTTTTTCCCTTGCCGCCTGATAAACCTCGACGCCCATTCTGACGGGGACGATGCGATCGCGTTTTCCGTGTGCAACTGAAAGCGGCACGTCGAGCTCGGAAACCGCCTGCTGCGTGTCGAAGTGTATTCGTGAGATAGCGCGCCAGACGAGAACTACCGGCGGCGAGACAATTAACCTCGCCATCGCGCGGGCGGATGAAAACGGTGCCTGAAGCAGCAAGGCTTTCGGCGGATGGACTTCGGCCAGCTCAGTGGCTACCGCGCTGCCGAGCGAATGGCCGAAGAACGCAACACGCGTCCGATCTACTCCAAATCCAATGCGTACGTAATCGTACGCGGCACGTGCATCGAGCTTGGTGCTAGCGTATGTCGGCGAGCCACCGAGCGACATGTAACCCCGGTACTCGGCGAGAAGAACAGCGTACCCAGTGTGACGCTCGACCTGACGAGCCCATTCCAGCTGCCAGATCGCCAGATCAGCGTTCCCGTGGAAACAGATCACCACTCCAGGTGCTGTTCGCGGGTCTCCCACGATAAAACCGATGAGCAACTGCCCGTCGACCGCCTCATATGTTACCTGCCCAGTGACAACTGGATGTTCCGGTAAACGCGGTGGCTGGAACAGAATGCGCTCCTGCTGGCGCCAGAGCAGCAGTAGCGCGCCCAGGATGATCGCGATGATTACGTAGACCGCAGTCACGCGCACTTGGCGAGGGGGTTCCAACGGGTTTGCATGGCGGGCAATTTACGACAATGCGAATTCCGGTAGAAACCTTTCGCCTCGACAACGGATTGTTCGTCACGCTATCCGAGGATCACACTGCACCGATTGCAGCGGTCAATCTGTGGTATCACGTCGGCTCCGCGAATGAAAAGCCAGGGCGAACCGGATTTGCGCACCTCTTCGAGCACATGCTCTTTCAGGGCTCAGCGCACGTTGGATCGAATGAGCACTTCGAGCTGATTCAACGAGCAGGTGGTACGCTCAATGGATCGACCTGGCTCGAGCGAACGAATTACTTCGAGACAGTTCCTTCCAATGAGCTTGCTCTGGCACTCTGGCTGGAAGCTGACCGCATGGGTGAGCTGCTGCCGGCAATGACGCAGGAGAAGCTCGATACCCAGCGGGACGTGGTGAAAAACGAGCGTAGATGGGCGGTGGATAACCAGCCGTACGGTACAATGCTGGAGAAAATGCAGGAGCTCGTCTTCCCATCATCACACCCGTTTCAACATTCGCTGATTGGATCGATGGAGGACCTTTCCGCGGCCTCTCTCGATGACGTCGCTCAATTCTTCGCGACCTACTACACGCCCGACAATGCTGTGCTCTCAGTTGCTGGTGATTTCGATCCTGCCGAAGTACGGTCCTTCATTACCGAGTATTTCGGGCCTATTCCGAGAGGAAAAGGGAAACCGCCGCTGCCGCCAATGAACCTTCCGCAAGTCTTCGGAAGTCGATTGCGGGAGGTTGTGCACGACAACGTCAGCCTCCCTCGGCTGTTCATGGCGTTTCGATCCCCAGTCTTTGGGAGTGATGAGTACTATGCCGCCAGCGTGGCGTCCGCGTTGCTCGGCATGAGAAAGGGAAGCCGCCTCCATCGTGCCTTGGTCCGGGAGCGCCAAATCGCCGCTGATGCTGGTGCATTTACTTTCGACTTGGCGAAGGGCTCCGATCTTCTAGTCGTGGATGTCACAGCGAGACCGGAGACGCCGGTTGCCCGGCTGGAGGAGGAGGTCGAGCGCGAGATCGATTTGATACACCGTGACGGAGTTTCGGAGGAAGAAGTAAAGAGAGCAATCGCCCTGATTGAAACCGACCTCGTCGCATCTCTCCAATCAGCCGGTGAAAGAGCCGACAGGCTCTCGATGTTTGCCACGTATTTCGGTGAGCCTGAGTTGATCAACCAGCAGGCCGATCGCTATCGAAGAGTTACCGCGGAGAGCGTCAATGAGCTGGTCACCGAGCGATTTGGCGAAAATAATCGAGCCAGCCTCATCTATGTGCCGAAAGAAGGGATCGAATCAGAGAGCATGATGGCCGCAGCTGCCGGGGCAAGCTGATGGTAGCGTCGCTTCGTCCAATAGCCGGTCCCGTTCGCAACTACCGATTCCCGGAATTCATCGACCAGATACTGCCGAGTGGGATTCGGCTCGTGACTGCACCGGTCGCGAAGCTGCCAGTCGTTACGGTATTGGTGATCGTAGATGCAGGATCGACCAACGATCCGCCGGGCAAAGAAGGTGTCGCAGCACTGACCGCGGGACTGCTTCCTGAAGGCACAAGTCAATTCAGCGGAGCGGAGCTGGCAGAGAAATTCGAGCGGCTTGGGACTTCGGTGGAATCGGGAGCAGACTGGGACAGTGCTTTCGCAAAAATCACTGTGCTCTCGGACAGGCTCGATGAGGCGACTATTCTGCTCGGTCAGATGCTGAGTGCGCCCGCTTTCCCAGATCGTGAGGTCGAACGTCTCAAAGCAGAACGTCTTGCCGAGATTCTGCAACTGGAGACGGAACCACGGGGGCTCGCTGATGAGAAGTTCTCGGAGTTCCTCTACTCACCGGAGTCACGGTACTCGAAACCGGATGAAGGGACCAGCGAGAGCGTCAGCTCATTGTCGCGGGAGGACGTAGAGCGGTTTTATCGAGCGAGGTATCGCGCTGGATCGACGACTGTCGTTGTGGCCGGGGATATTTCAGCGGATGACTCGCGAGCGGTCATCACACGTGCGTTTCAGCACTGGGCTTCCGGTTCAGCTGACGGTCAGCAATTAGTCGCGGCTGCGCGGGCAAATCGCAAAAGCATCCACATTGTGAACAAGCAGGATGCACCACAATCCGAGCTGCGCGTCGGTCATCTTGGGTTACCGCGCAAGAATCCGGATTTTTTCCCGACGCTCGTAATGAATGCCGTGCTCGGTGGCCTGTTTGGGTCAAGGATCAATCTCAACCTGCGGGAGGTGCACGGGTACACTTACGGCGCATCCTCGTTTTTTGACTGGCGGCGTGGGCCTGGACCGTTCGTCGTCTCGACTGCCGTTGAAAGCGAGGTAACGGCTGCGGCATTGCGCGAGATATTCATCGAGATAGATCGAATTCGCAGCGAGAAAATATCAGAAGAGGAATTGTCGCTGGCGCGAGATTACCTGGACGGAGTTTTCCCAATCCGCTATGAGACTACCGCCGCGATTGCATCAGCGTTGGCGACACTGGTTATTTATGGGCTTCAGTCTGATTACTACGACGTATACAGGAAGAAAATCCGCGGGGTGTCTGCCGAGGCTGTGCTCGGTGCCGCCAGGGACCACCTGCATCCGAGCGAGCTGCAGACAATCGTCGTAGGGGATGCACGTTTGATTCGCGATTCGGTAACCGAGCTGGGAATGGGTGACTTACAAGTGCACGAGCCGTAGTGGAACAGACAGCTGTCCCAGGTCGCGTAAAATCGACGCGGGTGTATACCGGCAAAATCGTCTCGCTCGATGTCGATGTCGTGCGGTTCCCCGATGGGTCAACCGGGGAGCTCGAAATGATCAGGCATCCGGGCGCTAGCGCGGTCGTTCCCTTCCTCAGCGATCCGCGCGGAGACGATCCACAAGTGCTCTTGATCCGGCAATACCGGTATGCAGCCAACGGATATCTGTACGAGATTCCCGCCGGCAGACTCAATTCGGGCGAGGATCCCCGGGATTGTGCAGCTCGAGAGTTGAAGGAAGAGACAGGCTGTACTGCCGAGCAGCTCGACTATCTGCTCACCATGTACACGACTCCCGGCTTCACCGACGAAAAAATCCACCTCTACATGGCAACCGGTCTGGTCACCGGTGAGACTAAACATGAGGCGGACGAATTCCTCGATCTCGAGCCAATGCTGCTTTCGAAGGCGTTAGAGATGGTGCAGGCGGGCGAGATCCCGGATGGCAAAACTGCACTTGGTCTCCTGTTCGCCGCTGCGTTTCGCGGGGGCCATTAACCCTGCGAGCCAAATTGGCGTCTAATCAATGAAAGACGCTGACATGTCATGTAATTAGGACAGAATTGGCAGAATCTGGACAAGCTCTAGCTTGAGCCAAACATGCTAAGTCCTTTACAGACAGAAAGTTAGCAGCAAGAGACGTCGGGCATGGCCCGTGCATTACCACCATTCTGGAAAAAGTTCCAGTGAAAAAGTTCCAGTAGAGATGTGCACGGCTGAGAGTCTGTGAGAGTCTCTTATATAAGGAGAGGAGTATGGCTGACATCGTCCGTAAGCATGTTGTATCGGTTGAGGGCTCGACCGTCAGGGAACGCCTGCAGGCGATGGATGACTCAGCCGTCGTTACTGCCTTCCTTGGTGGTGAAGAGCGCGCCTTCTCGGAGCTGGTGACCCGCTATCAGACCCGACTGCTGAACTTCGTCTACCGGACCATCGGTGACCGTGAAAAGGCAGAAGATCTGGTCCAGGAGGTCTTCATTCGAGTCTATCGTCACCTGCACCGCTTCGATCGCTCGAAGAAGTTCTCTACCTGGGTCTACACGATTGCGTCCAATCTGGCGAAGAACGAGCTGCGGAACCGTTCACGTAATCCGCTCGTTCTCTTTCAGACGGTTCAGAAGAACTTCCAGGACGAGGATCGACCGCTGCAGTTCGAGGACGCGACCTCACGTCCGGACGACATGTACCGTAAGCGTCACCTGAGAGAGATCGTCGAGGAGAGCGTGGCGAAGCTTCCCGAGCATCACAGAAATGTGTTCGTTCTGCGCGAGCTCGAGGGCAAGTCCTACGAGGAAATTGCGGAGATTACGCAGTGCAATCTGGGCACCGTGAAATCGCGGCTTAACCGGGCAAGGAACTCGTTCGCGGAAATTATTGCACCATATGTAGATTAGGTTCGTCGGTTCGGGAACCGGCACCCCACTAGCGGGTACCTGTTTCCGAACCCTCAACCTATCTCCATGGATTGTCGCGAGTTTTGTGATCAGCATCTAGCATTTGTAGACGATACGCTGGCCGGTATCGAGCTGGTCCGCATGCAGCGACACATTGCTGAATGCGAGAGCTGTGCGAAGCATGATGCAAAGATCCGCCGGGCGCTGCTCCTTTTCAGAAACCTTCCCTCAATAGAGCCTTCAGCGGATTTCACCCACCGGCTCGAAGTGCGTCTCAAGGAGTGCCACAAGGAACAACTGGCGCACTCCCAGCGAAACCTTAGGCTTGGCGCCATCGCAGCGACTCTCGCCAGCGCAATCATGCTCGGCTACATCGGCACGACGCTTTACGATCATGCGAGCCCGCCGCGTGATATCGTGATGGCGCCGGTAGTGGCGAGCGTTCCAGAGCCGGAGCCGACGCCAATTACAACTTCGGCGCCGGCAATCGTAGCCTCTGTTTCAGCTGGGCTTAGCCTCTGGCCCGCTGCTCTTTTTGCTGAACAGGCACCAGTGAGTTTCGCTCACTCCAAGCTCGAGCTTGCGAACTTCACGCGATAGCACTCGAGCACATCGGCAGCTCTGAAGGGCGGCCCTATATTTCTGAGGATGTCAGCATCCTCCCTCAAAACACTGCGTGATGCGATCAAGCGCCGCTCTTTCGACGGCGCTTATTACATCTACGGGGAGGACGAATACCAGAAGGACGACGCGATCCGACAACTCGTTGAATCAGCGATCGATCCTGCATTACGGGACTTCAACCTCGATATCAGGCGCGCCAGCGAGCTTGATCCGGAAGCGCTTGGAGTGCTGCTCTCAACTCCGCCAATGATGGCCGACCGACGGGTGATCGTCCTCCGCGATGTCGGAGCGCTCAGGAAGGAAGCGCGAAGAGTCCTCGACGACTACCTCAAAACCCCGGCGACTGACCTTCTGCTGATAATGACAGCGGGAAACGGCTCAAAGGTCGATAACCCACTCTCTGCGACAAGCACACCGCTCCAATTTGATCCGCTCACAGGGGACCGAGTTCCGAAATGGATAGCCCATCACGCCTCAACTACCTTGGGTCTAAGGATCACTGAGAGTGCGGCGGAGCTGCTGCAGGCAGCCGTCGGAAGCGATCTGCAGCAACTATCCGGAGAGCTCGATAAACTGGCAAGCTTTGTCGAAGGCCGTGACCAAGAGATTGGTGAAGATGCTGTTGCAGCAGTCGTCGGCGTTCGTCGTGGCGAAACTCTGTCAGACCTTCTGGACGCAGTTGCCGACCGAAATGCTGCTCGCGCAGTGGAGCTTGTTCCCCACGTCCTGGCGCAGCCGAAAACAACGGGCGTCTCAGTCGTCATGGCATTGTCAACACAGATGCTCGCCATCTCGTGGGGGCGCGCTAAGCTCGACGAAGGTCTTCCCAGAGCGCGCTTGTCACAGGAGTACTTTAACCTGCTGAGGGAGACGGGTGCCTTTACGGGCCGGCCATGGGGATCGGCCACCGCCGTCTGGACCCGTGCGGCGGAGCGCTGGAGCCGCGAGTCACTCGATCGTGTGCTCGATGCGCTACTGGAGGCCGATGTCGCCCTCAAGGAGAGCCGAGTCTCATCTGAAGAACAATTGCTGGCTTCGCTGTTACTAAGTCTCTGTGCAGGCGAGGTAACCGGTGCTGCTGCATGAGTGAATAGGAGAGTAGTGAGATGTTCAGATGGATGTTTTTGTCGGGTACGCTCGTGAGTTGTATAGCGGTGACGGCCGTCGCCCAGGTTCCAGCCCGCCCGACGGATCCGGTATTCGTGAGAGCGCAGGCCCTGGTCAGTGATGGGAATGGTGCTGCTGGACGAGCGCTCATCGACTCGGTGATTGCAGCCACTCCACCGATGGCGCCGCTATATCCGCAGGCGCTTTTCTGGCGTGCTAGCCTTGCTGCGAGCGCTGCAGATGCAGAGAGCGATTACAAACACATTGTTGTCGACTACCCACTGGCCCCGCAGGCTGCCGATGCGCTACTGCGTCTGGCGCAACTCGAGCTCGCCCGGGGCGATAAAGATGGAGCGTTGGCACACCTGCAGCGAATTCCGCGGGACTACCCCCGCAGCAAATCGCTCGCCCGTGCCAGTTACTGGACAGCACGTGTGCTGTTCGAGAAAAACGACATTGCCAACGGGTGTGCGGCGAACACGAGCGCACTAGCTCAGACCGATTCCACGGAAATCGAGCTCCGGAATCAGATTCAGTACCAGGGGCAGCGGTGTCCAGCAGCCAGAGCAGTAGCAAGCATGGCACCGGTTAGCGCACCGCCGTCGAATACTACGACCGAGACTTCAAACGCTCGGGCTGCAGCTGCTCCACCTATTACCGCCCCAGCTGCAACCACTCCGACGGTAACCGCTCCAGCTGTAACTGCTCCGGTGCTTCCGGCAAGCGAATCGACAACTGCACCTCCAGTGCGCCCCGCCGTGAGTGCCCCGTCGCAGCAAACTCTGCCTGCTACACAGCAGTCGCGACCGAAACCGCCGACTGAGGCCAACGACTCGAAGCCAAGCATTGTCGATCCAGCAAAGGCGCCGAAAGCCGCGACAGAGAAACCCGCTGCAGAGAAACACGCTCCCGAGAAGCCAGTTGCCAAAGCCAGCGCAACTACGGCAACGAGTGGATATTCAGTCCAGGTAGCTGCATACACTCATAAGGCAGAAGCAGTGAACCTCGTCTCCACGCTCAAAAAGCGCGGATATCAGGCACGAGTTGATACATCTGATGGATGGTTTCGGGTAAGAATTGGGCGTTACACAACGGCAAAGGATGCCGAAGAAGCGCTAAAACGGATTAAGGCAAAGCATATGGACGGTTTCGTAGTGCGGGCACCCGAGCGGTGAATCGCGGCGCATCAACTCCGTTGATGCAGCAGTATCGGGAGATCAAGTCGCGTCATCAGGACGCGATTCTGTTCTTCCGCATGGGTGATTTCTACGAGATGTTCTACGAGGATGCCGAGGTCGCGTCGAAGACGCTTGGGCTGACTCTCACCTCGAGGAATAATGGAGGCGCCAGTGAGGTTCCTCTGGCAGGTGTTCCGGTAAAAGCTGCCGGAGAATATCTGCGCCGGCTGGTTCAGCAAGGCTTCCGCGTCTCGATCTGTGAGCAAACCGAAGATCCCAAGCTGGCAAAAGGCATCGTCAGGCGTGAAGTGGTCGAGACGATTACTCCTGGCGCAGCGTTCTCCGACGATCTGCTCGACGGAACGCGCAACAACTACCTCTGCGCACTGAGCCAGCACGGTGATTTAGTTGGTATTGCGGCTACCGATCTCTCAACCGGTGAGCTGAGGCTTACAGCCGCGCATCTCGACGATCTCGAGTCGGTGCTTTCGCGCTTCACGCCGCGCGAGGTGATCCTCCCACGCGGCCACGATCTGGCGCACATGATCAAGGGTCCAGTTGGTGAAGAAGGTCCAATGGTTACCGAGCGTGAAGGCTGGGAGTTCGATGTCGAGCTGGCTCGCGAACAGCTGACGAAACACTTCGCGGTCAATTCTCTGGAAGCGTTCGGAATTCAGGCGAGCGATACGGTACCGGTCGGAGCCGCAGGTGCGCTGCTTCGCTACCTCAACGAACTTCAGCCAGCGGGGATGCCTCATCTTGCGCGTCCGAAACTCGAGAGGCCTGGTGGGAGCATGCCGCTCGATGAAATGACGCGGCGAAATCTCGAGCTCGTAGAGTCGATGCGTGGTGGTGAGACATCAGGAACTCTTCTCGGCGTCCTCGATCGAACGCTGACTCCGATGGGGGCACGTCTACTACGGCAATGGCTTTTGGCGCCTCTGGTCAATCGTGCTCAGATCGAAGCACGGCTCGCCGCCGTAGATGCGCTTGGCGATATACTGGTTCGGGCAGCGCTCCGCGAGGGGCTCGACGGAGTGCGCGATGTCGAGAGGCTTGCCGGAAAAGCTGCTGCCGGCCGTGCTTCCCCGCGTGAGCTGCGGTCACTCGGCGATTCCGTTGCGCGGCTACCAGCGGTCGACGCTGGGCTCAAGCGAGCACGCGATGCGGCACGAGCCGAAGGAGAAGCGGCATTCGGCAGGTACGAAAAAGCATGGGACAGTTGTGCCGACGTCTGCGAAGAGATCATTCGCACTCTGGTCGATCGTCCACCAATCACGATTGGTGACGAGCCGAGCGTGCGAGAAGGAGTCGACAAGACCCTGGATGACTGGCGGACTCTTCGAGACGGCGGAAAGGATGGTATCGCCAGGATTCAGGCGGAGGAGCGCGCCAGGACGGGTATAAGCTCGCTCAAGGTCGGCTACAACAAGGTATTCGGCTACTTCATTGAGGTGACAAACAGCAATGCGCATCTGGTGCCTGCCGATTACCAGCGTCGGCAGACACTGGCGGGTGCCGAGCGTTACGTCACTCCATCATTGAAGGAGTACGAGGAGAGAGTGCTGACGGCGGCGGAGCGCGTCGAGGAGCGGGAGAGAGAGTTATTCGAGAATCTCCGCTCTCGTGTCGGAGGACAGATCGCGCGACTGCAGTCCGTTGCTCAGATCATCGCCGAGCTCGACGTGCTGGCAGCGCTGGCAGAAGCCGCGGCGAAAGAGGGATATGCGCGCCCGGAGCTTACGGATGATTTCTCGCTCGAGATAACAGCTGGGCGTCATCCGGTGGTCGAGAGGATGATGGCGCGGGAAAAGTTCATACCGAATGACGTTTCGCTCAGTACGGACGCACGGATGATCATTCTCACGGGACCGAACATGGCTGGCAAGTCGACGGTTTTGCGACAAGTCGGGCTGATTGTCCTGATGGCCCAGGTCGGGAGCTTTGTTCCAGCGTCCAAAGCACGGATCGGCCTCGTCGACAGGCTCTTCACGCGCGTCGGCGCCAGTGACAACCTCGTCCGAGGGCAATCGACTTTCATGGTCGAGATGTCGGAAACCAGCGCCATTCTTCATACCGCCACGGAGCGAAGCCTGGTACTCCTCGATGAGATTGGCCGCGGTACTTCTACTTACGATGGGATTTCGATTGCGTGGGCAGTGAGCGAGCATCTTCACAATTCAGTGAAGTGCAAGACCATTTTCGCTACGCACTACCATGAGCTGACCCAGCTAGCCGACAGTTTAGTAGCAGTTAGGAACTATAATGTTCAGGTTCGCGAGATCGGTGACCAGGTGCTGTTTCTCCACCGTCTGCAGCCCGGTGGTGCAGACCGTTCCTATGGAATCGAAGTCGGAAGACTTGCGGGGCTGCCAAGTGCGGTCATCGATCGCGCCAAAGCGCTACTTCGGTTGCTGGAAGCGGAACAGATTGTGCCTCGATCAGGACGCGCCGAGCAGCCACCGGTCGCTACCGGTGATCAGCTCGCACTCTTCGGTGTCATGACGCATCCTGTCGTGCAACGGTTGAGAAACGTCGAGCCAAACAGAATGACACCGCTTCAGGCGCTGGAGATGCTGGCGCGACTCGTGGACGAGGTGAAGCAGGAAGAGGGGATGGCTTGAGCATGCGATCAAGGTTGTGGGGATTACTGATGCTTTCGCTGACCATCGTCGCCGGCTGCAAAAAGGGAGAAGGCTCAGGGCTGCCCTTCCAGACGGTTGGCCGACAGCCCGATGTAGCACCAGTGATGCTCAACAAAGAGCTGCCTTTCCGGTATCCGCCGGCGCTGTACGCGCAGAAGGTTCAGGGCAATGTGACGCTGCGGATCTTCATCGATAGCAATGGATCGATCGTGCCTGATTCGACGCGCATCGCGGAGACTTCGGGCTTCACCGCGCTTGATTCAGCGGCGATGAAAGGCTCGCGTGAGCTCAAATTCGAGCCAGCCAAGACACTTGGACAGCCGGTGCCAGTATCAATCCTGCTGCCGGTGTATTTCAGGCATCCCGACGCGCCGCCGCTAGCCGGTGACTCGATCATCAAACGGGATGTAACTGCGACCAGCAGCACCGCCAAATCGGTAGACACAGTGAACGCAGAACCGCAAACGACGACAGTTAAGAAGGCCCCAGCGCGCAAAACTACGACAAGGCGTAGAACGACTCGCTAATGAAAAACGACCGGAACCGCCAGCCATATGACAACGTACTCGACACGATTGGCTGGACTCCGCTCATCAAACTGAGTCATGTAACGCGCGGGATCCGGACACCCGTTTACGCAAAGGCGGAATTCTTCAATCCTGGCGGCTCGGTGAAGGATAGGATCGGACTTCCAATCATCGAGCGCGCGGAACGCGAAGGAAAACTCAAGCCCGGCGGGACGATAGTCGAGGGAACCAGCGGCAACACTGGCATCGGTCTCGCCATTGCTGCGGCACTTCGCGGTTATAAGTGCATCTTCACGATGCCGGACAAGATGTCGCAGGAGAAAGTGCGGCTGCTCAAGGCATTCGGGGCTGAAGTGATAGTTACGCCGACGGCAGTTCCACCCGATCACCCTGACAACTACGTGATGATGGCGAAGCGAATCGCGAAAGAGACCCCGAACGCGATTTTGGCGGACCAGTTCTACAACGACGCAAATCCTGACGCGCACTACGCGACGACGGGACCGGAAATCTGGCAGCAGACATCCGGCAAGATCACCCACTTCGTCGGGTCTGCAGGGACCGGCGGTACGCTCACCGGAGTGGGGCGCTACCTCAAGGAGCGGAGCAAGAAGGTGCGCGTCATTGCCGGTGATCCAGCCGGCTCTATACTGGCGGAGTACTGGCGCAGTAAGGGAAAAAACAAGATCGAGGGCACTCCCTACAAAGTCGAGGGCATTGGACAGGACAAGCTGCCGGGCACGCTCGACATGAGCGTCATCGACGAGTACTACACGGTGAGCGACAAGGAATCCTTCGCGATGGCGAGAAGACTCACGCGCGAAGAGGGGCTCTTCGTCGGCGGATCGTCAGGGCTCATCACGTCAGTCGCGCTGAAAATCGCGCGCGAGCTCGACGATCCGAACGCACTGGTGGTGACGATTCTTTGCGATACCGGTGAACGCTATCTCTCCAAGCTCTATAGCGACGAGTGGATGCGCGAGAACCAGATGCTCGACGCTCCACGAGTGGCGCTGCACAGCGTGCTGGGCAGAAAAAATGGTGGTGCTCCCAGGGTTGTGAGCGTTGCGCCGGGTGCGACGGTGCGTCAAGCAATTGGACTGATGGCACTGCATGACGTGTCGCAGCTGCCCGTCATGGACGGCGTCAACTGCGTGGGATCGGTGAGCGATTGGTCGCTCTCACAAAAGAGTCTCGAGAATCCAAAGCTGCTCGATACAACCGTCAGCGAAATAATGGACTCGCCGTTCCCGATGGTGGCGTCCGATCAACCGGTCGACAGCGTGGTGAAACTTCTGTCGAAAGCGAATCCCGCGGTGCTGGTGCAGGAGCATGGCGTCGTCCAGGGAATCGTCACCCGGTCCGACATGCTGCACTTCATGATGTCGCGATAAAAAAAGGAAAAATCAGATCGAATGAAAATTACGGTACTCATGGGTGGCACATCCTCTGAGCGCAACGTCTCGCTTGCCTCGGGAATCAGAATAGTCCAGGCACTGCGGGAACGGGGACACGATGTGACTCCACTCGACCCTGCCAAAGGGGTCATAAGTACTGGGGAAGAGCGTGAGCTAAGCACCGGAAAGGTCGGCACCGAGCCACCGTCGCTCGAGTTGCTCTCCAAGTTTGCGGAAGGCGCGTTCCTACCTAACCTGACCGGAATGAAGGAGATCAAGGAAGCAGATGTAGTGTTCCTCGCCCTTCACGGTGGTCAGGGGGAAGACGGAACCATTCAGGCCCTGCTCGACATGGCGCGGGTCAGATACACTGGCAGCGGTCACCTCTCCAGCGCGCTGGCCCTGGACAAGGATCTTTCGAAGAAGCTTTTCCGTATGGAGGAGGTAAAGACAGCAGACTGGCTAATGGCTCCGGTGACAGTCGAACAGGTTGAAGGAATTCTTGGGCTGCCTGTTGTGGTAAAGCCCTCGAAACAAGGGTCGACGGTCGGCCTTTCGCTAGTAAAGAAGCGGGCTGATTTGCCCACAGCAATCGAAGAAGCCGCCAAGTACGATGATGAAGTAATGATCGAGAAATTCGTCCCCGGGCGTGAGCTTACTGTTGGGATCCTCGGCGATGTAGCACTACCAGTAGGCGAAATAATCCCCAAGCATGAGATCTACGACTACGAGTGCAAGTACACTGCTGGAATGGCGAGGGAAGAATTTCCAGCCAAACTGTCGAAGGAAGCGACCGAAAAAGTGCAGCAGCAGGCATTGCTGGCCTTCAGGGCGCTCAAGCTGCGCGGGTACGCGCGGATAGATTTCCGCTTGACGACAGAGGGTGAGTTCTACTGCCTCGAGGCGAATACGTTGCCCGGAATGACCGAGCTCAGTCTGATACCACAGGGGGCCGCGGCAATGGGAATCAGCTTTCCCGAGCTCTGTGAGCGAATTGTGAGACTTGCACTCGGCTAGACTCCCTTGAGGAACCCTGCGCTGGACGCTGGGTTTTAGGATGTAGGTTCTCTTAGTGGCAGGTTAGCATGAGCGAGATGTACGACGCACCCCAATCCCCACGAATCACGCGCGCTGTTCAGTGGCTGCTCGCCCTGAACATAGGGGTGTATTTCCTCCAGCTCACGCTATTTGGAGATGATGCTGTCTATTCAGCGCTCGCTCTCGATCCGGCGCGTTTCCCCACGGCATGGTGGACGATCGGCACGTACATGTTCGTTCACGCATGGCTGGCGCACCTCGCCTTCAACATGTTCACGCTGTGGATGTTCGGTCCCCGGCTCGAGCAGGAATGGGGAACGCGCGGCTTCCTCCAGTTCTATCTCTGGTGCGGACTTGGAGGTGCAGTTGCGCATTTGCTACTGGCGCAGCACTCATCTGTCATCGGCGCATCCGGTGCCATAAGTGGAGTGCTCGTCGCGTATGCACTGCGGTGGCCCGATGAAGAGGTGTATCTCTTCGGCGTGATCCCGATGAGGTCGCGCTGGCTGGTGGTCGCACTGCTGGCGATGAACATCATCTTCGCTCTTTCGCCAAGCTCACGGATCGACTGGACTGCGCACGTCGGCGGAATGGCATTCGGCTGGATCTTCCTGAAGCTGTACGCTGTTGGTGGTATCAATCGCGTCAGAGGCTGGGTGTCCGCGGTGCCCGACGAATCAGAGGACATGCCTCGTGCAGTTCCACGCAATCGGGCACCGATGCGTGACCGTGCCGGCAGCGTCGACGAAGTGGTAGCCCGCAGCAACGCGATCGTGCTGCGCGAGAGCAAGCCAGTTCAGCACGTACCCAAGCAGGAGACGCCGAAGGAGTACGCGGCGAGAGTCAATCGGGTGCTCGACAAGATCTCGCAGCACGGGATGGGGAGTTTGACGCGAGACGAGCGGCGACTGCTGGAGGAGATGTCGCGCAAGCTGCGCGATCAATAACGGCTGATCGAGGGTTACGGACTAACTGTCAGTCCGAATTACGAACTAATTGAGGATTGAGGACTAATTGAGGATTGAGGACGGTCGCGGCCGAAGTCGCGGCCGAAACCTCGCGCATTGATCCGCGCTTGCCGGCTGTGCATTCTTCGAGGATGCCCAAGCCAGAACTGCTCGAAACCTTCGACAATCCGTACGCGAACAGAGACTACGAGATCCACATGGACTGCTCGGAGTTTACTTCGCTTTGTCCGCTTGGTGGCGTCGAGAGCGACGCTTCTGAACTGGAGCTATTGAAGGGTGGCGCGCCGGACTTCGGCACAATCAGAATCACGTACGTTCCAGCTTCCAAGTGCATCGAGCTCAAGAGCCTCAAGCTCTATCTATGGAGCTTCAGGAACGATGGACTTTTCTACGAGCGCGCCGTCAACCGAATTCTCGATGACCTGGTAGCGAGCGCCGCGCCCAGATGGATGCGCGTAGTGGGTGATTTCAACACCCGCGGCGGGATAAAGTCGGTAATCACGGCCACTCACGGTAAGGCGCCATCTCACTGAGAGCAGCAGAACAATGGTAGCAGTTTTGCAACACTCTTTGTTGGCCACATCCGGAATTAGTCATGTCACCCACCCCACCGCCGGAGCGGGATCCGCTACAAAACCTGCTTGAGGATACCGAAGACGAACTGCGCCGCAGACTTCGGGATGCTTGTGAGGCAGAGTCAAAGGGACTGTCGACGAAATCGACCGAGGAAATTCGGCAACTCGAAGACAATCTCCTCAGTGCTGCAATGGCAGCTAAACAAACCATCACAGTACGACGTCACATGAGGAGTCGCGCCTTACCGGAGCGCGAGCAACCTATTGAGATCGATAAATCAGCAGCCCGCGATGTGGGCGCGAATAAGCCGGTGCATAGAAAAGCAGAATCGGGAGCCAATGCACAGCCCGAGAAAACCGACATGGGTGTTCGCGAATTCACCGATGAAAAGGGCCGGTCGTGGCGCGCATGGCCTGTGATTCCTGGTCTGAGCAAGGCCAGCACGAGCGGACGACAGTTTCTCGGTGATTTCCAGAACGGCTGGATTTGCTTTGAGGGATTGGGCAGCTCGGCTCGACGGCGCCTGCCGTATCGTGAAGCCAATTGGGCGAACATCAGTGATAGAGAACTGCCGCGTCTCCTTGAACAGGCAATCGATGCACCGGTACGCGCCAGCAAAACGCGAGACAAGGGCTGATCGGCCGTTGATTCGAAGATTGCGATTCGCTTAATTGTGCTCTCCAAGCTGAAACGCTGGTTCGGCTAGGTAGCTCAGTTGGTAGAGCAGCGGACTGAAAATCCGCGTGTCGGCGGTTCGATTCCGTCCCTAGCCATGCGGTGAGAAATCATTCGATATTAAAAACGGCAGCTACTCGCTGCCGTTTTTCTTAATTTCAACAGATACTTGTTACGTCCCGCTGCTTAATGTGGAAGCAAGTCCGCTGACAAGAGTTGCTTCCCGTTCGACCGCAGCTGCTGCACGAACAATTTCGCGATCAGCATCCTGCCACTGGCCCTGCTCGATTGCCTCACGTACTCCGGGAATCGTCTTTACTCCGTAACCTGT
>DASXSL010000055.1:0-25715 GCA_036506035.1 Gemmatimonadaceae bacterium | reverse complement strand
CCCGGTCTGCCTCGGTCGCGGTCAGGTTCCGACGGAGCCGTGTCCGACATGCCACGGCAACGGAGAGGTGAGAGCCCGCCGAAAAGTTCTAATCAATGTCCCGCCGGGAGCCGACACCGGCTCCAAGATCCGACTGAAGGGTCAGGGAGGAAAAGGAACGCGCAACGGTCCCCCGGGTGACCTCATCATCACCTTCAACGTGCTGCCCGACAAGTTCTATCGTCGTGATGCGCTCGACGTAATCGCGACGGTGCCACTCAACATCGCCCAGGCGACGCTCGGCACGAAGATCAGCGTGCGCACTCTCGACGGAAAAAAAGTCGCCCTGAAAATTCCGCCGGGAACTCCCTCCGGCAAACGATTTCGCGTACGCGGGCAGGGAATCCAGAAGGGCGACAAGAAGGGCGATCTCATTGTCGAAGTTTCGATCCAGGTTCCTGAGAAGCTGTCCGAAGAGCAGGAGCGAATGATGAGGGAGTTCGCTGAATCAGGTGGACTGAAGTATTGACTATCGTCGCGGCGGGCGGGTTGGCTAAATGAGAATAGGAGTCCTCGGGACCGGGGTCGTCGGTAAGACTCTGGCGACAAAGCTGGTGAAGCTCCGTCACGATGTGCGCATGGGATCGCGCAAGGCGGGCGGTGAAAATGCGAAAGCGTGGCTGAAGGACGCCGGCGGCACATCCTCAGAGGGCACGTTCGAGGCTGCGGCTGTCCACGCCGAGATGGTGTTCAACTGCACCGCCGGAATCGCATCGCTTGACGCGTTGCGCGCCGCGGGCGAGAGGAACCTGTCCGGGAAGATTCTGGTCGATGTGGCGAACCCGCTCTCGTTCTCCAAGAGTGCGCCCCCTTCTCTCTGGGTGTCCAACACCGATTCGCTGGCGGAACAGATTCAGCGCGCGTTACCTGAAGCGAAAGTCGTCAAGTCGCTGAACACGGTTACGGCGGCGCTGATGGTCGAGCCCTCGCTCATTCCCGGGGTGCACACGATGTTTGTCTCGGGAAACGATGCCCAGGCGAAGTCGGTGGTGATCGACCTCCTGAAAACCGGTTTTGGCTGGAAGGAGGTGTTAGACCTCGGCGATCTGAGTGCTGCGCGCGCGCAAGAAATGTATCTGCCGTTGTGGCTGCGCCTTTTCATGCAGCTGGAGACGCCGAATCTGAACGTTCACGTCGTCCGCTGAAGCTTTTCGGCGACCGACAGTCGCTGGCACAAATCGTTTGCCTTTGAGCCCCGGGGGCTCCTACTATTGGGTCAACTTTCGACTCGGAGCCTCGTATGCAGGTCCACCGGATGGCCCTTTTTACGGCAGTATGCGCACTTGTGTTAACCGGTTGCGGAGCATCGAGTGCCGCGCTTACCGATACTGATCGCACTGCCATCACAACCACACTCGAGGCATTCCCAAAAGCGATTCTCGCCGGTGATTTCAAGGCGGCAGCGGCGCTGTGGACCGAGGACGCCATTGCGATGCCGCCGCATGCCGCCGAAGCGCGCGGCCGGGCCGACATTGAGAAACTCTTCGCCAGTTTTGGCAAGACCACTGCATTTACGCAGAACATCGTGGAGACCCAAGGCAGAGGAGATCTCGCTTATTCTCGCTTGACCTTCGCGGTGACCTTCACGCCAGCAGGCTCAACGGCCGCAATTTCGGACCGTGGGAAAGTGTTGGTGGTGTTGGCAAGACAAACTGATGGCAGCTGGCGCACGGCGAGAGCTGCCTGGAACTCGGACCTTCCCCTGCCGAAATAACTTTTGCGAACCCTCGCTCCCGGTACCAAAACCAGGCATGCGCTAGCGTTCATCGCCGTGACGCTGTTGCTCGACACGATGGGCTTCGGTCTCATCATGCCGGTTTATCCGAGGCTGCTGGTCGAGCTCACGGGTCAATCACTCAGTCGGGCGGCCGTGTACGGCGGATGGCTAGGGTTCGTTTACGCAGCGATGCAGTTTGTCTGCGCGCCGGTGCTCGGAAATCTCTCCGATCGTTACGGACGCCGGCGCGTAATCCTGTTCGCCGTTGGCGCGCTGGGGATTGACTACATAGTCATGGGCTTCGCGCCAACTCTCGCCTGGCTCTTCGTGGGGCGAGCAATCTCGGGAGCTGCAGGCGCGTCGTTCACGCCTGCTTACGCGTACGTCGCGGACATCAGTCCGCCCGAACGACGCGCACAGAATTTTGGCGTCGTGAGCGCGTCGTTCGGCATTGGTTTCATCGTCGGTCCAGCGATCGGCGGGCTGCTTGGAAGTCTCGGTCCACGGGCACCTTTTTTCGTCGCGGCGGCACTCAGTCTCACCAACTTCTTGTACGGCTTGTTCGTCCTGCCCGAGTCGCTCCCCGCTGAAAGAAGACGCGCCTTCCAATGGCGCCGCGCTAATCCGGTGGGCACTCTCCTGCAGATGAAGAAGCATCCGGTCGTACTCGGGCTACTGTTTGCGCTATTCCTGTGGGCGGTCGCCAATCAGGTGATGCCGACCACGTGGGCGTTCTACACGAAGTTCAGATTCGGCTGGACGGAAGCGATCATTGGCGCGTCACTGGCCACTGCTGGACTGGTCATGGTCACCAGCCAGGCGACGTTAATGCGATTCATCGTGCCCAAGCTGGGCGAGCGAAGAGCGGCGTTCCTTGGAATCGTCGGTGGCATTGCGTCGTACACCGCCTTTGGGCTGGCGACTGCGGGCTGGATGATGTTCGCAGCGCTGGCCGGGTGGTTCTTCGGCGCGATCGTGATGCCGACGGTGAATGCGTTGATGTCGCACCGGATTGCTCGCGACGCGCAAGGTGAGCTGCAGGGCGCCGTTGCCGGTTTGTTCTCCCTGAGCGCCATCATCGGGCCGCCGCTAATGACGCACCTCTTCGCTCGCTTTACTGCGCCACGCGCACCCGTGCACGTTCCCGGCGCCGCATTCCTGGCGGCGGCGCTGCTGGCGACCGGCTGCCTCTTCGTTTTCTGGCTCTCGACGCAAGAGAACGTCGTGGAGCCGGGCGCACAACAGGTAGTTACAGCCGCCTGATCCAGATATTCCGGTAGCGAACCGGATTCCCGTGATCCTGTAGCTTCAACGATTCCTGCGGGGAATGCGCGATGTAGAGCGCCGGCCGGTCGTGATATGTCACCCCGTAGATCTCGACATTGTTCTGGATCAACACGCCGTTGTGGAGCACTGTCACGCGAGCGCGGCTGATGACCTTGCCCTGATCATCGAAACGCGGGGCGTGGAAGATGATGTCGTAGGCTTGCCATTCTCCGGGTCTGCGCGACGCGTTAACGAGTGGTGCGTACTGCTTGTAGACAGATCCGGCCTGGCCGTGGTAGTACGTCTCATTCTGGTACGAGTCGAGCACCTGCACTTCGTATCGCCCCATCAGGAAGACGCCGCTATTCCCGCGCTCCTGACCCTCGCCTTTGACAACCGCCGGTGTCGCCCACTCGATGTGCAGTTGGACGTCGCCGAATTGCTGGGCGGTCGCGATATCGCCCGTGCCGGCCGCAACCTCGACGTACCCGTCTCTCACAATCCACTTCGCGGGACTCCCGTCACCACTCCGCCACTGCGAGAGATCCTTTCCATTGAAGAGAACGATCGCGTCCGACGGCGGATCAGCGTTGGTCTTTCCCGGCGTGACGATCGGCGGCTCGGTTTTGGGAGGCGGAAACGGCGCCGCGTCCTGAGCGAACGCAGTAGTTGCCGTACCCAGTGCAACCAGCAAGAATCCGAAACGCATCACCACGGCAACTGCGGAGAGTGGTAGTAGTTCCATCCGAGGTAATTCCACCGTGGCTCGTGGGTGACCAGCCGCGACCGAAAACTTTCCCAGCTGCGGGTGGCCTGTGGTGTCCATCCCACCTCGGCGACAGCCGCCATTCGCGGCAGTGCCAGGTAGAAAACCGCCCCGATGTTACGGACAGTCTCGCTCCAGATCGGCGCCTCTGCGCCGAGGATGCTCTGCTCGGTGACTCCCTTCAAATACGCTGCGGGGTCCCAGTCGTACGCGTCGCGGACCTCGACATATGCCGCCCAATTGAGACCCAGCTCCGTGGCCGGAGTGTACTTCATGTCCAGGTAGATTTTGTTCGCCGGGGACATTATGAGCTTTGCTCCCTGCGCAACGGCGGCGGTTGCCGAATCGCTCTTCCACTGCTGGGCGATCGTAGTCGGGTTGAGCCGCGCCTTGGTGATCTCCTCCCATCCGATCATCTTCTTGCCGTACTTGTTCACTGTGGCCTGGGCGCGCTCGACGAATCGAATGTATTGCTCGTTGGTCAAAGTCTGTACTTCGTCGCCGCCGATGTGGAAGTATGGTCCCGGGGTCAATCCACTGAGCTCGCGAATGACATCGTCGATGAAGGCGTAGCTCGCGTCCTTGTCGACGCAGAGGCTGCTCCAGCCCACATCGGTTCCCGTGTACAGACCGGGTGGACGGCTGCCGCACGCCAGATCCGGATATGCGGTGACAGCCGAGTTGATGTGACTCGGCATGTCTATTTCCGGCACGATCATGATGTACCGCGCTGCAGCGTAACGAACGATGTTCACATAATCCTGCTGGGTGAAGAATCCACCCGGTCCGCCACCGACCTGCGTCAACGATCCCAGCTCGGTCAGTCGTGGCCGCGAATTGATCTGTATGCGCCAACCCTGATCATCGGACAGATGAAGGTGCAGAACATTCATCTTGTAGAGCGCCAGCAAATCGATGTACTGCTCGACTTCGCGGACGGTGAAGAAATGCCGCGCGACATCCAGCATCGCGCCGCGCCAGGTGAAGCGCGGCCAATCAGTGATGGTCTGGGCGGGAATCTGCCAGCTGTTGCGGTCGACTCCCATTTCGGATTCGATCTGAACCGGCAACAGCTGCCTGATGGTTTGAATTCCGTGAAATAGTCCGGCCGGCCTATTCGCCACTAAGCGAACCGAATCCGCCGTAACCGTCAACTGATAACCTTCTTCTCCGACCGATGCCGGCGCGCCCGTGAGTCGCAGAACTATCGCCCCCAGCGAGGAATTCGCCGCAGAAACGGTCAACGGGAACCCGGTCGGCGGCCGGAGCAGTTCGGCGAGGCTCTCTCCGATCGCCGCTGCTTCCGGATTTCCAGCATCGACCACAATTACCGACGTACGTGCGAGACTGAAGGGAGCACCAGCCGTCGAAGTCACGGATACCGGAGCCGGAACCAACTGCGGCGTTCGCGTGACCGGTTGGGGCGCTGGAACCGACGGCGGTCGACAAGCCGCGCTTGCCAGTGCGACGCTCAATACAACAACACGCACTCGTCCCTGCAGCGATCCAATCACTTGCATCAAGCCGGCCTCCCCCACGAACGGTTGCTCGGCGAGGTCGCCGAGTGTTACGCAGCTAGAACTGGAAGTGAATTACGCTGTTGGCGAGCCGACTCGATGAAGCCTCCGCCGAGTACTCGCTCGCCGTCATAGAGTACCACCGACTGACCCGGAGTGATAGCCGCGATGGGCTCGTCGAGAGCGATTTCCATCTCGTCGCCGTCGAGACGCAGTATCTCCGCGCGCACCAGTGGAGCGCGGTGCCGAACGCGCACGCTGACATGTCGGCCAACGGCGGGAGGGTCAGCCAGCCAGTTGATCTCACGCGCGATCAGTCCACTTCCGAGAAGCTCGGAGCGTGTGCCGATGATGACGGCGCGTTGCTCAGGCCGAATTGCGATCACGTACATCGGTGACGCAAATCCACCAGGCACGCCGCGTCGCTGACCGATGGTGTAGCGGGCAAAGCCGTTGTGTTCGCCGACGATCTTACCACTCGAAGTAATGATTGGACCGCGAGCAAGTGCGGGCGCGCTCGCCGACAGACGCTGCTCGAGAATTCGCGTGTAGTCTCCGTCGGGGACGAAGCAGATTTCCTGGCTTTCCGGCTTCTCGGCGATTACCTCGAGTCCCATCGCGTGAGCGCGGGCGCGCGTCTGTGCCTTGTCCAGCGCGCCGACCGGCAGGATCATGCGAGACAAAACTGCGCGGTCGATTCCCCACAGGAAATAGGTCTGGTCCTTGTTCTCGTCGAGCCCACGAAGGAGCTCGCCGTCGACAACGCGCGCGTAATGGCCCGTTGCTATCCAGCGCGCATCGATCGCGTCTGCCTTCTTCAGGAAGTCGCGGAACTTGGTGAAGGTGTTGCAGCGCACGCACGGGATGGGCGTGCGGCCGCGCGCGTACTCGTCGACGAAGTTGTCGACGACGTCGTGGCCGAAGCGGCTCTCCAGATTCAGCACGTAGTGGGGAATCCCCAGTTGCTCGCAGACGCGTCGTGCATCGTTTACGGAGTCGAGCGAGCAACACGGCCGATCGGGCACATCTTCACCGTGACAGAAAAGTTTCATCGTTGCGCCCACGACGTCATAACCCTGCTCGACGAGCAGCGCTGCCGCAACCGATGAATCGACCCCGCCAGACATGGCGACCAAAACCCTTTCCCGCGTCATGGCTATTGCGCCGTCGCCAACTGCCTCGCCTTGGCGACGAGAGCAGGAAAGACTTCAATCACGCGATCGATGCACTCGTCCGTGGTGAGCGAGCCCAGACTCATGCGCACCGCGGCGCTGGCGATCTCCGGTCGCACGCCGATGGCGTTCAGGACATGGGATGGCGTGACGCTGCCGCTCTGACACGCAGAACCACCTGACGCGGCAATGCCGCGCAGGTCGAGCGCCATCAGCAGAGACTCGCTGTCGGTTCCCGGTACCGAGACGTTGGTAATGTGCGGTGCCCGCTCAGCCCCTCTGCCGTGAATCACTGCGTCGGGAACCCTGGCGAGGATTCCCGCTTCGAGCCTGTCGCGCAGCTTGCGAAGTCGCGCGCAATGCGCCTCGCACTCGGCCAAGGTGAGCTCCGCGGCGCGTGCCAGTCCAACCGCCGCGGCCACGTTCTCTGTCCCCGGTCTGCGGCCACGATCCTGAGTGCCGCCGTGCATCAAGGGCTCGATATGAGTGCCACGACGAATGAAGAGCGCGCCAATTCCCTTCGGCGCTCCGAACTTGTGCCCCGAGATGGTGAGAAAATCGAACTGCTGCTTTTGCGCGTCGATTGGGATCTTCCCAAACGCCTGCACTGCATCGGTGTGGACGAGGGCCCCGCGCTCCTTAGCCCTTGCCGCCAGCACCGGAACCGGCTGGATCGTCCCGATCTCGTTGTTGACCCACATCATCGAGCAAACCGCGACGTCGTCGTCGACGATCTCGGTAATGGAAGAAGTGTCGACTACTCCGTGCCGACTCATGGTCAGGAAGCGCTCTTCTGCTCCTTCGTGCGCCGCCTGATGAACGGCGCCGAGGATTGCCTTGTGCTCGATTGGGGTGGTCACGACTGCCTTGCGACCCTTTGCCTTGAGGGCGCGCCAGGCACCGAGGATGGCGAGATTGTCGGCTTCAGTACCGCCAGAGGTGAAGCAAATCTCGTCCGGCCGCGCTCCTAGACATCGGCCGACTCGCTCCCGGGCCTCGTCCAGTGCCGCGCGCGCTTCGCGGCCCCATCGATGCGTGCTGGACGGGTTTCCGAAGCGTGGGCCGTAGAACGGCTTCATCGCCTCGAAGACCTCTTCGCGCACCGGTGTCGTGGCGGCGTGGTCGAGATACACCGGGTTTGCTGGCATAGCCGAAATTTAGCTCAACCCTCGAAGAATTTCCCCCGGACTTCCCACAACTTTGGGAAGAATCGCTGGGATATCGTCTTCTGCAGATACGTGGATCCCAGGGTTCCCCCTGTACCCGTGGTGCCGGGACCGATGATGCGCTCGACCAGCTGGACGTGCAGGAATCGCCACATCCCAAAACCCTGCTCGTATTCCAACAGGCTTTCAGCCAGCATCTGTAGTGGCCGCTGATGTGCTTCTGCATAGATCTGTTCGAGCGTGACGTTGTGCGCCTCGAGCAAATCGTCGAACAGCTGTTGTAGCGTCGGCTTGGCGAGTGCCCGCTCGACGAGCGGGTCTATATCTCCGTGTTGTTTCAACACCTGAAGGAAATGCTCGTCGCGCATGCCCGACATTGCCTCAATGGCGCGGAACTGTACGCTTTGCGAGCCGCTCGATGTGCCGAGGTACCCACGGAACTGGGCGAACCGCTGCGGGGGAAGCGTTTCGAGCGCCGACAATTGGCCGGTAACGATATGGACGAGCGCGTTGACTCGCTTAACCGAGGTGAGAGCGCCGAGTGTGTCTCGTGCCTCCAGCAGCTCGATGAGGCCTTCGAGTTCGTGCAGAATCAGCTTGAACCACAGCTCGCTTGCCTGATGAACGATGATGAACAGGAGCTCGTCCGGATGCTCGGGCTTCGAGCGTGGGCGCTGGAGCTTGAGCAGCTCGTCGAGAGCAAGGTAGGACGAGTAGGTGACTTCTTCGCCCAAATTCTTCGGCTGTGGCTGGTTAGCGCTCTTGGGAGTCTTTCCTTTCAAAAGGTCGAGACCTCGAGCGCCCCGACATCATCGACGCGCATTGTTTCAGTCGTATAAAACGGCTCACCGTAGCGGGACCGAATCAGAGATCCGTAGTGCGCGGCGTGGTGGCGGATGAGATCGCGGAGCGGCTCTCCATTCGGGTAAACCTCGCCCGCCTGAACAGCATCGCCAAACTGTGATTCGTAGCAGCCGATCGCCTCGAGCTTCTTCTCGAACGCCTCCGTGATGTCCACCACGAAGGTGGGCTTCTGGTTGTCTTCGCGGAATGAAAGCGCGTGTAGAACCTTGAGCGGCCGGTGCGGAGCAATCTTCGGTTCGATTTTCTTGAGCCCGGCAACGAAGCACGCGTCGCGCACGAGCTGCGCGACAACCGGGTGATCGGGATGTCGGCCGTGGAGCGAATGGGTGATGACGATCTTTGGCTGCAGCTTCCTGATGATGACGGCGATCCTGGCGCGGGTTTCCGGTGTGTTCTGAATTCCACCATCGGGAAGCCCGAGGTTCTCGCGAACAGAAACTCCCATCACCTTCGCCGCCTTGGCTGCCTCCTTCGTGCGGAGCTCGGGAGTTCCGCGACTTGCCATCTCGCCGGCGGCCAGGTCGAGAATGCCGGTTGTCCTGCCGAGCATGTGCGCTCGGATCAGAGTTCCGCCACAAATGAGCTCCATGTCGTCGGGATGAGCGGCGATCGCCAGGACATCGATTTTTTTCATGCGGAGAATCTACTCGTACCGCAAGGCGTCGATCGGATCGAGCTTGGCCGCGCGCTGCGCCGGGAGCATCCCGAAGATCAGGCCGATGCTGACCGAGACCATCACCGCAACGATTGTCAGCCCGATCGGAACGCCCGCGTCGATCCTCATTGCCAGCGTCGCCAGTCGACCGAAGGTCAGGCCGATCAGAATTCCCAGCGCACCGCCGAATCCGGTCAGTGTTGCTGCTTCTACCAGGAACTGGAACAGAATCTCTTTTCGCGTCGCGCCGAGTGCTTTGCGAATGCCGATCTCACGAGTGCGGCTGGTAACCGACACCATCATGATTGCCATCACCCCTATACCGCCAACGAGGAGTCCTACGCTGGAAAGAACTATCATGACGAGGAAGAACACGCCCGTTATCTTGTTGAAGGTGTCGAGAATCTGATCCTGGGTGATGAGATCGAAATTATTCTTGTCAGCGGGGTGCAGCCTGCGCATTTCACGCATGGCAATCGTCACTGCTTCCTGAGCCTGCTCGGTTGTGACGCCCGGCTTTGGCTTGATGGGAATGTAGAGCGCGTTGGTCTTATCGATGGTGAACTGGTGGTCCATCATCTGGTAAGGAATGATCGCGCCGATGTCCTGACCTGGCGGCGAGAAGATGTTCTCTGGCTGGGCGTACAGTCCGATCACCCTTGCCGGGCGCCCGCTGATTCTGATCTGCTTGTCGAGGACGGACTCGCGGCCGAACAGCTTTCTGGCGGCATTCTCGTCCAGCACTACCACGCTTGTCCCAGCAGCGAGCTCCGCCGGTGTGAACCAGCGTCCGTCCAGCAGCTCACCGCCCTGGATCTCCTGATATCGATCGTCGGCGCCCATGATGAGGACGTTCTGTGTTCGCTGCGCCTGGTACGACAGGCGGCCGTTGTTCTGCGCCCAGATCGCCGCGTATGAAACTTCTGGGAGTTGCTTGATGCGATCCGCTTCCGCCTGCACGAGATCGGGTCGTACCCGAATCCATTTCGGTAAACGGTCCGGATTCACCGGCGTTTGCGAAAATACTTTCACGACGTAGAACGTGGTTGGCCCGGCAATCTCGATGGTGCGAACGATCTGATCCTGAATTCCTTGGACGATCGCTGCCATTGTCATCACGGTTGAAACGCCGATGACGACACCGAGGATGGTGAGAGACGAGCGCAGCTTGTTGGCGCGGAGGGTGTCCACCGCGATCTGCACGTTGCTGCGGATTCGCTCGGCGAAGATCATTCGGCCCGCAATGCGTCAATCGGATTGAGCTGCGCCGCGCGCGACGCCGGGTAGACGCCGAAGAGCACTCCAACTCCGGCTCCCAGTGAAACCGCCAGCATAACCGACCATAGACTCACCCGCGCCGGCAGCGGCGACGCGAGACTCACCAGACTTGCCATTCCCCATCCCGCAACGACTCCGAACATTCCGCCGATGGTGGCCAGCACGATCGCTTCGACGAGGAACTGGCGTTGGATGTCGCCGCGTTTGGCGCCCATCGCTTTGCGCACGCCGATCTCGTGCGTTCGCTCGGTCACGGACATTAGCATGATGTTCATAATGACGATGCCGCCGACCACGACGCCAATGGCAACGATTGCCGGAATGACCGAGAACAGAATTCGGGTCAGGTTCTTCCAGAATTCCACCAACGCGTCTGCCGTCTCGACGGAATAGTCGGGCTCGTCGGCTGGCCTCAGATGATGCGCGACGCGCATCGCCTCGTCCGCGCGCTGCATGCCATTGGGAACGAGGTCGGCGGTTGGCATCTTGACCGAGACGTTGGTCGTCTTCCGGCGGCCAAATAGCATCTCGAAGTTCGGCAGCGGCAGCAGCACGAAACCGTCGAACGATTGTCCGAGCACCCGTCCCTTTTTTGCGATCGTTCCTACGACGGTGAAGCGCTGGCCGAGGATGCGGATATCCTGACCGACCGGATCGACATTCTCGAACAACTTCTCCGTGATATCAGCCCCGATCACGGCGACGGAGTGGTGGTCGCGCACGTCGATCTCGCTGATTGGACGTCCGCTGGCGAAGACGTAATCCTGGACGACCTGATACGGCGCCGTGATGCCGAAGACGGCGACATCCGCCTGTGTCCTGTTCCTCCACACGATGTCGGCGATCGGAACGGGCCACCCGGTTTGCATGCTCACCGCGACCGCTTCAGGCACTGCAGCCATGACGGCATCGGCGTCGGATTCAGTAATACGCGGCCGCCGCTGCAGTCGGCGCCACTCTTCATCGTCGAAAAGGCCGATTCGAATTGGAGTTCGCCGCACCTGAAACGTATTCGCGCCGATGAGAGCGCTGGCGAGATTCTCCTTCACGTACGCGTTCATGCCGGAGATGATCGCCACTACGGCGACCAGGAATGCTACCGAGACGATGATTCCGAGCAGCGTGAAGAAGGACCGCAGTTTGTTGACGCGGATTTGCTGGAGGGCGGTCGTTATGACGTCGGCGAAGCGCATGCCTCTAATTTCGGCGACTGACGCCGGGTGCGCTACAAAAACTTGAGTCGCCGGTGGGGCCAGTTACTCGTACCGCAGCGCTTCTACTGGGTCGAGGCGAGCAGCGCGCGCCGCCGGTAGCAGGCCGAACAGAATCCCGGTGAACGCGCTCGTCGCCAATGCCGCAACGACTGCTGAAATGGGCGTGGACGCTGGAACGGCGGGAAAAGCGTTCTTGATTCCGAGCGCGACGAGAATTCCGAGCACCAGCCCGATTGACGCCCCAATGCTGGTAAGAGTCGCTGCCTCGACGAGGAACTGCCACAGAATCGCGCTCTTGGTCGCACCGAGAGCTTTGCGCACGCCGATCTCGCGAGTGCGCTCGGTGACGCTGATCATCATGATCGCGACAACTCCTACGCCTCCGACGAGCAGTCCGACCGAAGACAGCGCCAGGCCAACGACGAAGAAAGTTCCGAACAACTGATTGTAGATGCCCATCAATCGATCCTGCGTCACGATCTCGAAGTTGTTCTTCTGAGTCGAGCGCAGCCCGCGACGCGCGCGCATCAACGCCGTTACGTCATCGGTTGCCTCCGCGGTCGTCACTCCTGGCTCCGGCTTGACGATGAAATCGACGCCCCGCATCCAGGGATTCAGGCTCCGACGCGCCGACTCGAACGGGACGATCGCCTTCGCCTGATCACCGCCTCCGGCGGAAGTCGGCGTACCCATCGGGCTGGCCGTGTAGTGATAAACGCCGATCACCTGGTAGTTGACGCCATCGACGCCGATCGTCTTGTCGATCGGGTCAGACGAGCCGAACAACCTCTCCGCCAGCTTCTCGTTGACGATGATCACTCGCGCCGCGGTGGTGTTCTCGGCGTAGGTGAAGCTGCGACCGGGATAGATGTCGCCGCCATCGACGTCGACCCAATTCGGGGTGTAGATCTCCATTCCCGTGCTCACCTGCTTGTCCTTGTAGGTGAACTTGGCGCCGCTGCCGAGGTGCGCCGTCACCGCCTTGATCGTCGGCAGCCGCTCGATTGCCTGTGCGTCGTCGATCGTGAGTGGCGGATTGCGGCGCTCAGGGCAGGTCTCGTCCGATCCGTCACACGCCTGAAATCCACTGATCGGGCGCCGGTAGATGTAGAACGAAGTCGGACCAGCCGCCTCGAGATCTCGCGCAAAGCTCTCGTTGATTCCTCGCACCACCGAGGACATCGCGACAACGACGAACACGCCGATCGCCACTCCCATGATCGTGAGGGCGGCCCGCACTTTGTTCGAGCGAATCGAATCGACGGCCATGCCAACGCCTTCGAACGTACTGAAGATCCTTTGCGCGATGTTCATCTGCTATTCCTTTCTCAGCGCTTCAATAGGATCGAGCGCAGCGGCACGACGCGCGGGGTAGACGCCGGAAATGATACCGACCACGGTGCCAAGCAGCGTGGCGACGACGATCGACCACGGCGCGATCGCCGCCGGCAACGGCGTCTTCCATTCGACTACCTTGGCGATGACGATGCCGAGCAGGATACCGATCACCGCGCCGAGAGTGCTCAGCGTGGCGGCCTCGACTAGGAACTGGCGCATGATGTCGCGTCGCCTCGCACCCAGCGATTTGCGGATGCCGATCTCGCGCGTCCGTTCGGCGACGGCCACCAGCATGATGTTCATGATCACCAGCCCGCCGACGATGAGGCCGATTGCGGGAAACGCTGTCCCCGCCATAGTCATCACCTTCTTGAGCTTGTCCATGAACGCCAACGCGCTGGCGGATGTCTCCATGAAGAAGTTGTCCGGCTCTGCCGGTCTCAGCTTGCGCCGGCCTCGCATGACTTCGCGCACCGATTCCATTGCGTCCGTCATCGTCAGCGACGTCGGCGTCTGCACCATGATTCCATCCACGTCGCCGCGGGGATTGGTGAAGTGGTGCAGGGGAGAGTTGTAAGGCGCGATCGCGACTCGGTCGAGCGAAATGCCGAAGACCGATCCCTGTTTCTCGAGAACGCCAATCACCGTGTACGGCATTCCCTTGATGCGCAGCTGCCGCCCGAGCGGATCGAGATCGGGGAAGAAATACTTCGCGACCTCGTCGCCGATCACCACCACCGGCGCGCCGAGTGATGATTCCTGCTGCGTGAAGAGGCGGCCGGAGTGAACATCATACTTCTTGATCGAGAAGTAATCGCCATCGACGGCGTGGGCCTCGACCTGCTTCGGTCGCGCCCACTGCGACTGGGCCTGGAGAAACTCCTGGCTCTCGACCGCGTAGCGCGAGCCGGTCGGAACGACGCTCGCGACCAGCGGCAGATCAGAGTGGTAGATGCGCGGGCGTCTCAGCCAGCTGCGCCACTCTTCCTCCGAGCTCGCGCCATCGCCAAACCATGGGAACCGCCTCAGCGTAAAAGTGTTGACGCCGAGCATCTTGGCGGCGAAGTCGTTCTCCATGTAGCTGCTCATGCCCTGCACGATGGAAATCACGGCGATGAGAAACATCACACCGATACAGACGCCGAGCAGTGTGAAGAAGCTTTTCAGCTTCTGCACGCGGATTTGCGCCAGAGCGAGCCAGATTGCCTCGACGAACGGCATCCCTACGCCTTGCGCGACAGATCGGGTGGCGCGATACCGGCAGATTTGATGAAAGTCGCGCGCTTCTCGTCGCTGGCGACCATCCCGTCGTGGAGGAGGATGACGCGTCTGGCGTGAGATGCGATATCCGACTCGTGGGTGACCATGATCACGGTCTGACCCTGCTCGGCGAGTCCCTCGAAGACGCGCATGATTTCTTCCGACGTCGTCGAGTCGAGGTTTCCTGTCGGCTCGTCGGCGAGAAGAATCGACGGCTGATTTACCAGCGCCCTGGCAATCGCGACGCGCTGGCGCTGGCCGCCCGACAGCTCGTTTGGCCGGTGCTGTATGCGATCGCCGAGCTGAACGCGCTCGAGCGCTTCGGTCGCGCGCTTCCTTCTCTCATCGGCTGAAACTCCCGCATATACCAAAGGAAGCTCCACGTTATGAAGGGCCGTTGCACGCGGCAGAAGGTTGAACGTCTGGAACACGAAGCCGATCTCGCGGTTTCTGACACGCGCGAGCTCGTCCTCGTCCTTGTCGGAGACTAGAGCGCCGCTGAGCCAGTACTCGCCGGCGGTCGGAGTGTCGAGGCAGCCAATCAGATTCATTAGCGTCGATTTCCCCGAGCCCGACGGTCCCATGATCGCGACATACTCATTGCGACGAATCGCGATATCAACGCCGCGCAGCGCGTGGACTACTTCGCCCCCTATGTCGTAGTCGCGCTTCAGACCCCGCGCGACGATGACCCAGTCTTTCTCCGGCGCTGCGCCGGCCTCACTCGTAACGATGTGCCGCTCAGCCGTTGTGCTGAGCGGAATTTCATCCGTGTACATTATGATTTCGCGGTTTCGCCTGGTTTCTTCGGCTGTTCCTTCTGAGCGCGCACGGTTGCGCCGTCCTTGAGCTCGCGGATGGCCTGGTAGGTTCCACCGACGATGTTCTCGCCTTCCTTGAGGCCAGTCAGAACCTCGAAGTACTTCTCACCCGCGATACCAACCTTTACGGGACGGAAGCTGACTTTGTTGTTGGCGCCAACGACGAACACTCCCTCGACGTCGCGCTTGCCGACCTGCTTTGCCGGCGCCTTCCTGGCCAGCGTCAACGCGGTGTCAGGCTTCACGCTGTCCTCGCGGACGGTGAGGGCAATGATCGGAATCGAAAGCACGTTGTTGCGCGTCGATGTGATGATCTTGGCCGTGGCCGAGAAGTCCGGACGCGTGTCAGGCGGCGCGTTCAACAGCTGGATAGTGACCTCGTAGTCGATGGCCTGGTCGGTCGATCCACCGGTGCCTCCCGTGCTCGCCGCTTTCACCGAGCTGTTCGAGATCTCCGACACGCGTCCGAGGAAGGTCGTATCCGGGAACGCGTCGAGCTGCACAACCGTCGAATCACCGATCTTGATGCGCGAGACGTCGGTTTCGTCGACCTTCACTTTCGTCTCGAGCACGCTCATGTCGCTGATGGTGAGCATGGTTGCCGCGTCCTTGTTGAACGTTCCCTGGATCGCAGTCTCACCCTGCTCGACGCTGAGGCGCGTCACGCGGCCGCTCATTGGAGCGACGATCGTCGTTTTGCTGAGTAGCGACTGCGCGTCCCGGTAGGACGCAGTTGCCTGGTCGATGGCGTGATTTGCTGCCTCCAGCGTCGCCTGATTGACCTCGACCTGCGTTCTGAGCTGTTCGATTTGCTCATCCGAAACGAGGGTTGGATTCGCCTTCTTGAGCGCCATCAACCGGTCGAAGTTGCGCTGCGCCTGGAGCAAAGCCGGCTTCGCCTGAGCCGCCTGCGATTTCGCTGAAGCAACAGCTGCCGTCGCCCGCTCGACGCTGGCGCGGTACTGCGACGGATCTATTTCCAGCAGGAACTGACCGGCAGTTACCACCTGGCCTTCTTTCACTGCCAGGCGAACGATACGACCGCTGATGTCAGCGCTGATGTCGACCTTGGTGTGGGGCTGGACCTGACCGCTAGCGGTGACCGAGGCAACGAGATCGCGCTTCTGCACTTTCTCGATGCGGACCTCGGTAGCCTTGTTACGGCCCTTCATCGCGCTGGTTACGCCGATGATCACAACTGCCAGTGTGATCGCTCCGGCTATTGTCCACTTGGTGCGTTTCTTCATGTCGTAGATCCGATTTAGCGGAGGGGATGACCGACGGCGCTTTCGAGGGCGGCGAAGGCTTTATGATAGTCGTAAACTGCGGTGATGCGATCACTCTCGGCGCGCTCGTACGTCGCGCGTGCCTCGGTCAGGTCGACGAACGTAGTCGCCCCGATTCTGTAACGATCCTGCACCAGCTTTAGCTCCTGCTTTGCTTTCGCTGCGTTTTGCTCTTGCAGCGCCACCGTCTTCTCGGCGGTCGTGAGCGTCAGGTACGCCGCCGTGACGTCAGCAGTCAGAGCGAGCTCCTTGGCTCTCACGCTGTACCGCGCATCGGAGCGGCTTACCATCGCTTCCTGCAGGCGTTGCTCGCGCGCGAACCCGTCAAATATCGGCAGCGAGAGCGTCGCCGTGATCGAGCGAGGCGACTTCGTGAAATCGAATGGGAATTTTGAGTTGCTGTCCCGGATCGCCGCTGCATCGGCGCTCGTGAACGCCATGGCGTTGCATTCGGCCAGCTGATTCGAAAGGTTGAGCGCGGCGCGAACTTCTTCGGTCCGAATGCAGCTGGCTCGCGCAGCGTCGAGCTGCGCAGCGGCCTGCTGGACTGGGAAGTTGGAGCTCGTGTAGCCGTAGGTGTAGCCGCCGAAGCCAGTCGATACGGACAGTGTTGGAGAATACTCACCCTTCTCGCGCCTTACATTCAGATCGGCGACATGCTGCCGCGACCGGAGCGCGAGCACGCTCGGATTCTGGTTGTGTGCCGACGCGATCAGTTCCTGGAGGTTAAGGTTCATGGGTATGACGGCGAACTGGCTCACCAACTGCACGTTGGCGGGCTGCGGCGTTCCCATCAATTGAAACAGTCTGAGCTTTTCGATATCGACCTGATTTCTCGCCTTGAGCGCCTGCACCTTCTGCAGTCCAAGCGCCACTTCTGCGCGCTGAACATCGAGCTGCGTGCCCGATCCAACGATCTCTCTCGCCTGCGCCAGCACCAGCTCCTGCTGCGACGCCACGACTAGCGAGTCCTGAAGATCGGCATTGGCTTCGGTCTGCAGCGTCGTCAGATACTGCTGCGAGACATTGCTGCGCAGGATCTCCGTCGCGCCTGTGATGTCCGCCTCGACTGCGTCCCGATTCGCCCGTTGCAGACTCGGCGTGATCAAAGTGGCGCTGTTCAGTCGGTAGTTGATTCCAATGTTGTAGCTTGACTGCCTGACATCAGAGCTGGCGCCGAGACTCGTTCCGCTGAAAATCTGCTGACCGCCCTGCTGACGCTGGATGCTGAGTGCCGCATCGGCACTTGGCAGCAATTGACCGTACGCACTGCGCACGGCGGCTCGTGCCCCAACACGGTTGTTCAGCGTTTGCTGGAGCTCGGGGTTATTGCGGCGGGCCAGCTCGATGGCCTGTTCGATTGTCAGCGTGGTCGGAGGAGTCGTGTCGCGCTGGGCAACCTGGGCGGATGCCTGCGTCGCAACTGCAGTTAGACCTATGAGAAGCAGTGTTCGCATCGTTGTGGGAGAGTGGGCTTTTGGAGATGTACGGCCAACTATATAACAGAGTTTCAGCCGCCAACCCACACTGATTTTCTTAAGATTGAATTAAGTCGTCGCGCGCTCGTCTTACGTCCGCCGACGCGGCTGGCTGCGCGCCTATTCGGCCGGCGACGGCGCCAGGAAAATCCGGTCGCTGATCTTTGAGTAGATGCGCTCGTAGATGCGCTTGCCTTTCTCGGCTGACGCGAGTGAAGGCCGGCCGATCGATCCGGCGCTGCCGCTTGGCACGGTGAGCCAGCCGCGACGGTACCGCCTCAGCTGTTCTCGCGACATCATGTAATCCTGCGCCTGGTCGAGACTCACCATGTCGGGGCAAAGGAACAGCATGATCGAAGTGTCCACCTCATCTCCGTGCATCGCCTCCTTCTGCCCTTCGAGGAGGTCGGAGAGGTTCATTCCGAACAGGTCCACCACCCTCACTCGCGCGGCAGTCGTTATTACTGTCGCGAGCGCCTCCTGATGCGGATCCTGGCCGTGAGCAGTGAGGAGTATGAACTCTCTCACTCCCGTTGCCTCCCACGAGTCGATCAGATCGTTGAGCATTCGGTGCAGCGTCTTCTTGCGCAGCGACGCATTGCCGGTAAAGCCGCGCTCTGTGTCGACGTTCACTCCGTACTCCACCGTCGGTGCGCGCAAAACGCCATATTCCGCCGACAGATCGTCAGCCATTCGCTCGACAATGATCGTGTCGCAGCCAAGCGGCAGGTGAGGGCCATGCTGTTCGCACGTCCCGATGGGTATGATCAAGCGCGGATCATTGCCGAGTATCGCAGTGACCTGCGCCGGATTGAGCTCCTTGACCCGCAGCGGTCCGGAAACTGGAATGGGGGAGGGAAGCGTCATCGCATCAGCCGATAGTCTTAATGTAAGAAGTGGGCGCATCCGGCGAGGCGCAATCCTCGCCCTTGCGGCAATCCCGCTCTTCCTGATTGCGATGTGGGTGCGAACTCCAGCGCTGCCCCGCACAGCCGGTGCGGTCCGTGAGAGTGGCGGCGAACGGATCAGCGCCGCTGAAGGCGCGGCGCGTGCGCTGGCGCGCGAGCTTGCCGACACCCGGCAAAGACTCGACGAACGCGCGACCAGTGCGCTCAACGCGCCAACGGATCCGGAGGGTGCATTCGATTTTTTATCGACGCGGTCGCCGCATCGAGATGGCGAGTCGGTGATTCTTTTCGATCACGACCGACCGCTCGCCTGGTCGGGAGAGATGCGCACTGACCTCGATACGATTACTTCGCCACTGAGCGCGACCTTCAGTCCGTTCTATGTCACGCTGAACGTGGCGAGATCTCGCGATTCCCGACGCGCAGTCGCTTCGGCAGTTGTTCAGACAGCGCCGCCCGCCGATCGATTGAGTGAATCCGTGGCTGACCGGCTCGCACCGGCCCAGGGGGTTTCATCGTACGAGTTTTCGTCGCCACAGAATGTGCGCGGCGGGCCAGTTGTACTCAGCTCCAACGGCGCGCCGGTGCTGAGGGCTACGCCGCACCTGGCGACGGCGGAAGAAGTCAGATTTCGTCGGGCATCGATGCTCCGCGCCAGAGGGGCGATTGCGCTCGTCCTGCTCGTTGTGGCTTTTCTGAGCTATGCCTGGCGTGACAGGCACGCTTTGCTGCAACGACTACTGGCCATCCTCTTCGCTCTTGCCATTGCCGCACTGGTGCCGTGGAGCTCGTTCTCCAACGCGTCGCGGATATTCGATCCCGCTTACTACTTCTCGCGTCTCGCCGGGCCGCTCACCGCCAACGCGGGCGCACTCAGTATCAGCGCGGTTCTGATTCTGATGGCGGTATACGCGCTCATTCGCGCGCGGCCCGAGACACACTGGCCACGCGGCTATGCCGCGCTTGGTGCGATCATCACCCTCGGCATCGGTATTCCGTTCGCATCGAACATCGTGCGCGGCATTGGACAGCCCCCATGGGGGACCACCGCGGGACTCTGGCTGTCGTGGGAAATTCCGCTCTTCCTTTTCCTTTTCGCAGTTCTTCTCGCTGCGTATTGGATGCTGCGCATGACTTTCGGGCGCGCCGGCGTAGTGAGCTTCAAGGCAGCGGTGATGATTGGCTCGCTTTCAGCCGTGATCGCACTGGTCGGTCTCTGGTCGACGACATCCAAACAGCGAATGCAGCTCGCCGAGCAGGATGTAGCTGCACTGGGTCATGTCGACGATTACGCATTGCAGCTGACACGCCGCCTCGTGACCTCTCTGTCGGAATCGCCACAGCCGCGAAGTCGCGCCGAGTTGCTGAAGGCGTATGCGGCCTCTGACCTCGCAGCTGCCGAATATCCGGCGACTCTCACATCCTGGGACCAGGGCGCGAAATCGATCGCCAGTTTCGAGGTCTCGCCAACGGAGACTGATTCAGCCGCCGTAATCAACGCGGTCCTCGAAGCGATCGCGGCCAAGCAGACTGTCACCCGCAGCATACTCGGTCCGACTGGGGTGCAGATTCTGGCCGCGGTGCCGCATTCAACCGGCGGAGCGACGTCTGTACTCGTTCTTCCGCGAAGCAGACTTCTGTTGGCGAATCCTTACGCGGCATTGCTCGGGATGGCGCCACCGTCTGGTGGTGATCCGCCGTACGCGGTCGCCCTGGCCGACGTATCCCCTTCGGTGACGGCAGACACCAGTCGCGTTCGATGGCACCGCATCGGAAACGAGCTTCACGGCAATCGGTTGATTTCGACCAGCTCCGGTACTATGCGCGCGCACGTCGAGATCGATCTGCGATCGAAATGGGCGCGAGGCGAGCGTGGCGTGCTCGTCCTCCTTCTCGATCTGATGCTCGCGGGACTGTTCTGGCTCATCGGTGCGCTGGCTGAAAAAGGATTTCTCAGGTGGCTGCGAGTTCGTGCCGCAAAGTGGATTTACACCTATCACGCGCGTTTGACGCTGGCGCTGTTTGCGTTCTTCGTCATCCCCGCCGTCGCATTCGCCGTGTGGTCTTACCAGCGGCTGCGCAGCGACGATCTCCAGACGCGCGAGGCCCTCGTGCACGAGACGCTGCGCGCGGTCGTTAGCGGCAACGAATATCAGCAACTGCCTGCAGCGGCACGGCGCCTCGAGACTCCCCTGTTCCTCTACTCCAACGGGCTGTTGGAGCGAACGAGCGACAGCGTCCTCGACGTACTCTCGGCAACCGGACGGGCGCTCCCGCCGCGTGTGCAGCTTCGTCTGGCTGCGGCGGGCGAGCTCTCCGCAGCATGGGAAGCTTCGGTCGGGAGGTCACCCATCCTGTTCGGTTATAGCGCAGCGCTGGGACCGGGGCAGGAGCGTTATGTCCTGGCCGCTCCTGCTCGTAGCGATGATCTCGTCCTCGACCGCAGGCGTCGCGATCTCGGGATGCTCGTCCTTTTCGCGACTGCCGCGGGAGCCTTGGCAGCGCTCTGGCTCAGTGGAATTGCGGCCAAGCGCCTGGCGCGCGACCTGGAGCTCAGCAGGATCGAAGTTGCACGGGCCGAGCGGGTTTTGGCGTGGGGCGAGATGGCGCGACAGATCGCCCACGAGATCAAGAATCCGCTCACTCCCATTAGGCTTGGTGTTCAGCATTTGCGGCGCGCGCGTAGCGATGCGCGAGTGGACTTCGACGCGGTTCTGAACGAGAACGTACGACGCATCCTCGCCGAGATCGATCGGCTCGACGAGATCGCCCGATCCTTCAGCCGTTACGGAAGCGCACCGGCGGATCTTCCCCCGCCGGTCGATGTGGATGTCGCTGCGGTCGTAAAGGATGTCGTGGCTCTGGAGCAAATGGGCGCCGGGAAGGTGAAGTGGCAGCTGCGTGGCGCCGATCGCCCGGCGTGGGCAATGGCGAGAAAAGATGAGATGAGGGATGTTCTGTTGAACGTTTTCGAAAACGCGCGTCAGTCAGGAGCGCGGCATGTGGAGATCACACTGCGTGAGGACGATCGCAGAGTGGCGATCGAGACACGCGACGACGGTGCGGGGATCCCAGCCGCAGTACAGGCGCGCATCTTCGAGCCGCATTTCTCCACCCGCACCACCGGCAGCGGACTCGGCCTCGCTGTGACGCGCCGCTTGATCGAAGCGTGGGGCGGTCAGATCGCGATTACGAGTGAAGAGGGGAAAGGAACGCGAGTGCTAATACTGCTGCCGCGGAGCGAGCCTTGAGCTCTGCCAACAAGGGCGTCGTGACGCCGCGCGCCACGAAAATCCTGCCGCCGCATATCGCCGACTGGCAGCTTCCCCCCGAGTGGTCGTGGGGTCCCGGGGGAATGGTCGGCGACTACAGACACTATCAGGAGGTGATCGACGCGCTGGGAAGATCGCTGTCACTGGTGACGGCTCCCGAGCCAGCGCATACGGAGTGGCTCTTCGAGGAAGCGAAACAGCTCGCGCATCGTAGTCACCCGTCGATTCCCACCACGTATCACTACTGGACTTCTTACCGCGATGTGCGTCGTGGGCCGGGATATTTGCGTCGCTGGGTAACCGGCGAGACGGTGCGCGCCCGCCTGGCGCGTCTCGGCCTCGCAGACATTCCATACGTGTTTCAGCTGTTGCGCGGTGCGTGCTCTACGCTCGCGTATTTGCACGAGACCGGCATCGCACATGGCGGCCTGAATGGTGACGCGCTGTGGACTACGCCCACCGGACGTCTGTGGATGCTCGAGTGGCAGTGGGCAGTGCCGCGCGAAGCGATTCCTGCCGGCGTGCGACCTGGAAGCGGTCCGCTCGATGGGCGAGGGCTGGACCCCGCGAGTCCGCTGCGAACGGAGCTGCTGCCGGTGCCCCCGGAGTGGGAATCAACCGAGTGGAGTCCGACTCCGGCCAGCGATCAGTGGCAGCTCGCGGCAATGTGCTTCATGGCGCTTACGGGAGAGGCGGCTCCGACGCGCGGTGCGCCGCCGATCAAGCTGGTGAGACCGGAGACACCGGAGTCGCTGGCATCGGCGCTCGATCGCGCTCTGTCACCCACTCCCGCTGACAGATTCCAATCGATAGCCGCACTGATGCGCGCTGTTGAGCGTGGCGATCCGTCGCGCGGCGTCGCGATAATTCGTGGCGAGCCGGATCCGAACGTCGCCGAGTCCGCAGAGGCCAGAGTGCGCTGGGCGGTCGGTGACGACTACGAGATACTCTCCAGACTCGGCAGCGGCGCTTTCGGAACGGTATGGCGCGCGCGTGATCTTTCGCTCGAGCGCGAGGTTGCGCTGAAGGCCCTGCATCCGGCCATCGCGCGGGACGACAAAGCAGTGCGCGCGTTCTGGCGCGAGGCGCGGCTGGCCGCACAGCTCGCGCATCCGGCCATCGTCCCGATTTACGACTGGGACTCGACCGGCGATCTGTCGTGGTACACGATGGAGCTGGCAGAGGAGGGAAGCGTCGCCAGCCTGGTAGCGAGATCGGGCCCCCGTCAACTGAGCGAGATCGCGCTGCAGGTCGATCAGATTCTCGATGGCCTGATTGCCGCGCACGCCAGCGGTATTCTTCATCGCGATCTGAAGCCAGAGAACATTCTCATCGATCGCTATCAGCGTTGGCGCATCACTGATTTCGGAATTGCCAACGTCACTGGTGAGGACGTCGCCGGTACGACCGGCACCCCCGCGTTTGCGGCGCCCGAGCAATTGCTCGGCGAGCAGCAAGGTCCCGCCGCCGACTATTTCGCACTGGCAGCGATTGTTTATTTCACGTTGACCGGCGACACTCCGTTCGGAGAGGACGACGCGAAAACGATTCTCGCGCGCCAGCTGGGTGAGCGCGCCGACCTAGCCATGTTTCCCGGCGCGCTTGCCAATTGGTTTCGCACTTCGTTCGCGGCCAAGCCTGAGGATCGGTTCGCCGATGGCGCTGAGATGCGCGAAGCATGGCGCGCTGCAACTGAAAGGGTGCTTGCACGCCAGCGCGGGTCATGGTGGAGGCGCCAATTTCGGGCCTAAATCGAGCATCTAATTCCCTAAATCGACCACTTAATTCGCTAAATCGACCATTTAATTCGAAAGTCCTGTATTTTCCTGCTGCCCGCGGTGGCTGGCGTGGCACTTGCAAGCCGATCTGGCCACGACGAGTACGGCTACCGCAGCCGCAAATTGGCGGAGTGTGACGAATGTTTGTGGCGCTGTCTTTTGTTGGCGCGGATCACTAGCGCCTCAGAAAAGACTTGCTAGTTTGTCCGGTTGTGAGGCGGACGGTCTGGAGAGTGCGAGTGCGCTCACCGGGCATGCATCCTGCCTCACGACGCAACGTGCGACCGCGGTAACCTGCTGCAAAGTATCTCCACCCTTTGAGAGGAACCAATCATGTTGAGAAGAAGTTGGACCGTCTGCGCGATGACGGCCTTACTCCTCGGCGGATCGGCGGCGGCACAGTCGCCCGGTACGTTGCTGGTAGGAGGGTTCGTTTCGTGGACGCATTTCGATAGTAAATGGGGGCTGAACACCGACTTTGGTAACTCGATAGGTTACGGCGGTCGCGTCGGGGCTTTCGTCGCTCCAAACTGGAACGTCGAGGCCGACGGCCAATACATCCCGGCCCAGGCCGCGACTGGCTCTGATTACCACGGGATCGGCATCCCAGGCGGAGACGTCAAGGGAAGCAATATCTCAGCGCGTCTCGTATACAGCTTCCCGCTTGGCAACCTTCCGTCCATCCATCTCGGTGCCGGTGCAGTTCTTCAGAACTTCCGCGGCGATGAAAACCAGGGTGGATCGATCTATCAGTTCGGTGCCAACGGACTGATCGGATTCAACCTTGGTTTCGGTGGTGTCTCGCTCCGCGTCGACGGACTAGTCAACTACTTCCCGTCGAACGACGGCAGGGTTGACTTCGGCGCTCAGGCCGGTCTTCAGCTTTCTCCGGACCTGCGCAACCTTTTCGGCGGGGGAGCGACCGCTAATCCGGTCATGTACGCGCCATACGTATGGTGGGACGAGCTGGACGCCCCGCTTCCTGGAACCGTTGAACTCGGCGGTTTCGTGCAGTGGACTTTCTTCGATGACCACGCCGGAATCGATAACGTTGCCGTCGCCAAGGATGGACTCGGCTACGGTGGACGCCTCGGTGTGTTCCTCTCCGATCCGCGGTGGGAAATTGAAGGCGACGGCTACTACTCGCCGCAGGACAATGACATTACCCCCAATAACGGGATAACGACGGTCAATGCGCACGCTTTCGCCGCGCGCCTGAACTACAACTTCCCGCTTTTCCGCTTCATGAACCGTCAGAGCCAATTCATCATTGGCGCTGGCCCGACCCGCACTAGCTACAAGTTCAAGAACGGTGACAGCGAACTCGGCTACCAGTACAACTATGGTGGCAGCGCTCTGGCAGGCATTCGTCTCGGCGTAGCGAACCGTACCGCGTTGCGTTTTGACGGCGTGCTGGACTACATGCCGAACCATGAGAACAATGCGAACATGAACATTCATGTTCGTGGCGGACTGAGCTTCCTGCTCGGTGGAGCGCGTCCGGAGGTTATGTGCACGTACCCAGGCCTCGAGAGCATTCCTGCTTCGAGCCCGAACTGCGTTGCACCGCCACCACCGCCACCGCCACCGCCGCCGCCGGCAATGTGCCAGTACAACCCGAACATCCTGGCGACGGATCCGGCTTGCGTGCCGCCACTGGTCGCGGTTGATACGACCAAGATCACAGCTCCGATCTACTTCGACTTCGACAAGTCGACGATCAGACCGGATGCGGCTGCTACACTCGACGCGAAGGTTCCATGGCTGCAGGCTAACCCCGGAATGAGAATTCGTATCGAGGGTAACGCTGACGAGCGTGGCTCCGACGAGTACAACCTGGCCCTCGGCCAGCGCCGTGCGGCAAGCGCCAAGCGGTACCTCGTTGACCACGGCATTGCGGCAGATCGCTTCGACCTCGTG
>DASXSL010000054.1:0-4748 GCA_036506035.1 Gemmatimonadaceae bacterium | reverse complement strand
ACGTCGTCGCGATTGACTCCACGCGCGAACGCCTTGTCCTTCATCTTCTTTCTCACCGACCTGGCGTCTACCTCGTGCACGCTCTTGGTCGGACGCACCAGCGCGGTGGCGGTGATCAGTCCGGTCAGCTCGTCGACTGCGAAGAGCGTCCTCGCCATTTTCGATTCACGCGGCGTGTTGGTGTACTGCGCGTGGCCCAGTATCGCCTCGAGGATGTCCTCGGGATAGCCCCGCGAGCGGAGCACGCGTACTCCCTCCGACGGATGCTCCTCGGTTGGCGAGTGCGCATTGTTGGGGAAGCGCTCGTAGTCGAAGTCGTGGATCAATCCCGTGATGCCCCAACGCTCCTCGTTCTCTCCGAACTTGCGCGCGTAGGCGCGCATCGCACCCTCCACGGCGAGCATGTGCTTGCGCAGCGAATCACTGGCGGTGTACTCGTGCATCAGCGCGAGCGTTTCTTCGCGCGAAGGAAGGCCGTTGCTCATCGTTTCCCTGGTGGATTTGGTGTTGTCACGTTGCCCACTCGGGCGAAATCTATGAACCCCCGCTCCGGATTTGTCGAGATCAGCTCCATCTCGATCTCGTCGCCGACATCGACACCCTTTTCACCGCGCATCAGCCGACCCTCGACCGGCGGATCCACCACGCGGACGTAAGTGCCGCTCGATTTGTTACCGGTGACGATCGCCTTGAAACGCTGACCGATGCGATTGCTGAAGAGAATCGCCGCCGCGATCTTGCGCACCTGTCTCTCCACCTTGCGCGCGGCGTCTTCCTTCACGGTGCAGTTGCGCGCGATCGCCGACAGCTCGTCATTCGTGTAGGGCGGCGAAGCATTCGCCAGCACCGCCTTCACGATCCGCTGGGTGACGAGATCGGCGTAGCGACGATTGGGCGCGGTCGAGTGGGTGTAGTCCTGAACCGCCAAACCGAAGTGACCCGGCTCCTCGACACCCGGCTGATCGAGAATGTACTCACCGGGGCCGAGCAGCTTCACCACGGCCAGCGAGAGATCGGGAAAACGCTCTGGATCCGCCGCGCGTCGCTCCAGCATGAAATCATGGAGTGCGACCGGGTCGGGCGCCGCCGGTAAGTCCTTGCCGAACTGCTTCGCCAGCTCGACGATGCGCTGCCACCGTTCGGGGCTGCGCACGATTCTCCTGATCGAAGAGACGTGATGCCCTTCGAGAAATCTCGCCACCGAACCGTTCGCCGCGATCATGAAGTCCTCGATCATGTCGGTGGCACCGTTCTTTTGTGTCTTTTCGATCCCCGTCACCTTGCCGTTGTCGGTGACCGCTCTCGCTTCGACAGTCTCGATCTCGAGCGCGCCGTTGTCGAGGCGCGTTTTGCGCAACGCTGAGGCAATTTTCGCCTGCAGGCGCAGTTGCACCTCCAGTCCAGCAACTTGCGCCGCCTTATCGGGAATACGGGCCCCTTCATCGAGCCAGTTGCCGACACCAGAATAGGTGAGCTGCGCCTTGTTGGTTACCCGAGCGCGGTATATCTCGGCCGACTTCACCGTTCCATCGGCGCCTACAACGATCTCCACCATCACCGATTTTCGATCCGCCCCCTCGAAGAGCGAAGTCGCACCTGTTGACAGCTCCGTCGGAATCATCGGGAAAATCACCGCGCCGGTATAAACCGTAGTGGTCTGCGCCGCCGCGTGGGCGTCGATCGCCGAGCCTTTGGGCACATCTAGGTCGACGTCAGCGATTCCTATGTAGAGACGCCAGCCGCCCTCGCTCAGCTCCTCCGCGAACTCGATCTGGTCGAGGTCGCGCGTGTCGTCGTTGTCGATCGACGACCAGAGAAGATTGCGCATGTCGCGCAGCAGCGCGCCGGTGTCCTTGATCGATCCGAGGCTCTCGACCTCCGCGCGCATGGCTGGATCAGGATCAGGGTCGAATCCCGCCTCGATCATCACCCGGTGAGCGACCTCGCGCAGGTCCTGCGTCAGCACTTGGGCATCGCTTTGATCAACAAGTGAGCGACATCAATGGTCAGTTGAAGTACGAGCAAGGCGCCCAGCATGATGGAGACATCCAGCCACGGCCGCCGTCGCGCTGCCAGATTCCGCGCGTACAACAGCGTGCCGATCAGAATTACCGCGCCCTCGGCGGCGAAATCGGCGATCGGCTTGTCGTAGAGGTGAAGGCTGATCATCGGGCCGCCAGGCCACGTCGGTTTGTAGCCGGTGATCCAGTCGAGCAACATGTGCGACACGATCACGGCGGCGATGATCACTCCGCCGGTCCAGTCGCGGGTGATCAGAGCGTACCAGGTTAAGCCGGCCAGGCCGAGGAAGAGCACGGCCGGAATGGAGTGCGACAGCATCGACCGTGGATCGTACGTCCCGGCCAGGCACATTCCGGTGTCGACCAGGTCCGGCGCGTAGGTAGCGACGAGCAGCGGTAGCAGGCCAATGCTGGCACGCACACGCTTCGCCGCCAGTGCGGCTCCGACGTGACCGATGTACATCTAGCGGCGCTGGCGCCGATCGAAAAGCAACGGCACCAAAGTCGCGATCGATAGCGCTGCGATGAGACGCGCGCCGAAGAAGAAGTGGTCCGTCGAGAATGTCATTAATTTTTCGTAAAGTTAAAGCGCGCCCCGTCAGGATGCCCGCCACTCAACGCTCGCCGCGATTTCCGCGAATTCACTGAAATGCACGTCAAGAACCTCGAGTGCTCTTTCTGCCATCGCGAATACGAGGCAAGACGTGTTCACAACGTCTGCACCGAGTGCGGCAAGCCTCTCCTGGTGCGATATGATCTGAAGCGCATCGCCAAGTTTCTGACACGCCAGACTCTTTACGCGCGCAGATCGGATCTCTGGCGCTATCGCGAGGTGCTGCCGGTGCGGCGCGAGGACAACATAGTTTCGCTCGGTGAGGGCTGGACTCCACTGCATCATGCCAAGCACCTCGGCGCTTCGCTTGGCATGACCGAGCTTTACGTGAAGGACGAATCCCTCAACCCTACCCAGACCTTCAAGGCGCGTGGGATGTCGGTAGCAGTCTCAATGGCGAAGGAGCTCGGCCTCAAGAAGCTTGCTGCTCCTTCAGCGGGGAATGCTGCCGGCGCTCTCGCTGCATACTGCGCGCACGGCGGTCTCGAAGCCTATCTCTTCATGCCGCGCGACACGCCGCGTGCCAACGTGATCGAATGTGAGGTCACCGGCGCGCACGTCACTCTCGTCGACGGACTCATCACGGACTGCGGCGCCGAGGTGGCACGTCGGAAAGAGGATGAAGGCTGGTTCGACGTCTCGACACTCAAGGAACCGTATCGCGTGGAGGGAAAGAAGACACTCGGCTACGAGCTCGCCGAGCAGTCGGCGTGGGTGCTGCCCGACGTGATCGTCTATCCGACCGGTGGTGGAACTGGACTCATCGGCATGTGGAAGGCTTTCGATGAAATGCAGGAGCTCGGATGGATCAGCGAGAAGCGCCCGCGAATGGTCTCGGTACAGGCGGCAGGGTGTGCGCCGATCGTGCGCGCATTCGAGAAAGGCGAAAGATTCGCTGAAGAAGTAGCGGACGCAGCCACCATCGCATCCGGACTCCGGGTGCCGAAAGCGATAGGGGACTTTCTCATTCTCGACGCGATTCGCGAATCCGAAGGCGCAGCGATCACGGTCACCGACGAAGAGCTGATCGCCGGAGCGCGTGAGATCGCCCGCAGGGAAGGGATCTTTGCGGCGCCGGAAGGCGGAGCGTGCCTGCCCGCGCTGAGGAAGTTGATCGAGCGCGGCAAAGTCAAAGCGAACGAACGGGTGGTGCTGTTCAACACCGGATCCGGCATCAAGTATCTGGACGCGTTCGATGCCGAGGTGAAGGCGCGAACGCCGCGGCAGCAGAAAAAGAGTGCGTTGGGGCCGGCACTGCGCCCTTAGCTATCTCAGACCGACCAGTTTGTGGGTCTGGATACTCAAGCGCCAGCGAGGATGCCGCAGGCAGTAGTCGATCGCCAGCTCGGTGTTTCTCTCGGTGTCAGGCCCGTCCATCGGCTGCAGGAAGAAATGCCGAAAATCGAGCTGCTCAAACTTCTCGGGCGGCGCGTCTTCCTGTGGATAAACGAGCTTTAGCTCGTTGCCCTTTATCTGTACCAGTGGCGCGTGGGCTTTCGGGCTGACGCAGATCCAGTCGAGCGAAACTGGAGCCGGACGGGTTCCGTTCGTCTCCACCGCGACCTCGAATCCACGCGCGTGGAGCTCGTCGATCAATTTCTCGTCCAGCTGAAGGAGTGGCTCACCGCCGGTGCAGACGACGTATTTCTTCTCTGCGCTGCGCGGTGAGATCGAAGGTTGGGGAGCGAGGTGGCCACCACCCCAACACCGATCGATTGCGTCCGCAAGCTCCTTCGCGCTTCTGAACTTGCCACCATCCGGTCCGGTGCCAACGAAATCGGTGTCGCAAAACTGACAGACTGCACGCGACCGGTCTTCCTCTCGGCCCGACCAGAGATTGCAGCCGCTGAATCGGCAGAAGACCGCAGCGCGTCCCGTCTGCGCGCCTTCGCCCTGCAGCGTGTAGAAGATCTCCTTCACCGTGTATGTCACCGTGCCGCACTCCGCGCTGTGGCGTAGGTGATGGGATCCTCGAGTCCGGCATCGCTGAATCCCTTCAGCCGCAGCTGGCATGCGTCGCATCTGCCGCAAGCGTCACCACTGGGCAATGGATCGTAGCAGCTAGTCGTCTCCGAATAATCGACGCCGAGCGACGTACCGAGGGTGATGATCGC
>DASXSL010000053.1:0-13210 GCA_036506035.1 Gemmatimonadaceae bacterium | reverse complement strand
GCTCGAGAGCACTCTCGCAACCTTGGTGAGACAGCTGGCACGACAGGCTGTTTACCTGTTTCCCTTCATGCCAACCAAAGCCGAAGAGCTCTGGAAATCGCTAGGCGCGCCGGGTGCGCTGGAGAAGATGCGATTCAAGCGCGTGGAGAAGCTCGATCCAACTGGTTGGACGGTGCACAAGGGTGCACCGATGTTTCCAAAAGCCGAGACTGTGCAGGCGTAGCACCGGTATCGCGACCCGCAAGCGAAAAAGGGGCCGTCTTTGGACGGCCCCCCTTTTTTTTATGACGCTCCGTTAGCCGCCGATGTTCGGGTTATTCAGCTTCTCGACATCAGGAAGCGGGAAGCAACGCTCGGTCCCATAGTTTCCGCCCTTCAGATAAACCGTCGAGTAAGGAATGCCGGCGGCGGGATCGAGCGGCAGATTGAGACGACGTACGTCGTAGAGATGTTGGCCCTCAAGGAACAGCTCACGCTTCCGCGACTCGGTGACCTCGTTGGCGATCGCAGTCGGATCCGCGCTGGAAAACGGCGGCAATCCGCTTGCCGCGCGGAAGTTGTTGATGATGTTCACCGCCGTCTGGCCTTGCTGAACCTCGGCGATTATGAGCTGGGCTTCTTTATAACTTGCAATTGGGATCGGACTGGTACTCGTCGCGTACTTCTGCTGGATGTAGAGTGGAGTTCTGTTGTCGGTACCATTCTTCCCGGCGTAAACCACGGCTACACGCGTGTCCGGAACCTGCCCCCCGCCTCCCGTCGTCACCGTCATATTGCGATAGGTCGGGGCGACGGAAACCAGACCCGCCTGGTTGAAGGTCTGAACGCGGTTCTGTCGGATCGTGGGCGCGTTCTCGGAGCTCGCATTGATCACGAAGCCAGCCGGCACGAGCGCCGCGTCCGCTGCGGCACCTGGCTTGTTGCCCTGATCGAGCCGGGCTCGCGCGCGTCCGACATACGCCATATTCAGAATCGGCTGATCGCCGGCTGCCTGCGCCGCGGTGATGGCGGTGGTAAACATTGCCTCGGCTGATGCGAAGACCTCGTTCGACGTCATTTTGGGACTGAGGTTGATCGCACCCTCACAGAATCCTTCACCTAACAGAATTCGCGAATACCCTGCGTACGCTGCGGCTTTCGCGATCAGATCCTGACGGTTTGGAACCTGTGCGTCTGTCCATCCCTGCAGCAGCTCCAGGGCACGATCGGCGGTTCCGCGTGCGACCTGGATTGGTGTATAGATGCCGTAAGACGTGCAGTCGTTCGTCGCATAGCGAGTATCCGCTGTAGGATCGGTGTCGCGCCTGTCAAATGCCCAGTTTGCGGCGGTTGGTGTGGCATCCATGAACTCGCCGCTCGCCATTGCTGCGTCGACGATATAGGACTTGAGTGCGCATTGGAAGTTTCCAATCGCACTATTAACGATGAGCCCGGCATTCGCCGGAATCTCGAGTGTTGATGTCTCGATCTTGTCGGGTGCCGTCGCCTCGAGTCCCTTGTCGAGAACGCTGCAGCTGAGCACCGGCGTAGACAGCAAGACGACGGTAAGCCACTGGCCAGCCGTCAGGGTAGCTCGCGTCATCTTCCTCGCGATGCGAGTGAACTTCATATCGGGTCTCCGCATAATTCCGGTGAGTCGTTCGCTGTGGTTTGACATTAGAAGTTGAGCCTCAAAGTGCCGACAAATGTGCGGAGCTGTGGAGTCACATCCTGCTCCCACTGTCCGAACCCGCGCGAACCGCCTTGGAATGACGCCTCGGGCTCCAGCCCTTTGTAATTCGTCCACGTGTGCAGATTACGTCCCGCGATGCTGACCGACGCTCTTGCCGCTCCAAGCCTGCTGGCGAACGAGCCCGGCAAGTTGTAGCTCAACGAAATCTCACGGAGCTTCGTATAGCCCGCGTCGTTGATGAGATCGCTGACGTAAGCACTGCTGCTCACCGCGCCCACAATCGCCGGCGAAAACTCCTTCGGGAAATAGTTCTCGCGGCACTCGATGAAGAGATGGCAGCGAACGCGCCGGTTGCCATCGAGCTTCTTATAGCCACCCTTGAAGTCGATCATTGTGTAAACGCTGAAGTTCGACCAGAAGCTGAGGGTCGAAGTGAACGCACCTTCCGACGTCGGCGTGGTGTTGCCGAGGAAGACGAGCGGAGCGTTGGCGCAAAGCACGGGTGCGCCTCCCGCCGGCCCCGGATCGCAGAACACTGCTGTCGACTTGCCGGTCACCGGATCGATGGTTGCGTCAACGACCTTCTTGCCCCACCAGGCGCCGACCGGATAGCCAACCGTGTGTCGGATGTTGGCCGATGGGCTGATAAATGTCTGCCCTCCGAGATTCACCACCTTCGTGTGATTCGTACTGGTGCTGAATGTGAGATCCCAACTTGTCCGCGCGTTGGCGATTGGCGTCGCGCGGAGCATGATCTCGTTTCCATGCTTCGAGATTTTTCCGGCGTTCACCAGTTGAGTGCCAGGGTAACCGGTCGACGGTGCGACGGGTCGGTCGAGGATCGCATTCTTGGTCCCGCCCGTGAAGTGCGTGAATTCAACTCCCGCGCGATCGTTCAGGAAGCCGGCGTCGAAGCCAAGCTCAGTCTCGTATCCGCGCTCTGGTCCCAGATCAGGATTGCCGCGTGAAGCCGGAGCTACTGCCGCGGAACCGTTCGGGCCTGTCGTCGCGGTGAAGTACGGTACCGCCGAGTACGGAAGAGGCGCCTGTCCTGTCTGACCGTAGGCTGAGCGAAGCTTCAGGGTGTTCACGAATGGCAACCGATAGAACGGTTCCTCGCTCACCACCCACGACGCGCTCACCTTCGGGTAGTACACCCGCTTGAAATTCGCGCCGAACGAGCTGTTGTTGTCGGATCTTAGACCACCGGTCAGGAAGAGCCTGTCGCGGAATCCGAGCTGTTCCTGTCCGTACACGCCGACGGTGTTGTTCTCGACCGATGTTTCAGACCCGGTACGCGCCGACGTCGTCGACGATAGAGCAGTCAGTCCCGGCCCCGGAAAATCTTCGCCATAGGCGCTGACGTACTTGGTGTTGCGCCGGAAGAAATCCACGCCGTACGAAGTCGAAGCCGTGAGAGCCCTGAACGCGTTCTTGAGGGTGCCGCCATAAGTCAGACTCGAGAAGGTGTTCTCTCTTGTGAACACGACCTTGTATCCCGAGTCGGCGTCGGTCCCGAAGAAGTACGAGAAGTTCGGGTCGTTGTGGACCGCCGAAAGCTCCTCGTTGTATTCCTGTCCCTGATCGGTTCCTAGCGTCAGATGCTGGCTGAACCAGCTAACCGGATTGTGCGTGACGTTAACGCTCCCGGTGAAGCGATTGACGTCCTGGTACATCTGGTACTGCTTGTAGTACGCCTCGGGCAGCGCACTGTAGAATCCATTGTTCGGCTTTGGCGTTCCGTCGCTGTACGTCAGGTTCGTTGGGGTCGCATAGTAGGTGGTCCACGTCGTGCCCCCGTACCCGGCTTCAGCTGCCAGATCTGTTCGACCAGTGAGGTAAGCAAGGTTGCTCTCGACCTGAATGCGGTCGGTCGGATTGAGAGTCAAGTTCGCGCGACCGCCGTAGTTCTTGAGAAGGTTCGTCGGGGTCACGCCGCCATCCCTCTTGTAATTGCCGCTCACCCGATACCGGAATGTCTGCGATCCTCCGCCGACTCCGACATCGTAAGATTGCATGTGTCCCGTTTGCCAGATCGGGCGGCCAGCATCAGCTTCGCGCTTGGCGATATTGAGCGAAACAATCTGGCCGGTTACGGGATCGGGACCGTAGTTGGTCCACAGGCGACTGTCCTGATTCGCGAACTCGTTGGTCCCGCCTCTTACGGTGAGATCCCACGCTGGTTTGCCCTGCGCACCCTTCTTGGTGATGATCTGAATCACGCCGTTGGCCGCCTCGGTTCCGTAGAGCGTCGCCGCCGCAGGCCCCTTCACGATCTCGATGCTCTCGATGTCATCGGGATTGAAGTCGTTCCAGCGAGTCGTGGTGCTCGCGCCAAAGGATTGATTGAGCGGCCCGGTTCCCTGTGCGTTATCAACACGCACGCCGTCGACGTAGATGAGCGGCTGATTGGAGAGAGCGAAACTCGAGACGCCGCGGATTCTCACCGTTGCCCCCGAACCGATGACGCCCGAGTTCTGTAGAATGGTGACGCCCGGCGCTCGGCCGTTGATCAGGTTCTGGACGTTGTTGATTGGCGCTTTCGCCGTGACGCTCGACGCATCGATCTGCGTGATGTCGACGCCGAGGGTTCGTTTGTTGGTGCTACCGGGCTGACCCGTCACGACAACGACATCGAGGTTGACACTCGTCGGCTCGAGGCTGATGCGCGTTTCGGATCCGACCGAGGCGGTGGCCGTGGTCATTCTGTAACCAAGGCGTCGGATCTCGAGCGTGGCAGTGGTTCCTTCCACACCAGTGATGCGGAAGCGTCCGTTGGCGTCTGTCTGGCTGCCAAGTCTCGTACCGCGCACGGTCACCTGTGCATTCTCGAGCGGAATCTGGCTGCGGTCGAGAACAACGCCGGAAATCGTGCCGCCCTGTGCGCGCGCGACGCCAACCGGCGCCAAGACGAAGGCAACAAGCGCGAGCAGCGCTAAAGTGGTTTTGAGAGAAGTTCTCGTCTTGCTTGTCGCACGACTGCGTGCGGAAGTAGGAAAACACGACTGTCGATCCATACTCAGACTCCTCGTCGAGAGTGAGCGCGGCGGATTACGCCGCAGTGTTAGGGTGGGAGAAAAAAACGTATGGCGGAGTACGGCTGGTAGCAAGGGAAAAAACGAAACCCTTGAAGCTGGATTGCCTCAGGGTTCCGTCGGTACCGACGCTTTTTTCGCCGCTACTCAACGAGCTTAATCTCTATTGCCGAGTTGTTACCGCGATAACTCCGCCCATATTCCCAGTCCCGAACTTGGTTGTAGCCTCCCACGAGCGATAGAGCCGAATCGTCGCGACCTGCGACGCCGGAATCGTGCGAAGACTGCTGAGTGGCCCGAATTCCTGGCCGTCGACGTACACCGTCGGGTAAGGTTGGGATTTCCTTTTGTCGAGGCTCGTCTCACCGCGGTAGCTGAGAAAGTTGGCGCGAAGTTTCTGTATTACCTCGTACGCTGTGGGAGCTCTCGACGCTTCGATTTCCTCTTCCGTGATTAGCTGATTATCCTGACCTCGTCGCGAGACGGTTTGAGTCGGAGCGCACGCAAAAGTCGCTACGAGAAGCGCCGGGACAAGGAGGACGCGCAGGCGGAGCATCCCAAGCCGATTATCGCTCCAGCCGGGTGTAGATGGCTATAGCACCACCGGGGAGACCACTGCCGTACTTGCCAACCGCTTCCCACGCACGATAAAGTCGGATTTCCGCGATCTGAGTAGCGGGTATGCTGCGCAAGACGGAGACTGGTCCATATGCCTGATCATCGACGAAAACGACCGGCAGCGCGCTGTTGGGATCCTTGATGCTCGTTCGGCCGCGGTAGGAAAGAAAATTTCCGTGCAGCTTTCTTATGACGTCGTACGCCGAGCTCCCGTGGGACGCCTCGATTTCGTCCTGCGTGATGATCTGGCGATCCGGAGCGATTGTCGGATCGGTGTACGGAGCACGCGAGCATGCGCCAAATACCGCAACCAGCGTGAACGGGACTACAGCGGATCGCAGCACGGGGTCTCCGTTGTCCGTCGTTTGCAACTCTTTTTGATCTCTTGGATCGGCATAAATCGAGCCTTCGAAAAAAAAGCCCGGCACGGGGTGACCCCCGAACCGGGCCTTACTGCTATTTCATCTGAATCACGGCGTGCAGGCCGGATTCGTTGTCACTCCACGCGCATTCAACTCGGGGCGCGGCAGCGGCAACGCCGCGTTGTACGGATCGGTCGAAGTTTCCGGTCGGTGGAATGTTGCATTGAGCTCCTTGTATTCTCTCAGGTCGTCGAAACGCTGTGGACCTTCGAAGAGAAGTGAGTAGCGCTTCTCATAGAGCACGGCGGTTCTGCCCGCCGCCTGAGTCGCGAACGCTGTCGCTGTCAGTCCGTAACTTGTGCGAACGGAGTTGACGTCCAGAACAGCATTGGCGAATTGTCCTGCCTCGATTTCCGCCTGGGCGCGGAGAAGTACGAGCTCTTCGTCCCGCAGGATCGGGAGAGGATGACTCTGATTCGCGGTGTTTGCTACCGCAAAAACATAGGTGATCGCCGTCGACAGGCCGAATCCTGCCAACGCAGTGCGGGGCACGATCTTCGACGCCCGGGTGTCACCCGCCTGCACGCTGTCCTGCACGAGGGGGTTGAGGCCGATCTTGGAATCGGAAATCGTGTTCGGTGTATTCTCAGATCCGCCGGGAACGAACACATAGTACGCACCTGTGTTGAACTGCGATGAGGGCACGGCACCCGGACCGGCGCCAAGCGCAGTTGTCAGCTCTGTAATTGCTGTCGCGAATAGGGCTGGCGTCGGATTCGTGCGGTCGAGAGCGCGATAGTAATCCACCTTCCCCTTCCACCCACGATTGAAGAGAATCAGGTTGCTCACCGTGCTGTAGTCCCGCCCGAACGCGGTGAACCCCGACGGCATCTTGAAGGGAACGACCGTACTCCCACCTGCGGCTGCAAGATCGGTGTTCGCACTGTCCAGAAGTGCTGCGACATACGCCAAAACGGCCGTCTTGCACCGGACTGGAGTTACCGCATTCACATCGTCAGTCTGGATTGTCGCGCCGACAGTGTCGTGCACTTCGATCACGCGCCACAGCTCGATCGCTTTCATGGTTCGGATGAAACCCCTCGTCGCGTCTACCTCGGCCGTGGTAAACTGGGTGGCTGAAGCGCTGGCGAGGGCGAGTATCAGGTTGTTCTCGGCGCGCATCGCCGTGTAGTACCCTTGCCAGGCGCCGCTACCGGAGAAGCTGCCAGGATCAGGGTTGCCGCCCAGTGTCTCCTGAACGAAGCGAGGCTCGGAGGCGTCGATACGGTACACATCGCGCGCAAGAATCCCTGTCTCAATGGCGTAAGCGAAGGCGTTGGCCGACGCGCGGTCCTGCGCTAGTGCACCTGTTGCCAGTTGCTGCAACGTCACTCGCGTAAGTGCTCCGCTCAAGGCACCGACTGTAGGCGCATCGATCGGATTCACCACTGCGTTGTCTTTGCACGCCGCAGTGGCAGCTGCCGCCACCGCGAGAGCAATTGTTGAATATCGCTTCATATGAATGATCGCTCGGATTAGAAAGTAGTGTTGATCGTGAAGTACCACAGCCGGCTTGGTGGGTACGGAGTCACGTCCTGGAACCGGCCAAGCGGCTGGTTACCGAAGTTCGAGACCTCTGGATCGAGGCCGGTATACTTCGTCCAGGTCTTGAGGTTCCTTCCGCTCAACTCGACCCGGGCACTCTGTACATGTCCCTGGAACAGCCGGGTCGCGACTCCTGCCGGGAGATCGTAACCGAGCGCGAGCTCACGAATTTTCACGAAACCGGAATTCTCGACCCAAACGTCTATGCCCTTTGCGAAATCGCTGAGCATCTTCCTCGCCCTGGCCGTATCGGCTAACGTTCCGGCACCGACGAAGTAATCGTTGGTCAGGTTGACGCCAAGGCCGCCCTTTCTCCAATCGACAAGCGAAGAAAAGTGGAACGACCCGAAGTTGAGGTCGTTGCTGAAGCCCATCTCATAATCCGGGGCAGAATTGCCAACAAAGGTGAAAACGCGGTTAGCGGACGGGCAGGCTGTACCCGCTGCGTTGAGCGCGGTACAACCGTTGACCGCCTGAAGCACCGTCACGAGCTGCCCCTGCTGAATGAACGCGTTTCCGAACCGGCTTCCAAATGATCCCGACGCCGGAATGAAGCCAGGCACTGGGAGACGGGTGACCCTACCCTTGTTGCTCGAGTAGGTCGTGTTCGATATCCATTCGAAACCGCCGATCTGGATCGGCGTCATCCCCAACTCGAGCTCCGTTCCGTGAGTGACGATCTGACCGCCGTTAATGGTCTGGCTCGTAAATCCGGTCGACGGCGCAATAGATGCCGACAGCAGCAGATTGTCTGTCTGTTTCCTGAACTGCGTCGCCGAAAAACGCGCTCTTCCGGTGAAGAGTGTCCAGTCAAATCCACCCTCGGTCTCGCTGGTCGTTTCCGGTTTGAGCGTCGGCGAGCCCTTGGCCGTGGAGGCACGGAAGCCCGTAACGCCCTCTTCAATGAGGTTCGTGAGGAAGGTGTATTTTCCGCCGGTTGGCGGGTTACCCGCCCGGCCGTAAGCCAGGCGAAGCTTCAGCTCGTCGGTCTTCGGCGGGAGGAATGGTAGCCGGTACGAGCCTGAAAACTTCGGGTACGCGTAGTACTTATGTGGGTCTCCGTTGTTACTATTTCGCTCTGAGTTGACGCCCGCAGTGAGAAGCATCCTTGCACCGAGCGTGAGGAACTCTTCCTGGAGAGATAGCCCGAAGCTTTTCACAATGTCCTGACTTTCGGTGGTGAAGATCTGCGTTGCCGATGCGACGTTGGTTACCCCCGGGAAAACGCCGCGCCCGGTATTCTCAAGGATGTCGACATTCCGGCGCACCTGTCCGAACCCCGCGGAAGTGGTCGCAGTGAAAGCATTGGTCGTGAGTTGATGCCTCAAGACTCCATTCAGCGTTGCGGTGAGAATGTTGGCGTCACTCACGACGATCGTGCCCGGGTTCGCGTTAACCTGCTCGACGTATGCTGTCGCCGGCGAGATGATTTTCGCGTGGTCAGCGTAACTGTCAACGCCCCCACTGAGTGAAAAGTTGAGCGTCTGGCGATCCGTTGAGACGAAATCGTAGACTGCCGATCCGCTGCCAAGCATACGGAATACGTCTTCGGGTGTCTTGATCAACTCGGCGTTCTGAAATGGGTTGCTGGTGTTTGCGACAACCGGTCCCACCGGGAAAGTTCCGTCCGCTCGCCGTCGCAAGTCTAGGAACGACGGCTGCTCCGAAAACAGAGTGTATGGGTTGATACCGGTATTGTCGTTACCGCTGATGCCGCGCTCGGTGAGCGAGTGAATCAGCTCGCTGTTCCCGCGGAGGTGCAGCCGCCCCCCGAACCGATGGCCGAGATTCGCTCGAATCGACTGCTTGTTGTAGTTGTCGTTACGAACCAAACCACCATCATGTTGCACGAGGCCGGATAGATAGAAGTTCGTTCCACCCGTCGTAGCACCACGAAGAGAAGCAATCGTCTGATAGTTAAAGGGGTGCTCGCCGTAGAGCTCCTGCTGATAGTCGTGACACTTGTTGGTCGCCGCGCCATAGCCGGTCGAGTCGAAACCAGCGTCTACCACTTCCTGTGCGGAAGTGAAGCACCTGATGCCGATCTTGTTCGAAAGAGCGGCGCTTCCAAACCTCTGCGTCACATCGAGCGAGGTTCGGCCCGCTTGTCCCTGCTTGGTGGTGATGACGATCACGCCGTTGGTTCCTCTCGACCCGTATATGGCGCTCGTCGAGGGGCCCTTCAGTACCTGAATGCTCTCGATGTCATTCGGGTTGATGTCGGCCGTGCGGTTGACCCGCACATCCTGGCTCGAACCGAAGTTTCCGCCGGCCGCTGCCGTGATTGCGTTGAGGCCGTTCGCGATCGAGGAATTGTCGACGATGACGCCATCGATGACATAGATCGGCTGGAACGCGGCGTTAATCGTCGAAACCCCGCGCAGCTGGACCTGAACGCCACCTCCCGGTGCTCCCGAGTTCTGCGTGACAAGCGCGCCGGGTATTTTCCCCTGGAGCGCGTAATCGATCGTTTGCGCAGGAACACGATTCAATTTCTCACTGCTAATGACAGTGATGTCGTTCGCCGCGTTGGCCAGGGAGACAGTAGTGGCGGTGCCGGTGACGACCTGCGTCTCCAGTTGCAGAACGTCGCGAGCCAGAGCGATGTTGCTTTCTGTGGCTCCGGCTGCCACGGGGACGGTCTTCTGGATGTAACCGATCCTGCGGACCCGCAGCGTCACTGGACCATTGTCGGGTGCAGTCACCGAGAACCGTCCCTGATCGTCGGTGTAGGTTCCGAGGTTTGTGCCGACGACTGTCACACTCGCGGCAGCGAGCGGGACGCCCGTTCCTTCGACGGTCACCTGACCGCTGATGCGCCGCCCCTGTGCGAACGCGCTGGCGCTGAAAAATCCCAGCGCTAGCAGAGAGTAAAGGAAAGACTGAATTCTTTTCATGCCTGCCTCCAGCTTGGATGGGTGAGGTTTGTCGCCCAGGCGCGACAAACCCGGGCAGAGTAGTAGGGACTCTGCTCTGGGTATGTTCTGGTGGCACCTATTTACGGGCTGGCCACTGGGGTGTCAAGGGACATCAACCCGCAATAAGATGTCATCCGCCGTTAATTTTTCCCCTTAGCGACAAGAGCGCCGGCCTCATCGCCGACGCTCTTGCGGAGAAACCTCAAGCGCTATGGTAGCGCCATCGCCTTACGGCGTCTTCGTCGCTGCAGGGGTCGTTGGGCGGGTTCCGAAATCAACCGTCGGCGCTGTCTCGCTGCCAGCCGCCGCCTCATAGTAGGTCCTCGGCTTCGCCCCGGTCACCTTCGCGGTTATCGCCTGCGGAAAAGTGCGGATGTAGGCGTTGTACTGCTGAACCGCCTGATTGTAGTCAGCGCGCGCCGTCGCGATCCGGTTCTCCGTCCCCGCCAACTCGTCCTGGAGCCGCAGGAAGGTCTGATCCGCCTTCAGCTGCGGATAATTCTCCGCCACTGCGATCAGTCTGCCGAGCGCGCCGTTCAAAGCCGCGTTGGCGGTTGCCATCTGCTGCGGGTCGCCGGACTGGATCGCACCCGTTACCCCCGCTCGCGCCTGCGCCACCTGAGTGAAAACCGCTTCCTCGTGTTGCGCGTATCCCTTGACCGTGTTCACCAGATTCGGCACAAGGTCCGCGCGGCGCTGCAGCTGCACCGAGATCTGCTGCTTCGCCTGCGCTGCATTCTCATCGTACCGCTGGATTTGATTGTATCCGCAACCTCCCAAAAGTGTGAGAAGCGGCAGAACCCATAGCACCGTGCGTTGCCTCATTTCGCTATCCTCGTTAAAGCCGTTGTCTCGGCGTGACCTCGCTTCACTCTTCGCTCGGTAAGTTGGTTGCGCCGCGCGAAGTTCTGGCAAGGCCACAGTAATTTATTCTTTGTACTCGTTGAGATATGCGACAAGCCTTTCCATCGCCGCCAGATATCCCTCCAGAATATCAGCTGCATTCTCGCGCGGAATTTTTTCCGTTCCCCGCACGTGTCGAATCACCTTCACGAACGGGTCCGGAGAAAATCTGGCGCGCTCCGCGAGCGAACGCGTCAACTCTTCGTAATCCTGCGACGGAGCGTGGCCGAAAAGACGCGACACTCCGCGAAAAACCACCATCAGAGTGCTCAGGCTGTTCTCGAGCACTTCCAGCTGCCGTCGATCGTCTCCACCCGCGCCCATGACCGCCTGACGCAGCTGCAGCAGCTTACCCATCGTCTGGTGCTCGACCTGCAGCCTCAAATCAGCCGGCGAGACAGTAATTCCATCAAATGGTGGCTCGCCGAATAGCACGCGATGCCGCTCGAGAATGTCGGCATACTCCATTGGGAAAATGTCTGACGACGCCTTCCATTCGCTCGTCGTAAAAGTCATCGGGGGCGGATTTCCGTCGTCGGCCCACGCCTTCGACACCGCGGCGACGGCGCGCAAACGCTCCAGCGGCAGCGAGTCAACTATTACCAGGATGTTATAGTCGGACTTCTTCGGATTGTGCTCGCCCGCGACCGCGGATCCGAACAGCACCACCGACCGAAGGCCAGCGCCGTACGCAAGCTGAAGTTGCCTGACTAGTTCTTCGAGTTTCATCATCTAAGTCCTCCGCCTCCCGCTTCCCGCCTCCCGCCTCCCGCCTCACCAGCTCGAGCCGCCACCGCCACCACCGAATCCACCGCCGCCACCGAATCCGCCGAAACCACCACCGCCTCCTCCTCCACCACCCCATCCACCGCCGCCCCAGCCTCCACCGCCCCAGCCACCACTTCGACGTCCGCCGCCAAACGTCCCGGGCGGAATGATGATCGGCAGCGGCAGACAACCAGGCCCACATCCCCCGCGCCGACTGCGGCGCGCATTGCTGAGGAGAAAGAGGATGACGATAAAAATGATGAAGATCGCGATCGGCGGAATTCCGCCGCCACGGCGCGACGGATACTCGAGCGGCGCCTCCGCTACCGGCGGCGCCAGCGTCGTATCGAGCGAGAAGTTGAATTCCTTCGCAAAGGCTTGCGCCGTTCGCAGTGTGACAAGCTCGAGACCGGTGCTGTAATCCTTCTGTATGAACGCCGGCGTCGCCTCTCGGCAGATGTCACCCGCGTCAGCATCGGTGATGAACCCCTCGGCGCCGCGTCCCGTGGCGACGAAGCAATGTCCCCGGCCATCCTTGCTCGTCTCTTTCGGAACGAGAAGGATGACCGCGCCGGCGTTGCGCGTCGGGTCTCCGGGGTTCCCGATTTTTCCGACCTTCCATTGCCGGCCGATTTGCAGCGCCACTTCCTGAACATCGCGGGTGCCGACGTCGGGCAGCGTCACGATCGCCATCTCGCCGCGCGATTTCGTGCGCACATCTTCCGCGATTCGCTCCATCCGCTGCACCGCGTCGGGCTGCAGGACGTGCGCGAAATCGTTCACCAGGCCGGTCGGCGCTGGGATCTGAATGCCTTGTAGGATAAGGAAGAGCCAGGCTGTTCGCAACGCGCTGAAGATCGCCGCCGAAGGAAAGCCTATTAGAGCCGAGGTAAGTATCTACACTCCATGATATGAGCAGGCATCTACTCTCCCTTGATTTCACCGCTTGGCAGGAGGTCTATTTAGCAGATGCATCAACCCCAAGTCAACCGCATCCGCCAGCTGGCGACGCTCTCACTCGCGCTTGCCTGCGCTCCTGCGAGCAACAACCGAAGCGGATCTGAAAGTACGTCGGTCACGCGGGCCGAAACTGCTAGTGTGGCCGCGCACACGCCAACGGACTCTAACATTACGCGCGCTGACCTCGCGCGGATTCAAGGCAGCTCTTCAGCACCGGTCTGGGTGATAGAAGTCAGCGACTTCCAGTGCCCTTTCTGCAAGCAGTGGCACGATCAGACGTATCCGCTGTTGCGCGATCAGTACGTCAAGACCGGCAAGGTTCGTTTGGCGTACGTCAACTTTCCCCTGGCAATCCACGCCCACGCCATG
>DASXSL010000052.1:0-13107 GCA_036506035.1 Gemmatimonadaceae bacterium | reverse complement strand
TTGTCGCGCGCCCAGTGGAGGGCTGCTCTCACTGCGCGCTGCCACCCGTGCACCAGCTCCTTTGCTTCACCCGCCTCCATCGCCGGAGTAAATCGCGTGAACTGCCGGGTGCCGATGAACTCCGCCGCGTCGCGCCAGACTCCACCGCCGATTCCGGCGAGACCGGCAGCGCCGAGCGCGGTCGTTTCGATCATATCGGGCCGCTCGACTGGAATTCCCAGCACGTCGGACTGGAACTGCAACAGCCAGTTGTTGGCCGCCGCGCCGCCGTCGACGCGGAGCGACTGGAAGCTCACGCGTGCGCGCCTCGCCATCGCCTCCAGCATCTCCGCTGATCCGTACGCCATCGCCTCGAGCGCCGCGCGCGCGAAATGTGCTCTGGTACTTCCCCTCGTCAGTCCGACGATCGTGCCCCGCGCCCTCGGCTCCCAATTTGGCGCGCCGAGTCCGACCAGCGCCGGCACGAAGTAGACGCCGTCGTTGGAGGAGATGGACCGAGCGAGACGCTCGCTCTCGGCGGCGTTGAACAGAATTCCCATTCCGTCGCGCAGCCACTGAATTGCCGCGCCGGCGACGAAGATCGATGCCTCGAGCGCGTATGCAGCGCCGCCCTTGTCATCGCAAGCGACAGTAGCGAGTAGGCCGTCACCCGGACGAGGAAGCTTGTTGCCGGTGTTGAGCAGGAGAAACGCGCCCGTACCGTAGGTGTTCTTGGCCTGACCGGGCCCACAGCATCCTTGACCGAACAGTGCTGCCTGTTGATCGCCGGCAACTCCAGTGATCGGCAGCGCCTTGCCGAAGAACGAGGTTACGGTTTTTCCAAAATCACCCGCAGAGGGCCGCACTTCCGGCAGAATCTCGAGCGGAACGTTGAAGAGGTCGCAGAGCTCCTTGCTCCAGCGCAATCGCTCGATGTCGAACAGAAGCGTGCGCGATGCATTGGTCGGATCGGTGGCGTGGACTTTCCCGCCGGTGAGCTTCCAGATCAGCCAGGTGTCGATCGTCCCCGCGAGCAATCTGCCGTTGCGGGCGACGAAGTTTATCTCCGGCTTCTTTAGAAGCCACTCGATCTTCGTCGCCGAGAAATACGGATCGGGGCGAAGGCCGGTACGCTGGGCGATGAAGCCGGCTTTGTTGCGCAGCTGCTCGCAGCGCTCGGTCGTACGCCGATCCTGCCAGACGATGGCGCGGGCCAGCGGCTTGCCGGTGTCGCGGTGCCAGAGGACGATCGTCTCCCGCTGATTGGTGATGCCGACCACGTCCGGACGCACACCACTCGCCGCAATTGCATCGCGCACCGCCTGGAGCGTTCGCTCGAGAATCTCCTCGGCGTCGTGCTCGACCCAGCCCGGCTGCGGATAGTGTTGGGTGATCTCCTGGTAGCCGCGCCCGACGATGCGTCCGTCAGCCGCGATTACCAGTGCTGTAGTGCCCGTCGTCCCCTGGTCGATCGCCAGCACGTGCTTCGTCGATGTATCGGCCCGGCGAGCCGGAAAAAACACGCCCTCGCCTTGTGGTGTTGCTGGCTCAGTCATTCTGCGCGCGGCTCACGGCGCCGCTCCGGAAAGTACTCATCGAGAAAATCGATCAACGCGCTCTCCTCCGGTGCGTGTCCCAATCCATTGTCTGATTGAGTGAGATGCTTGGGCACTGCGATGGTTGTGCCGCTACGAAGGTACTTCATGACGATGACTGGATGCACGTATGACTTTCGACAAATGGCAGGCGTGTTGCCCAGCTCAGCGGCCACCAGTCGCACCGCGGTGACGACGTTTTTTTTGCGCTCGCTCTGACTCTTTCCCTTCCCCAGCTCTGCCAACACCGTCGCCGCCCGCAATGTCCCACCCCAGGTGCGAAAATCTTTCGCCGTGTACGGAAACCCGGCGACACGCTCGATGTACTCGTTGACGTCGCGTGAGTCGACGTCCACCCATTTTCCATCTTCGAGGTATCGAAACAACCTGGAACCCGGCGTCTCCAGCAGCGCCGATACAAAACGCGCGAGGTCCTTAGCGACTACGACGTTCCGTTGGGTGATCGATCGCTTGCCCTTGTACTCGAACTCCACCGTGTCTCCTGATACAGACACGTGAGATTTGCGCATCGTAGTGATGCCAAAGGTGTTGTTTTCCTTCTGGTACTTCTCACTGCCAACGCGAAAGAAGCCGTGTGCAATCAATCGAACAATGCCCGCGCACACCGTCTCTTTCGTAAAGCCTTTCCGCCTGAAGTCGCGCTGGATCCTCGAGCGCAACGTCGGAAGATCGCGTGCCATCTGCCGCACTCGATAATACTTGCGCAGCTCACCCTTCTCGACCGCGCGCGGATGATACTTGTACTGCTTGCGCCCGCGGGCATCGAAGCCCCACACCTGAATCGCCGCACGCGGATTGCTCGATACGTGCACGTCGCGCCAGGCAGGCGGAATCCGCAGCGCGTCGATCCGCTCCAGATCGCGCTTGTCCTTCACCGCATTACCGTTCGGCCCCTTGTAACGAAATCCCCGCGACTTCGAGCCTTCACGAACGATCCACTTCTGCGCCATTTACTCCATCGCCGCCCCGACATCGGCGGCCCGAGAGAATTTTTTCTGGGTAGATTTGGACTGCCGGCGCCAGACGCTGGCCGCCGTGAATCTACCAACAATAACATCTCCATGCCCTTCAAATTCCTGACGCTGGAGGTCGCGGACCGCGTCGCTACGCTGACGATCAACCGGCCCGACAAACTCAACGCCCTCAACGACGCGACCATCGCCGAGCTCGGTCACGCCATCGACGAGATTCGTGTCGACGACGCAATCGGCGGCGCCATTCTCACCGGCGCCGGACGCGCGTTCGTCGCCGGCGCCGACATCTCGGAATTATCGAGCCAGACTTCGGTCCTGGCGAAAGGACGTGCCCGCGCAGGGCAGGATGTGTTCCGCAGGTTAGAGACCTGTCCCAAGCCCGTCATCGCCGCCGTCAACGGTTTCGCACTCGGCGGCGGTTGTGAGCTGGCGATGTCGTGTCACATCCGCATCGCCTCGGACGCCGCTAAGTTCGGCCAGCCCGAAAGTAAGCTCGGCATTTTGCCCGGGTACGGCGGCAGCCAGCGTCTTCCCCGTCTCGTCGGCAAAGGTCGGGCGATGCAACTCCTCATGACTGGCGAGATGATCGATGCCGCCGAGGCGTATCGCATCGGACTCGTCAACAAGGTTGTTCCTGCCAGTGACCTGATGAACGCGGCAAGAGAAATGATGAAGACAATTCTCGCCAACGGTCCACTCGCCGTCGCGCTTTGCATCGAGGCGATAGATCGTGGACTCGAGATGTCGCTCGACGAGGGACTGATCCTCGAGGCCAACCATTTCGGATTGCTGGCGGCGACTGACGACATGCGTGAGGGAATGCGCGCGTTCCTGGAGAAGCGCGCGCCAGCATTCAAAGGGAAGTGACGAGCCCTGCCGATGTGTCGATTCGGGAGTCGGGCGCCGAGCCAAGTGAGGCTCGCATTCGACTCAACCAGATCTCGATTCGCGATTTCCGGAATCTCGAGCGTGTCGACCTGGATCTGCCGCCCGACGGTGCCGTAATCGTCGGCGACAACGGTCACGGCAAGACCAACGTCCTCGAGGCGATCTATTATCTCCAGATTCTGCGCTCGATTCGCGACGCGCGCGATCAGGATCTGACCCGCTTCGATGCGGCGGGATTTCACATATCGGCCCACGCTCACACGCCGCTCGAGCGCGAGATCTCAATCGGCTTCGACCGCAACATCAAGCGCAAGAAGGTGACGATTGATGGCGGCGAAGTGCGTCGTCTCAGTGACGCTCTCGGCTCGCTTCCCTCCGTGATGTTCTCGCCGCGCGATCTCGAGCTGGTGAGTGGTCCACCGACAGAGCGACGTCGTTATCTGGACCTGGTGCTGGCGCTCACCGACAGGAAATATCTGCACGCGCTCCAGCACTACCGCGCCAACCTGGCGCGCCGAAATGCGGCGCTGCGCAACGCAGTACGACGCGGGTCCGCCGACGAACAGCAAATAGCGGTCTGGGAGCCTGCACTAGCCGAGCACGGATCGGTGCTGATCGAGACGCGTGCGAGGTGGGTGAATGAATCCGCAGCGGAGTTTTCGAAACTCGCCGAGCGAATTGGCGAGCCGGGTCACGCGCAGATGCGCTATGTGAGTCCCTTTGCCGATGCGGAAGCCAGACACGATGTTCTGCTCGCCGCCTACGAGGAGAAACGCCCGCTCGACCTGCGACGCGGCATCACCCACGTCGGACCGCACCGCGACGATCTGGAGCTCACTCTCGATGGCAGAGAGCTGCGCCTTTTTGGTTCGGCCGGCCAACAGCGCTCGGCGGCCATCGCACTCCGGATGCTCGAGGCCGCGACGCTGCGAAGTCACGCTGGCGCCGAGCCATTGTTGCTGCTCGACGACCCTTTCGCCGAACTGGACATCCACCGCGCCGGCCGGATTCTCTTGATGCTCGAAGAGCGGGGACTTGGCCAGACGATTCTGGTCGTGCCGCGCGAGTCCGACATCCCTCCCGGCCTGATGAAGCTCGACCGGCTGCAGATCACTGACGGTGTTATCAAGAAGTGGTTCCCTCTCGGGGTAGAGAGATTCTCGTCGCATCGACCGGTTCCTGAAAAGGAAACCTCTACCATCTCGCCACACAAACCGTAACGGCAACGGAACGGGTGCGAGCATTGAGAAGCCAAGATCTGCGTTCTCAGTTCGCACACGTTCCGCTGCCTTTCAAACCTTAAAGAGTTTCCTGCTGGGATTTGGTTACTGCCGACCGATCGCAACCGCCTTGTCGAGATGATCGCCGCCGCGGTGCTGGACGTTCACGAACAGACGATCGCCGCCTTTCTCCCAGTAGAGTCCCGTCGGCTCGGCGTCGCAGTCCGTCAAACTTGCAAACCGTTCCACGCTCGAAGCAGCTGAGTGCGGTCCGTTGCTCGGACGCGCCACCCAGATGTCGTCGCCGTTCTTTTTGGTCGCAAAGTTTCCACCAGGATCCTCGGCGATGTACAGATTGCCGGCCGGATCAAGAGCCAGGTTATCGGGCATCGAGAAATCGGTCGTCGTATTGACTCCGACCTTCACGTAATCGTAGACGAATGCAGTTGAGTGCGATGATCCACCCGCCGGCTCGCGCAGATCGATGGCGATGATGCGATTATCGACTGGATTGGAAAGCCCGGTAATCGCCACGTACAGCGTATTGATGCTCCCGCGATTGCTGCCAGTCGATGTCGCAATCTCGATGTCCTCTGGCCGATTGTAGCCGGTCACCCCAACTGCATCCGCTGCCGCGCTGGCGTCGATCTTCACCGCGTTGCGATCGAGCGGAATCCACTCAGCCTCGCCCGTTCGATCCGCAGTTGGCGAAGTGAGCTTCAGGACGTAGAGCTGTCCACTCGACAAATCGCCCTTCACGTCGGGTGTGAACTTGAAGATGTAGCCGGGGTTGCGTTCGCTGATGCTGTAGAGATTCCCCTGCTTGTCGAAGCGCATTCCCTCGTGCGACTTCGAGCCGATGGCGGGACGCGCGATGATTCTGTCGAGCACCGACGGGTCGCTCGCGCTCGGAACGAGCTCGTAGACCAATCCGGCTTTCGCGCTCGGATAATCGGGATCGGGTTTGCTGGCGGCGTTGGTCTCTTCGCCAACGAGGATGGTTCCCCACGGTGTCCACACGATCGGGTCGAAGCTTTCCCAATCGCTGCGGAATGCGAAGCGCTTGGTGCTGTTGGATCCGAGGTTCCACAAGTCGGTAACCGTGACTTCGCTGACGCTTCCTTCGCTCGGACGATACAGATAACGCCCAGCCTGCGGTCCAGTCTCATTCTGGGTGTTCATGTCGATGGCGTCGGCAAACTGCGGCTCGCTGGCGATGATCGTCTGCGTAAATCCGGCGGGGAGTGAGATCGGATTGACTGGATCGCCGCCGGAGACGGTGCAGGCGAAGGACGATGAGAGAGGCGTGAACTGAAACCCGCTGCCGCCCAGGCCCATCGACGAAACGAAGGACGTCATTTGCGGACGAGGTGCGGTGGCGACGTCATCAGCGCAGGCGGTGGTGAAGCACAGTGATGCGGTGCCGGCGATCAGGACTCGCGCGGCGTGATGCTTGATGTGCATGAACTTCCTCGGGAAGGAGTGGAGCGGGAAGTTCTCTGGCCACCGACACGGAAACAGGACGCTGGGGTCTCGACTATGTAACTACAAAGTCAAAAGAACACTACCGGCGGCCCGCTCATCGGGACCTATTGGTGGCAGCCGGCAACATATCGGGAATCTTCTGCTGCGCGTTTGCACTGACTACCATAGAATAGCAGCGAAGAAAGAATAGCAGCGAAGAAGCACCCCCCACGCGAGGACCACTGATGCCCACCACTTCCGGCAGGAAGAACGCACACGACTACAAAGCTCGTTTGATCTGGGATGGAAACCTTGGCACCGGCACGACGAGTTATACCGGATACGGACGCAAGTATCGGCTGCAGATCGAGGGAAAGCCGGAGCTCGTTGGCAGCGCCGATCCGATGTTCCGCGGCGACGCCAACGTCTACAACCCGGAAGATCTCTTCGTCGCCGCGCTCTCCTCATGCCATCTGCTGAGTTATCTGGCGCTCTGCGCGCGGACCAAAATCAACGTCGTCGCCTACGAGGATCAGGCCAGCGGCACGCTGATACTGACGCCAAATGGCGGTGGGATGTTCGAGAGCGTAACCCTGCGGCCGATCGTGACCGTCGCGCCGGGCAGCGATGAAAAGCGCGCGCTGGAGCTGCACGAGCAGGCTCACGATCTCTGCTTTATCGCCGCGTCTGTGAAGATTCCCGTCCTGCACGAGCCGCAGATAGTCGTCGAAGGTGCGCCGCGTCCGACGACAGCGCGGTCGCCTGAGATCGAAGTCCAGCCGTAATCGACGCTCGCGCTGCCCGGCCAGTGCTCTTTCTTCTCGCCCTCCTCGGCGTTCCCGTCGCGTATTTCGTCGTCATTGTCACGATGGCGTTCAGGGGTAATCCGCGCGGGATTGGCCTCAGTCTCTTCTTTTTCGCGGCGTCGGTGGCGACCGGAGTCTGGGCGATCATGCAGTCGCGCTCGTCGACCGCCGGGCTCGGATTCCTCGGCATTCCATTGCTCGGCGGGCTCGCCGGATTCCTCGGCCTCGCCTTTGGTCGATATCGCACATCCGGCGAGCCGCTGCGGAAAATCGGAGCCTGGGTCGGATTGGCCGGGGCGCTACTTCTCGTCTCGTTCAACATTGCCCAGGGCGCACAGACTCGGTCGAAGTACCGTGTCTACGATGTGAAACAGGCCGAGTTCTCCGCCGAGGTTGCGCGCGATCGTGAAAACATTGCGGCCGCTCTCAAGGAGAACCCGGGAGGAGAGCGTGCGTATCTGGACAGCAGTATCCGCGCTCGCATCAACGATCGCGCTTTTCTTCTGGCTGCCCTGCCCAACGATTCAATCTCGCCGGAGGTTCTCGACACTCTCGCGAACTCGAACGATCTCGGGATCGCACTCGAAGCCGTTCGGAATCCCAACACCACGGGTGAAACGCTGACGCGGGTGTATCGAACCAAGTCCTATCCCGATTACTTCTTCCAGGCACTGGCCGCGCATCGCCACACGCCGCCGGAGATCTTGCGAGATCTCTATCATCGTCCGCGGACCATCACCGGACTCGACATCTGGTTCGCCGGTAATCCTTCGACGCCGCGGGACATTCTGAACGAAATCTCCCGCACTACCAGCGACCGCAACGTCATCAACGCACTGCTGGCGAATCCGGCGCTTGATTGCGGGCTTCTCACCAACCTCGCCAGCACTCTGATGAAGAAGCAGAATCGCGACGCCGACAATCCGGAGGTCGCTCGCGTCACCGAGCTCGTTCCGGTGCTGTGCGAGCGGAAGCCGTCACAATGAAGGTGCAAGCGCTTAATCTTCAGATACTTTGCTAGACCTCTTCAAATCCCGCCGTCGCGCCCGACTCCGCGCTCGACCCGCGCCGAAAGCGTGGCGTGACATCCTGGCGCACAATCTCCCGGTCTTCACCCGACTCTCCGGGGAAGACCAGGATGAGCTGCTTGGGCACATGCAGGTATTCCTGGCGGAGAAACATTTCGAGGGGGCTGGTGGCCTCGTTCTCACCGACGAGATTCGGGTCACCATCGCCGGCCAGGCGTGCCTTCTGTTGTTGCACCGCGATACTGAGTACTACCCAGAGCTGATTTCGATCATCGTTTATCCATCGGGGTACGTCGCCGATGAAGAGCGACACATTGGCGGCGGCATTTGGGAAGAGGGCGGCGAGGATCGGCTCGGCCACACCGGCCAGAGGCTAGGCGCGCTGGTGCTGGCGTGGGATGCTGTGCGTCGTGGTGCGGCGGAGCCGAACGATGGTGTGAATCTGGTTTTGCACGAGTTCGCGCACCAGCTCGATTTTGAGAACCGGAGCAGCGACGGGACGCCGGCGCTGGAGACGCACGGCGATTATCGCACCTGGGCGCGAGTTATGTCGTACGAATTCGAGGCGCTACGGGACGCGCTCGAGGCGGGAGACGATACTTTTCTCGACGATTATGGCGCGACGAATCCTGCCGAATTCTTCGCGGTGATTACGGAGGCATTCTTTGAGCGACCGCGGGCGCTACGGAGAAATCATCCCGCGGTGTTTATGCAGCTGCAGCGGTTTTATCAGCAGGACCCGACGACGTACTCTCTTGAGCCGGTCGGCGCGCACTGAGGCTGGCCAACCGGCACTCGGAAACCGTTACCCGTAACCCGTAACCCGATTCCCGCTTCCCGCTTCCCGCTTAACCTGCGCCGGTATTGAGGGCGCGACAGGCTATGTACTCCGCCTGATCGAGGAACCTTCCTAGCACTGCCACGCCGTCCTCGACAGGAAGTGGATCTCCGAATTCCGACGCTTTGCGAATCACGCGCTCCAGCTCCTCGCGCACGATCATGAATTCGTGGCGCAGCGCCGACTCGGTCCAGCCGAGACGCTGGCGCTGGGCGCCGTGACGCTCTGAGATCAGACGTTGGATCTCGACCGCGTCTGCCAACGTCGCTGAAGCAGCTCCCCTTGCTTCTTCCATCACCACCAGCGCCCCACCGAGGTCGGCGAGCAGCGCCGCCAGATGATCGGCGAGCTGAGAGAACTTGAGACCGGCGGCCATCGCCATGTTCTGGTCGGTTTGCATCCGACTGACGATCGTTTCCACCACTGCTTCGATCGACTCCGTCAGAACGCGGCCAACGTTGCCCAGCCCGTCGACTTCGCGCTGAACGGTGACTGCCTCGCCCGCGATCGGCGCTGACATCTCGACATCCTTTGCGGTGAGATCGGCGGGCAGCCAGAGCGTGAAAGTCGAGCCTTTGCCGACTTCGCTCTTTACGGTCAGATCTCCACCCATCAAGCGCGCCAGTCGCCTACTGATGGTGAGTCCGAGCCCACTTCCTTCGCGCGATCGCGCGTGGCCCGATTCCGCCTGCACGAACGGGTCGAAGATCGACAACAGTTTTTCTTGAGGAATGCCGGTGCCGGTATCGCTGATTCGAAAGCTTACGTACGAGCGTCTTGGCTGCAGCCTGGTCTCTTGATCAGGAGACTGTGACCGCTCGATCTGCACCGTTATTTTGCCGCCCGGCGGGGTGAATTTGACCGCGTTCGACAGCAGGTTCACCAGGATCTGTCGGGCCCGCTCGTCGTCGGCGCGATAGATCGGCGCTGGTTCGGGAACGGGTAGCAGATTGAGCTCCAGACTCCGCGCCGACGCCTGGGGCTGAATCAGCGCGATCGCCGCGCCGACGGTACCCGTGGCGGACGCTGGTCCCGAGCTCACCTGGAGTCGGCCTGCTTCGACTTTGGCCAGGTCGAGGATGTCGTTCACCAGCGACAGGAGATGCGTTGCACCAATACGAATCCGCCCGATCTGCTCCCGCATTTTGTCGGTGACGGGACCGGAGATCCCCATCTCCATTAACTCGGAATATCCCAGAATCGCATTAAGTGGAGTTCGCAGTTCGTGCGACATGATGGCCAGAAATTCCGACTTCGCCTTGCTGGCCGCTTCCGCCTCGAGACGCGCCTCGCGCTCGAAAGCCAGCTGCTGCGCCCGCTCCTGTGCCTGCTTGCGATCGGTGATGTCCCACAATGAGACGATCTGAACCTGCTCGTCATCCCACTCCGTCTCGACCACCCGCAACTCGGCGTAGACTACCCCGCCGCCGTGGCGCTGGACGATGTCAATCTCGGTCCTCTCGCCCACGACCACTAGAAAGCCGAACGACGTCCCCACCAGCTCGTCAGCCCGGCGATCAAATAGTCGCTCCGCCGCCGGGTTGGCGAAGCGGATAATCCCGTGCTTATCGACGATGACAATCCCGTCGGGCAGCCGCTCGATGATGGCCCGAAGGCTCGATGCTTGACTGGTTCGCGACTCTGTCTCGGTGATCATCGTGCGGCCAAGCCGTTCCCTCCTCCGTTCTGCTTCCCGTTTCCCGCTTCCCTCTTCCCTCTTCCCTCTTTTGAGCTGTGCACTGGTTATAGTAGAGCTTGGGGCTTTGCCACCGCTGCGGGGCATTTCTTGCTCTAGTAGTGCAACCGCCGGGCCCCGGCTTGCACAGCCTGGCACGTTTCGGCAGCACATTGCTCTGACATCCTGCAGTGGATGGAGGAACTACTGTCTAAATACGTCCTGACGCTCTACGTCGCGGGCAACAGCCCACGCACCAGAATCGCCATCGAGAATCTGGACCGAATCTGCAAGCAGGAGCTCGAGGGGCGTTACGAGCTGGAGATCGTCGACGTGCTCGAGCATCCGCAGCGCGCCGAGGACGAGCGAATTCTGGCGACGCCGACGTTGATCAAGCAGCTGCCGCCGCCGTTGCGCCGCGTGATTGGCGATCTCTCCGACAAGGAAAAAGTTCTGCTGGGCCTCGAAGTGCGCCCGGCTTCGTCTACCCAATCTTCACAAACGCGACCTGAGGCGTCATGACGAACATCGCTCCCACTCCCACTTCCCCTCCCCTTCACCCCGATCATCCCGGAGTCGAGAAGCTCAAGACCGGCATCTCCAGTCTCGACATCATCGCCAAAGGCGGACTCCCCAAAAACCGGACGACCTTGATCTCCGGAACCGCCGGCAGCGGCAAGACGGTTTTCGCCATGCAGTTTCTCGCCGCTGGAATCGAGCGTGGTGAGCCTGGAGTGTTCGTCACGTTCGAGGAATCGGTCGACGACGTGCGAAAGAACATGCGCAGCTTCGGCTGGGACCTGGCGCAGTGGGAGGAAGAAGGCAAGCTCGCTTTCGTCGATGCTTCGCCTGATCCGAACATCGAGACTTTCGAGGCCGGCGGATTCGACCTCGGCGCGCTGCTGGCGCGAGTGCAGAACGCCGCCAACAAGGTGAAAGCACAGAGAGTCTCGGTCGATTCGCTCGGAGCGGTATTCTCCCAGTTCTCCGATCAGGCGATGGTGCGCGGCGAGCTTTTTCGGATTGCGTCGGCGCTCAAGGGGATGGGTGTCACGGCGGTGCTCACCGCGGAGCGCACTGAAGATCACGGACCGGTGGCGAGATTCGGCGTCGAGGAATTCATCGCCGACAACGTCATGATCCTGCGCAACGTCCTCGAGGCAGAAACCCGCAGACGCACGATCGAAATTTTAAAATTTCGCGGCTGCGACCATCAAAAGGGCGAGTTTCCATTTACGATCGTGCCGCAGGGCGGGGTGATCGTCATTCCGCTTTCGGCGATGCAACTGAGCATGAAATCGTCGAGCGTGCGCATTTCGTCCGGCAACAAGGACCTCGACGAGATGTGCGGCGGTGGATTCTTCCGCGATTCGGTCATGCTGGTGTCGGGCGCGACGGGTACAGGCAAAACGCTGACGGTCACCCAGTTCCTGCAGGGCGGTGTGTCGAACGGCGAGAAGTGTCTGCTGCTCGCGTTCGAGGAGAGCCGCGACCAGCTCGTTCGCAACGCCACTGGCTGGGGATTCGATTTCGGGAAGATGGAGAAGGACGGATTGCTGCGCGTCGTGTGCGACTATCCCGATCTATCGGGTCTCGAGGATTGGCTGGTGACGATCCAGCAGATCATTACAGATTTCGGCCCACAGCGCGTCGCGCTCGACAGCCTGTCGGCGCTCGAGAACGTCGGAACGTTGAAAGCATTCCGTGAGTTCGTGATTGGATTGACGTCATTCATCAAGCACCGCGAGATCACGGGGATGTTCACGGCGACGACCGGATCGTTGATGGGGGGCGACTCGATCACGGAGTCCAACATCTCGACCCTCACCGACTCCATCATCCTGCTCCGCTACGTCGAGATGTTCGGTGAAATGAAGCGCGGACTCACGGTGCTCAAGATGCGCGGCTCGGCCCACGACAAAGCCATTCGGGAATTCACCATCGGCAAGGGCGGCATGCAGATGGGCCGGCCGTTCCGCAACGTCACCGGCATCATCGGTGGCGCGCCGATGCACGTCTCACCAGGCGACGTCGAGAGAGTGTGGTCGCAATACGACAAGGAAATCGACAGGCGGCGGCCGGAGCCACGACCGACAAGCTAGGCCTGCTGTCACTAGCTTTCTGGAACCCCACTTCCAGAGAACTGCTTGCGACATACGATCATCTGGCGACGCATCGACATACCCGGCCACGAGTATTGCCGGTTGGTGGAATCGCCCGCCGGCGCCAGAATGTCCGGCATCGCACTGGTGTCGCACGACAACGTGCCGAGCTACATCGGATATGAAGTAGAGTGCGATGTGATGTGGCACGCGCTGCGTTGCAGCGTGAAGGCGTCGGTCGGAGAGCAGCACATGGATCTCGACATCCGGCGCCAGGGAAAGCGCTGGATGTTGAACGGCATGGACGCTCCCGCGGTCTCCGGTGCCGACGACATCGACCTTGGGTTCAGTCCATCGACGAATCTCCTTCCCATTCGCCGGCTCGGACTCAAAATCGGAGAGAGCGCAGCGGTCCGCGCGGCATGGGTTAAGTTCCCCGAATTCTCTCTCGAACTGCTGGAGCAGACCTACACTCGCGTGGACGACACCACCTACCGATATGAGAGCGCCGGGGCGG
>DASXSL010000051.1:0-13712 GCA_036506035.1 Gemmatimonadaceae bacterium | reverse complement strand
CGAAGGTCAGACTTCATCGCGGCGACATACGCCTTATCCTTGGTGTTGGCGAACTTCGGAATCGCGATCGCGGCAAGAATGCCGATGATGACGACTACGATCAGAAGCTCAATGAGGGTAAAACCCTTTTTGTTGCTCATTCTGTGTCTCCTGAAGCGTGAAAATCGGTTGGCGAGTGGCCTTGAGCCACTCGAGTTTACAGGCGCCTCACGGAGAGGCAGCCGCTATTAAAGGCAGTACCTGGGCCAAGCCGCCCTTAAAGTCTAAGTTAGTGGTACTTAAGGGTTTACAACTGCAGGTCCGTCGGTACCGACGCGATTTTCCGCCGAATTTTGCGAAATGTTTCGCGAGTTGCGGCAGCTAGAGGGGATTTTCCTTAAGGCGGGCCGGGAATCGGCCGCAGCAGCACTGACGCTAGGTAGGAAGCCCGTACCGGGAAAGCTTGCGATACAACGTTGATGGATCGATTCCGAGCACTTCCGCCGTGCGCGGCTTGTTGCCGCCCTCGTTCTCCAACACCCACATGATGTAGGCGCGCTCAATGGTGTCGAGCGTCGGATTGGTCTGGGCAGCATCGCTCACCAGTGGGTCGGACTTTGGCTCGACTACGCGCTCGGGGAGTGCCGACAACGGGATCGTATCACCCTTCGCCAGAATTACCGCGCGCTCGAGTGCGTTCTCCAGCTCGCGCACGTTGCCCGGCCACGTGTAGCGCTGCATCGCTTCCAGCGCGTCCGGGGCCAGCAGCCTCGGTGCCTCGCCGCTATTCTCGGCGGCCCGCCGCAAAAAGGCTTCCGACAAAAGCGGAATGTCTCCCGGCCGATTCCTCAGCGGCGGCAGCACGATCGAGATGACGTTCAGCCGATAAAAGAGATCGCTGCGGAAATTTCCGCGCTTGATCTCGTCCTCGAGATCCCTGTTCGTTGCCGCGATCACTCGCGCATTTACCGGCTTCGCGTCAGTCGCGCCGACCGGAATGACTTCGCGCTGCTGCAGCACTCGCAACAGCTTCACCTGCGTCGCCGGTGTCGTTTCGCCGATCTCGTCCAGGAAGAACGTGCCTTCGCCGGCGGCTGAGAACAATCCTTCCTTGTCTCGCGAAGCCCCGGTGAAGGACCCTTTGACGTGACCAAAGAGCTCGCTCTCCAGCAGGCTCTCCGGAAGCGCACCGCAGTTGATCGACAGGAATGGCTTGTTCGCGCGCGGCGACAGATCGTGGATATAGCGGGCCACAACTTCCTTTCCGGTTCCGGACTCGCCCTGCAACAAAACCGTAGAATCGGTTCCCGCCACCGACTCAGCCACGTGCAGCGAATCGAGCCACGCCTTGCTCGAGCCCACCGGCTTTCCCGACCGGTCGCGGCGCTTTGCGTCAGCCTTGAGAGCTCTGTTCTCGCGCCGAAGGTTGCGGTGCTCCGCCGCGCGGCGCACGATCGTCACCAGCTCTTCGTTCTTGAACGGCTTCTGGATGTAGTAGAACGCGCCGTTGTTCACTGCGCCGATTGCCGACTGCAAGCTTGCCTGCGCGGTCATCAAGATCACAACCGCTTCCGGATCGTGAGCACGAACCGACGCCAGAATATCCAGACCGGTGACATCCGGCATCCGGACATCCGTGATGATCAGCTCCGGCTTCAGTGCGGCTATCTGCTCCAGACCCTTCTTGCCGCCGAGCGCGGTGTACGGAATGAATCCTTCGCTCTTCAGCAGAATGCGAATGGCGTCGAGAATCCCCATCTCGTCATCGATGACGAGAACGGTAGGAGCAGACGTCGCGGCGGTCGTCATTTTGCGTGTGCCGCCGCCGTCGCGCGTGGAGTTCTGCGCGCTCCTTCGTTTCCAAGCTTCGGCAGGATCACGGTGAACTTGGTGCCAGATCCTTCGCCGTTCCCGTCGACCAGAATGAAACCATGGTGTGCTTCGACCGCACGATGCACAATCGAGAGACCGAGGCCGGTGCCGCCGGACTTGGTTGTCACGAATGGCTCGAACAATCTCTCTTTGATTGACTCGGCGATTCCGCGGCCCTGATCGGTGATCTGCAACATCATTGCGCCGCGTGTGAAACGCTCGGCTTGCGCCGGCAGCTGATGATGCCAGAGCTCCGCTGCCTCGAGTCGAACTTCGCCACCGGGAGGAGATGCCTGCACTGCGTTGAGGAGGAGATTGAAGATCGCTCGATGTAGCAGATCGTCATCGCCAACGACGACCAGCGGTGTTGAAGGAAACAGCTCGCGGATCGTCACGTTTTCCGGCTTGTCGGGATGCGCGGCGACGAGCGCAGCGGCGTGATGCGCGATCTCCACCAGATCCACACGCCTGACGCTGGTGACGCCCGTTCTGGCGAAATCGAGGAACTCCGAAAGCAGACGTGAGAGTCGGTCGGATTCACGCTGGACGAGCTTGGTGAGAGTACGGGTGTCGTCGTCCGAGCCGGGCACCTTCGCCAGCAGTTCGGCCGCGCTCCTGATGGATGCCAGTGGATTCTTGATCTCGTGAGCGAGAGATGCACTCAGCTCAGCCACCGCCTCGAGACGTTCTGCTCTGGTGTGCAACCTTTGGATGTCCGCTTCGCGCAGCCTGAACGCAGCGAGCTCGGCGGCCATCTCCTCCCGACCCGCGTGCGCCTCTCGCAGACGCGCTCCTATGTACCCGCAGCCGAGTGCTACCGCTCCGAAGATTCCGAGCTGGACTAGAATCGGCAGGTCGAATACGGTGACCCGGTCGACGATCGTGACCGCGAAGTAGAGGACGTCGCCCAGCATCGCGATCAGTAGCACTCCGGCCGGTGGCAGCAGCAGGGCGCTGACTGCGATCACCAGGATGTACAGCGGGGCTAATTGCGATGGCGCGCCGGTCTGGGTGACATGCACGACGGTCGTCACCAGTAACAAATCGAAGATCGTCTGCAGGTAGAAGAAGGTGTCGCCGGGCGCAGACTCTCTTCGGGCGTTATAGAGGATCGACCCGCTGGTGAAAAAGAGAGTCGAAATGAAGGCGAGGGTTGCCACCAGTGTCGCCGTAGTGTCGGCTCGTCTCCAGACGGCAATAGCGGCGACGAAAATGGCGGTAGCCAAGGACAGCCGGCCCAGGTAGAGGACTCGAAGAACCCTCTCCCGCCCTCCGCCGCTGGAGGCGGGGAGCGCTAGCGCGGGCCGCGGGACCGCGGGGGTGATGGGAACAGCCGGTAGCAAGTAATTCAAATTGAGGGAGTTAGAGACTGACGTCAATTAGACGCTCCGCCCGGCTCCTAAGTCTCTACTACTATATAGATTACAACCTTATGGTCCTCGGACTTGTTGCCCAGGAGGCTGCCGACCCTCCCTCCTTCACCGTGGCGACCAGCAGCATGATTGCGGTACTGGGACTGGTCGCGATTAACGGCTTCTTCGTAGCGGCGGAGTTTTCCCTCGTCGCGGCCAGACGAAGCAAGCTCGACGAAATGGTCGCGAAAGGTGATTGGGGCGCGAAGACAGTTCAGGCCGCACTTCAGCACCTCGATCGTTACATCGCCGGAACGCAGCTAGGGATCACCATCGCATCGCTGGCGTTGGGCTGGGTCGGTGAGCCGGTGCTGGCTCACCTGTTCGACCAGCTCTTTCGGACGATCGGCCTCAATCCTTCGCCGACGGCGGTGCACGTCGCAGCCGTTCCCGTCGCGTTCTTTTTGCTGACGTTCTTCCACATCGTGCTCGGCGAGCTGACGCCAAAATCAATCGCGCTGGCGAACCCGGAAAAAACTGCTCGCGCCGTGGCGCGTCCGCTGATGGTTTTTTCCCGGTTCATGTCGCCGTTCATCTGGCTATTCAACGGCGCCGCCAATGCGCTGCTACGCCTGTTCGGGATCGAGCCCGCGAGCGATCAGAGCGCACACAGCCCCGAGGAGATTCGCTTCCTCGTCATGCAGGCCCACGCGCGGGGAACACTCGATGAATCCGATCGCGCCATGCTCGCGGGTGTGCTCGATTTCCACGAAAAGAAAGCCCGCGACGTAATGCGGCCGCGGACTGATGTGGTCGCGCTGGACATCGAGGCGACAGAGCAGGAAGTGTGGGAAGTCCTCCGTCGCGAGCGCTATTCACGCTACCCGGTTTATCGCGAATCGCTGGACGACGTAGTCGGAGTTTTTCTCGCCAAGGACCTGTGGCTCCATTCGGGCGACGCGCCGTTCAACCTCGCCGACTTCGTGCGCGAGCCGATGTACGTCCCCGACAGCAGACCGGCGGAGCGAGTGTTGGACGATCTGCGGCGCACTCGAGCTCACATGGCAGTCGTCCTCGACGAGTATGGTGGCACCGCCGGCATCGTCACCATGGAAGATCTGGTCGAAGAAGTTGTCGGCGACATCGCCGATGAATACGATTTCGCTTCGCGCGAATCGATCGTCACCGACGGCGTGTTGGAGCTGGCAGGATCGATGTCGCTCATCGACGTTCGGTCAGACTACCGCATCCCGATTCCCGAGGGAGACTGGACGACACTGGGCGGCTACGCCTTCGCGAAGCTGGGACGGCTGCCGCGCATGGGGGATCGAATTCCCATTCCTGGCGGCGAGATGGAAGTGGTCGCAATGGACGGGCGCCGCATTGCTGCCCTGAGAATTCATCGCGCGGGCATCAGACAGCCAGCGCCCGTTCCGCAACCGGCTTAAAGCTTTCGGCGGAAAACTCCGCACGCCAGCGCGGTCGAATCGCGAGTGCGGCCGGTGCGCGCTGACGCGCAGGGTAGGAGCGAGCTCCTAGCCACCCAGTTGGCGCGCCGGCGACCTCCCACGTCCGAAACGAAGCGCTCGACGATAGCCGTTCTCGACGGATCGAATGCAGACAACGCCGCAGCTGATTTGACGGCCAATTCGCTCTCTCGCGCGCGCATGTAGAGTAGCGGGAGGTGAGCCGCCACTGCGATGTCCGTGGGTGGAATCGGTCTGTCTATAGTCTCCGATCGATCCCAGACCGCTTCGGTATACTTCGCTTCGAGATAATCCGAATAGAGCGCTGCGGCCGTTCCGCTCCGACCCGAGAACTCGAGCCGCTTACCCATCGCCAGATACGTTTCGGGTGCGCCGACGTACCCGAGCCGGAGCGAGGTCTGAAGCATGGCCAGCGCCGAGTCGCCCTTGCCGGCGCCAATGTACGCTTGCGCGAGTCGGTAACGTGGTTCTCCGAGCTGCGGGTCCTTCTTGACTGCGTCCGTCAGCACAACCAGTGCGCGCTCGTAGTCGTGCTCCGTCATGTAAATGCTGGCGAGTCCGAGCCGCTGCTCAACCCGATGCGGACTTAGATCGATCGCTTTGTGGAACGCATCGATCGCTTGCTGCCGATAAGCCGGCGACCCGTAGAACTGGGACGCCTCCATCAAAAGTCCTGCTTGGTGGGTGTAGAGCCTGTCGTTGAGCGTATCGCGATGGATCTCGCTGGCGAACGCCGCGAACGACTCGGCGAAGGCGCGATCGAGCATCTTCCGCTCGGCTGGATTGGCGCGCATCGCCCGCAACCGCGGTCGCAGCGACGCAATGTATTGTGCCATTACCATCGGCGTGTGCGCCGTCTGGTGGACGGAGGAATGGGTGAGGAGATCCAGATCGCCGAGAGCGTTGGCAACGTTACGCTCTGGAGCATCGACGCGGGCGAGCGCGCGATTGGCAACCAGCGGCGTGTAGCCCTCTGTGTAAAGTGCGGCGATGAGGACGACGACGGTGGCGAACACGAGGGCGGGGCGTGTAGTCGCAGGTTGTGGGTCGGTGCTGGTCGCTTCCAGAACTACCGGTCCGACAGTTCCTCGAGACGCAATCAGCGCGGCGATCATTACCCAGAGCATCGTCGAGTTCAAATCGACGAACCAGAACATGAGATAAGTGACGTACGCGATCTGAGCTCCCCACAGAACCGCCGCTGTTGCGCCGGAGATTCGACCGACCCGATACGCGCGCACGAGGGTCATTCCAATCGCAACCCAAATCGCAAGAAAGGCCACGGTGCCGAGGATTCCGGTCGTGGCCATCATCTCCAGAAACTGGTTGTGCGTCCGGTCGAAGATGTCGGTCTCGAGCCGGTAAATGTCCGGATCAAAATGAGCGCTCCAGGCGAGGTTGTGGTTCTCGATTCCGTAGCCAAAGACCGGGCGATCCTTGAACGCTTCGATCGCGGCGCGCCATTGCATCGTCCGCGATTCGTCGGAACCGGCCGGATTTGTCAGAGCCAGTCGCTGCACTACCCCAGGCAGGTGTTGCAGTACCGGGCTCGTTGGATACGCTCGCATGAGAGCGGCTGCACCGAGCAGCATTAGCGCGAACGCCGCCGCAGCGGACGGTACGATCCACTTCTTGCGCGATCTGACACTGACGGTCGAGAAGATCACTCCCCCAGCAATCGACCCGAGCATCAGGCCGATGACAGCGCTCCGGTTCTCGGCGTAAATCAGCGCCAACAGGATCATACCGCCCGCGGCTATGTACAACAAACGGAACCGCACGTTCGTACAGGCGAGATACGCCGCGAGTGCGAGATTGATCAGCAGGTAGGCGGCAAGCAGTCCCGAGTTGCCCAGCGTCGCGCTGCTTGCCTCGAATATGCCTGCGGTCGATGTGGCCGCCGCACCCGCATGTTCAGTGCTTGCGCGGACGCTCACGAACAGCCCCACTGCCAGGGCACAATTGAGCACCCAGGGCCAGTCTGCGTCGCGCAGTGCGCGCAGGAGCAGGAAGAACAAAACGAGATTGACCCACGCCCAGACGCCTCCCATGCGCTCGAAATCGCCGAAAAAGCTGTGCATGCGCGCCGGCGAGAAAATCGCTGAGAGAGTCGCTGCCAAAAGAAACGCTACGAGCGCCCAGAATATTGGCTCACCGCGCAAATCCAGTCTCTTTCGGCCAAAACAAAGCGCCAGGAACAGCGTTGCAGTCCCGATCTCGACGATGGCGCGGAAATAGAGATTGCGCGGAACGACGTAAGGGAAGAAGAAGCCTGACCCCACTATCACTGGCACCAGCGTGGCGGCACAAAGCAACACCATTATGGCGGTGCGCCACGAAGGCTGTGGTAGGAAGGTTCTTGGAATGCTCACGCTCAGGCCTTTTTCTCTCGTCGCGGCTGGAACATGTCTTGCCCCCGCAATGAATTTACCATTTCAACCGAAAAATGATTCGTGGCCCGCTACTGATTGCCACATTTCTCGTTACCGCATGTTCCGTGTCCGAGGACCAGGAGGTAGCACTCGGGCGCGAGAACGCCGCCGAGATCAACGCCCAGCTGCCAATCGTCACCGATCCGGCGGTCAATCGCTACATCCAAAACCTCGGCGAGTCGATTGCGAGGAAGACCAGCAGGTCTGACCTCGATTGGCACTTCTACGTTGTGAACACCAGTCAGATCAACGCGTTCGCGCTTCCGGGCGGGTTCGTTTACGTAAACCGTGGCCTCATCGAGAGCACGGATCGCCTCGACGAGCTGACTGGCACTCTCGGACACGAGATCGGACACGTTGTCGAGCGGCATTCGGTAAAACAGATGCAGAAGCAGCAGAAGGCCAACGGCGCTCTCGCCGTCGTGTGCACACTCACCAACATTTGCCAGAGTGGATTGGCCCAGGTCGCCGTGCAGGTGGGCGGCTCAGCCCTTTTCGCGCGCTATACTCGGGCCGACGAGTTGCAGGCGGATTCGGAAGCCGTAGTGAACGTGAGCCGGGCTGGCTACGACCCGAGGGGAATTCCCGATCTCTTCAACGTGTTGCTCAGGGAGCGCGAGTACCAGCCAACCAAAGTCGAGGGATGGTTTGCCTCACACCCGCTGGAAGAGACGCGAATCCAGAGGGCCAACCAATTGATCGCGACATTGCCCGAAGCGCGGGGGAAGCGTTTTCTGGTAGATTCCCCGGAATTTCACGCCTTCAAGTCGCGGGTGTCGCAACTACCGATTCCGGCCCGGAACCGTGTCACGACGGACGTCGGCCACTGAATCACGCGCCGAGTCCGCATTGGTGCGAGCCCGCCGGCCGCCACTTCCCTGCGCAGAATCAACGCGTCGTTGTGCTTCGAGCTCTTGCTCATTCTCGGATTGTCGCATCTGCTCGACCTCGCCCGGCTCGGGCTGGACGTCGTCAGCCATTCCGGGTTGCACGTCGAACGACTCCGGTGTCTGACTGCGCGCATACGCTCGCGAACGCAGCAGCCGTGCCTGGTATTGACTGACAAACCTCGAATTCGCCGCAACGATCGCCGAGCGGCCCGCTGAGGTTCCCGGCTGTATCGCTAGAGTGGCCTGCGCCAGCGCGATTGTCTCCAGAACGAAGTCTCGTACTGTGAGTCCCGCACTTTCGATTGCTCGCCGTGCGCGCTGACTCGATTGGAGCCGCATCACTGCGCGATCGATTGCGCTTCCACCCGACCCTGCGCTGGAGTTGATCGCGGATCGTGGGAGTCGGTCGAGATTGTCCTGCGCCAGCTCCCAGCGCGCGAAGTTCTCGTCGGTCACTCTGAAGTTGACCGTTGTGGCGAGCGCCTCACGCGCATCAGGCGACGCGTCGTCGAACATCAGCGACGTCGCGAATGGGTTGCTTGTGTCAGCCTCGTGTCGCTTGCACGCCGCGCCAACGACCCCAACCGCGAGACCAGCCGCCAACGTCCATCGTCGGGCAATCATTGAATAACGACTCACGGCGACCCTCCCTGCTCCATACTTCAGCGAAATAAGGGCCGCCAGAATAGAATTATCCGCTCTCTTCGAGCAATCGCGTCGGACCCGCCCACCTACTTGAGGCACCGATGAATCGCCGCGCAATTGTAATTACCCTGTCGATCTCCCTTCTCACGACCTCAAGGCTCACGGCCCAGGCGACGCGACTCGACTGGTCCGCGCTGGCTCGCGAGTCGCAGACGGTCCTCGCCGACTACCTGCGGGTCAACACCACCAACCCTCCCGGCAACGAGATCCTCGGCGCGCGATTCCTGAAGGCGATTCTGGACCGTGAAGGCATCGAAGCCCAGATACTCGACACCACGGAAATCGGGCCGAACCGCGCCAACCTTTACGCGCGCCTCCGCGGCAACGGCAGCAAGAAGGCGATCGCGTTGGTTCACCACATTGACGTCGTTCCCGTCAATCCTTCGTCGTGGTCGGTCGATGCTTTCTCCGGTACGACAAAGGACGGCTACATCTGGGGACGCGGTGCACTCGACATGAAGGGACATGGAGTTGCCCAACTGATGGCAATGATAGCCCTCAAGCGATCCGGTGCACCGCTCAATCGCGACATCGTGTTCATCGGCAACGCCGACGAGGAGCTCGGATCGACCGGCGCGATCATCTTCGTGCAACGGCATCCCGATCTGCTTCGCGACGTCGAGTACCTGATGACCGAGGGATCAGACAATCTCCTCGACTCCACCGGCAAGGTGGTCTATTTCGGCGTCGGGGTCGCCGAGAAGCGGACGTTCTGGCAGCGACTCACCGTGAACGGTGTGCCGTCCCACGGGTCACGTCCAACCAAATTGAATCCGGTACCGCGGCTCGTCGCGGCACTCTACAAGATTTCGCAGTACGAATCCCCGCTGCGCGTCACGCCGGGTGTCGACAAGTTCTTTCGCGACATCGCCCGAACGTATCCGCAGCCTCACCGCGGCTGGCTCTCCAACGTTCGGGTTGCTCTCGAGAATCCACGAGCTCGCGAATGGATTCTTTCCGATGTGACGTGGAACGCGATTCTTCGCAATACGATCTCGTTGACCGGTTTGAGCGGGTCCAACAAGATCAACGTGATCCCTGCCGTTGCCTCCGCTGAGATCGATGTCCGCCTGCTTCCCGATCAGGACACCACTGAGTACATGCGGACTTTGGAGCGGATCGTGGGCGACACCGCTGTTCATTTCACCCATCTCGGCAACACCAAATCCCCCCTGGAGAGCCCGATCGACACCGACCTCTTTCGCGCGATTGAGAGAGCCGCGCGCGATCGGGAGCCGAACGCGTTCGTGACGACGCCGATGGAAACGGCGGCCACTGATCGACCAACCTATCGCAAACTTGGGATTACCACTTACGGATTCAATCCGTTCAAGGTCCCGCGAGCGGAAACACAGCGCGGGATGCACGGCAACGACGAGCGTCTCTCAGTGGACAACGTCGGTTACGGCGTGCGCTTCTACTACGACATACTGCGCTACGCGCAGTAGTCGACGAACGGCTGGCGCGTCAGCTCTTGTGACGGAAGGTGATGCGGCCTCTCGTCAGGTCGTAAGGCGAGACCTCGAGAGTTACGCGATCACCGGCGAGAACACGGATGCGGAATCTCCGCATCTTTCCCGCAATTGTCGCGTGCACGTCATGACCATTGTTCACCTGCACGCGGAACGTCGCATCTGGCAGCACTTCAGTAACGGTTCCTTCCAGCTCGATTGCTTCTTCTTTCGCCATAGTCCTCCAGTCTTAGCGGGTTAGTACAGATAAAAAACGGGGCCAGCCTGGTGTTGTCCAGACCGGCCCCATTTTTCTGTGAAGCCTTTCAGCAAGCTGCGACTTAGGCGCCGAGCTTGGTGACGTTCTCAGCGGCGGGACCCTTCTGGCCCTGCACAACGTCGAACTCGACGCGCTCGCCCTCGGCCAGCGACTTGAAGCCGCTGCCTTGAATGGCTGAGTGATGAACGAAGCAATCCTTCTGCCCGTTCTCCGGGGTGATGAAACCAAATCCCTTGGCGTCGTTGAACCACTTCACTTTTCCGGTGGTACGCATTTCGGTACTTCCTCTGCAATTGGTCGGAAGTGCCGTGTTGCGGTACCAATCCGACTACTGTTTGTTCGCGATCGACATGATCGCACTGCACGCCAGAAAATCAAAAGACCTGGCAACACCCCAGGTCCCTGTACGGCAATCTGGCATCTGTAGCGCAAACGTTGCGCTTCCTGGGGTAAATAGTAACGGATTAAGGCCTGGTGGTCAATCAATTTGCGCCAGTTTCGACGCCTTCCTCAACCGGGATGGTGTAGTCCTCGACCACCTCGCCATAGGCCTCGAAGACACCACTCGGCGCCGGCACCCGCTCCCCCGTCAGCATCGACTTCATCATCAACGCATTGGCGACCGCTTTACCCTTGTAGTGATTGTTGGTGATGACGTACACCTCGCGGGTGCCCGCATAGCTGGCGATTTCCCGCGCCCGTTCGACCCACGGCTCGAGCTCCTCGGGTTTGTACAGGTAGTTGTATCGCTGCTCGACGCCCGCCTTTTCGCGGAACCAGTCCTTGTAATTCCGCCCATGTACACGCACGTAGCCAACGTGCGAAGTCACGTGCGTCGAAGGACCGATCGAATTGTGGTAGAGTGGCTGATCGATGTTGACGAAGCCGACGCCTTCCTCCTCCAGCGTCTGCAGAAATTCAGGGGCAAGCCAGGATGTGTGTCTTACCTCAACCACCAGCGGATAAGCGCTGAAGGTGCGCATAACGTCGCCCAGCCATTCGCGATTTTCTTCTGTCCGTTTGAAGCTCCACGGAAACTGCAGCAGTACGGCGCCTAGCTTCTCGGCATCCATCATCACGTCGAAGCCCTGACGGACCTGATCGACTTCTGATCTGGTCCAGGCCTTGTCCCGCTCGTGGGTGAAGCGCTTCCACAGCTTGGCAGTGAACCGGAATTGATGATGATCCTTCACCCGCTTGACCCACGACGCAGTCGTCCTCGGCAGCGGTGGTCCGTAGAAGCTCGAGTTGATCTCGACGGTGTCAAAGAAGTCGGCGATGTAGCGGAGCGGGTCGAAACCGGAAGACTTCTCGCGCGGATAAACGATCCCTTCCCAGTCCTTGTACAGCCAGCCGGCCGGGCCGAAACGTAACAAAGCCGCGCGTTTTTTAGCCCTGGTTTTGCCGCCGGATCTTAGGGGACTCATGTCCACGATGAATGCTTGTTCAATGCCAGACGGGGCACTGGTAGCCGCCGAGCCCGGCTTGGCGCAATTTCTTGGCACATGCCCTACGTCTTCCACACCGCTGACGTATTCACCGACCACCTCCACGGCGGGAACCCGCTCGCCGTCGTGCCAGACGCGCGCGGTCTGACCGATGCGCAGATGCAGGCAATCACGCGCGAGTTCAATTACTCCGAGACCGTCTTCGTGTTTCCTCCCGAGCAGAGCGCCAACACCCGCCGTGTTCGCATCTTCACGCCAGGAATCGAGCTGCCGTTTGCCGGACATCCAACAGTGGGATGCGCGTTCGTGCTCGCATCGATCGGTGAGATTCCGCTCGACGGCGAAGAGACTCGCATCGTGCTGGAGGAAGGCGTCGGACCGGTCCCGGTTCTGATTCGCGCCAGTGATGGCAAGCCGGTCTTCTCGCAGCTCACCTCGGCAAAGCTCCCCGAGATCAAGGATCCTCCACCACCGCCCGAGACGCTGTGCGAGATCCTGTCGCTCGAGCCGAGTCACATCGTGGCCGACGACATGATCGAGCCGGAAGCCGTTTCCTGTGGTGTGCCGTATCTCTTCATCCCGCTCAAGAAGCCGGAGATGTTGGCGTGGGCTAGAGTGGACATTCCCAAATGGGAACAGTCGCTGCGCGGCTATTGGGCGCCCGAGATGTTCGTCTTCAGCGCCGACGACTGGACGAATATTTTCGAGGGCGGCCACATCCGCGCCCGAATGTTCGCGCCCGGCCTCGGTGTCGGTGAAGATCCGGCGACCGGAAGTGCTTGCGCAGCGCTGGCCGGTTTTCTGGCGCTGAGAGCAGAGACTCGCGATGGTACGCTACGCTGGATCGTCGATCAGGGAGTCGAGATGGGTCGCCCAAGCAGACTGGAGCTCGAGGTGGATTTGAAGCGCGGCCAGCTCGCCGCGATCCGCGTGGGTGGGTCCTCCGTGCTCGTCAGCTCCGGGACGCTACACATCGATGGAGAAGCCTAGCCAGCTCTCAGCCCCCAGCCGCTCCGCCCACTGCCGCTAGCTGATAGTCTTGGTCGGCAGTTCTTCCTAGCGGGTACCGACACAATTGACTCCGGCTCTAGTGCTACTCGAGATAGTGGTACAGCCCGAACAGAGCCATCGCTGCGCCGCCGATAATGATGATCGTTCCGGCCGTTTCGCCTACTAGCGCGCCGACGATCATTGCACCAACACCGACGACCATCAGGGCGACGTCTTGCCCGGCGTGGGGACGCACCGGCGCGGCGGTGACCTTCGTCGAGCCGTTCATTTTGGTTTCATTCACATGAAAGCCAATCGCCGCCGCTTGCAATGTCGGCCCGGTGGCGGCGCTTGCCTGCTGCTGCGCCCAGGATGCGGCGGGTAGAAGAGCAAGAGCACAGATGCTTATTGCCAGAAAGCGCATTTCTTTCTCCGTGGTGGGCGGGAGAATTCGGCAGGAGAACTCTTGAAGTGTCTCCCGTTTCCCGCACAGTTCGGAGGGGTGGTGCGGCAATAAACGTGCACGCCCCGGCGCGACGTCCGAACTTCTCCGGACGCCTGTGTGCGCGCCGGTGGCTGCTAACTAGCGGCCGCTACGGTAGCGGCGGTCTCGGTGGCGCTCTGGGATTTCGACGCGGCCAGTGACGTCTGCGTAGTCAATATCGCCGCTACCCTTGTGCTCGACGCGAAAATCCTTGCCGACCTGTTTTACCTCGATCTCGCCGGAGCCGTCGTTTTCAACCACCACTGAGCCACGGACATCGGTGGCGTAGATGCTGCCGGAGCCGTCACTCTCGACAGTGAACGATCCGGACACGCTGCGAAC